>NZ_JXCG01000001.1:0-300000 GCF_001317345.1 Thermococcus sp. EP1 | reverse complement strand
GCAGAGGAATATAGTTCAGAAATGAACCTTTATATAACTTGGATTAGCATGTTTGGGGCCGCGGCTCTTGCTGGCGCGGCTAGTGGGAATCCAGTTGGGTTAGGAGTTTCAGCATTGGCATTAGCAGGACTTGCATAGGAGGGAAGGAGGGATGGATGGTAATTACATTTTGTTCGTTTTGTTTACAATTTCGGTTTTTTTGCTGGGGATCATGCAAATAAAGCGGGTGAGTAAATATCACCATTATATGGAGCTTTATAGAGAAGCATTGAAAGAAGGAGATGAAAAAAAGGCAAAAATCTACAAGTCATATGCGGAAGAGTATTCACATTGGTGGTTTATTAGATAGGGGTGAAATAATGAGGATTTTTTACAGACTTTTAGTTTTTTCGACGTTTCTCTTCTTAATTGGGGCTTTTCTTGGTTTTAATTCATTGAATACACCTAAGAGTGAAAATATGCTCAGTATTTATGAAAAACAAAATGAAATAGTGCCAAACTTCAGATTTCTTTTTATAAATAATTTGAAAGTTATCCTCATTCTCTCCTTTGGTGGCGTTTTGACTTTTGGTGGTTTGACTATTTGGAGTTTGATATTTAATGGAATTCCTTTGGGGTTATTTTTGCATTCTTCATGGAACTTGCGTCATGTGGGCGAACTTAAGTCGTTCTTTCTTCTCATTCTTCCCCACGGTGTTTTTGAGATTTCTGCCTTGATTATTGCTGGTGCTGCAGGCTTTAAAATTCCTTACGAACTTTTGAAATTTGCCTTGGGTAAAAAGGAAGAAATAATCACTGAAGAAGATGCAAAAGAGTTTTTCAAACTTGTTGGAATCTCAATAGCTTTAATACTCATTGCGGCGATAGTTGAAGCAAAAATAACGTTAAAGATAGCAGAGATGCTTTAAATTTTTCCCAAAAGCTCTTTTACAGTCCTCTCTACGGCTTCTCTGCTGTTCATCTTGGGCTTCCAGCCCTTTGCTTTGGCCTTCTCTATGCTTAGTAGCATGATCTTGACATCACCCTTCCATCCTCGTCCTCCATCCACACCGCCAGTAAAGTAGAACTCTGGAGTTAGACCCATTTCCTTGCTCACTATCTCCGCTATCTCTGTAACCGTGATCCAATCTTCACTGCCGATATTATAAGCATCGTAGATTTTGTCCTCCTTTAAAAATTCCTTAAACAAATAGAGCATGGCCTCAATAGTATCGCTAACGTGGAGATAACTTTTCCTTTGTGTTCCATCGCCTAAAATCTCCAAGCGGTCGGGATTTGCCTTGAGCTTGTTTATGAAATCATAGATAACTCCATGGTTTGACCTCTTCCCTATTATATTCGCCAGCCTAAAAACTACAGCTTTTATGTCAAATGTGTGAGCATAGCCCGCTATTAATGCTTCAGCTGCTAACTTTGCTCCACCATAGACGCTTATTGGCTCTAAAGGCCCGTAATCTTCGGGAGTTGGTATCCTTTTTGCTTCCCCATAAACGGTTGAGGAGGAAGTAAAGGCCAGTGCTTTTACATCTTCTTTTCTTATGGCCTCAAGGAGGTTGTAGGTTATGAGAACGTTAGTCTCATATAAAAGCTCTGGACTTTGAGTGCCAATCCTGACTTCAGGATTTGCAGCAAGATGAAAAACAGCATCCACTCCTTTTACTGCTTTTTCACAAACGTCTCTCCTTCTCAGGTCTCCCTGCATAAATTCAAAACGCTCATGATCAATCCACTGTTTGAGGTTTTCTAAGCTTCCTGCACTTAAATCATCGAGAACTCTAACTTCATGACCATCTTCCATAAGTCTATCCACAAGATGAGAACCTATAAATCCAGCACCGCCAGTAACCAGAATTTTCATTTTAATCACCACCTTAATTATGACAAAGGATTTAAATATGTTTAGAGTAACTTTAACACTGCTTGGAGGGAGAGATATGAAAGTTTTAATAATGGCTGGCGGCTATGCCACTCGTTTGTGGCCGATCACAAAGGGTAAACCAAAACCCCTTTTACCTGTGGGAGATAAATATATTATCGATTACATCCTTGAGAAGACTAAGGATCTTGGTTTGGAAGTTCATGTATCCACCAACAAGTTCTTTGAGAAGCATTTTAAGAATTGGGCCGAAAAAAACAACATTGGGCTTATTGTAGAGGAAACCATAAGTGAAGAGGAAAAGCTGGGGACTATTGGAGCTATTAAATATGCAGTATCAGAACTTGGTGTTGATGATTATCTTATAGTTGCTGGTGACAATTTGTTCTCCTTTTCTCTGGAAGACTTTTTGAAACACTATAATGGAAAGCCGTTAATAGCGGTCTATGATGTCGGCGATTTTGAGCTGGCCAAGAGGTATGGTGTAGTCCTCCTTGAAGGGAACAGGGTCATTGATTTTCAGGAAAAACCTCTGCAACCAAAGTCCACATTGATAAGCACGGGTGTCTATGCTTTTCCAAAGGATGTTATAGAGAAAGTTGATGAATACCTTGAGAGAGGGAATAGGGATTCTCCAGGTTATTTCATAGAGTGGCTGTTGGAGAACGACATTGAAATTTATGCATACAAGTTCGATGATTACTGGTATGATATTGGTTCGGCTGACAGCTATTTGGAGGCTATGAAGACATTACTTAAGGAGAGTCAAATTGAAGAGATTCAGATAAGCCCCTACTCCAAGATCATCCCCCCAGTTGTGATTAAGAAGGGTGCCAGGATTCTTGGAAGGTCAATAGTTGGACCTTATGCTTATATTGGAGAAAACTGTGTGATTGAGAACTCTGATGTGAGTGACTCTATAATCTTTAATGCTACTGTGATAAGAGGTTCTACAATATGGCGTTCAATAATAGATGAAAAGTGCGAAATAAGAAACCTTGAGCTTAAGAAGAGTTTAGTTGGGGGTCATGCAAAGATACAGAGGGGGGAGTAGGTTTTTAATACTCCTCTTAGGATTTGGGGCACTTGGGTGAACTTTATGAGTGAGGTAAGTCGGGTTCTGCATAGGATTGCGAGAGGAACGGGGATTATTTTTGCTGGAAGTGTTATTTCGATGTTTTTTGGGTTCTTGAGTAGGGCTGTGATAGCGAGATATTTTACTACTTCAGAGTATGGCGTTTATAATCTTGCCTTGACAGTTTTGAGTATTGCCCTTGTGATAGCCACTCTTGGGTTTCGGAACTCCCTTCCAAGGCAGGTGGCATTTTACCAAGAGATAGAGCCCTCAAAAGTTAGGGATTTAATATCAACAGCTTTGATTATTGCAGCGTTGAACAGTCTAGTATGGTTGCTGGTTTTAATTCTCGGAGCGAAATTCATCTCTCAAGTTTTTAATGAGATGAGATTAACTCATGTTTTAAAACTCATTGCTCCTGCCTTGCCCTTTTCAGCTTTGATTGGAGTCATAATCTCTGTTTCTCGAGGTTTTGGGAGAGTGAGAGAACAGGTTTATTTTCAGAACATTTTTTATCCGACATTATTTTTGGCTTTTGTTGTTGTAGGGGGATTGTTTAAGTTTTCTTTTTCCTTTGTTTTCCTTGCTTATGTTGCTGCCCGGGCTTTTACCCTTTTGGCACTAACTTTTGACATTTGGAGGAGTAAATTGTTTGAGTTTAGGGTTTCAGTGAATTTTAAGCTTGGAAAAGAGTTGATTAAGTTTTCAATACCCCTAATGTTGACTGGTATTACGGGATTTGTCATGACGTGGACTGATACGTTGATGCTTGGTTATTATTGGGGCTCTGAAACTGTTGGTTTATATAATGGGGCTGCTCCAATTGCTAGGCTTTTGCCATTATTTTTAAACTCCGCAGGGCTGGTTTTTCCACCTTTAGCAACTGTTCTCTATGCTAGGGGGAATATTAAGGAACTTGGAAGGGTGTATCAGATTTTAACCAAATGGATATTTTTAGCCACTTTCCCGTTGTTTTCTCTAGTTCTCTTGTTTCCTGAGGCCACTATAAGCTTCTTCTTTGGGGTTAAGTATATCTCGGCAGCTTTGGCCCTTCAGATTTTGGCTTTTGGCTTCATGTTTCACACATTTTTTGGATTGAATTGGTTGAGTTTAGTAATCATTGGCGAGAACAACTTTATTATGATTACTAATTTTATCTCTGCAGCATTTAACATAATATTGAACACATTTCTGATCCCACTTTATGGCCTTGAAGGGGCAGCTACGGCAACTGCAATTTCCTATATTATAGTCAATGCAATGAATTCGGCAAAGCTTTATCAGAGAACTAAAATTCACCCTTTTAGCTGGAATTATGTAAAGCCATTGGTGATTAGTTTTGTATTGTTGGGGTTAATTAAGAATTTGAACTTGGTGGTGTCTAATATATGGTATGCACTGCCTATTTTAGCAGTGTTTTTAGGGGTTTATTTCTTTTTAGTACTGTTTAGTAAAAGTGTTGATGAGGAGGATATTGAGTTGCTTTTGGCAATAGAGAGGAAATTTGGGATTAGGTTGAAAATAGTAGAAAAAGTATTAAAAAGATTTGTTTAATAAGTTTATTCAAATCATATAATTAATAGTAAAGGAGGGGAGCAAATGGTTCAGGAATTAACAGTAGGTGTTGTGGCATGTAATAGATATCGTAAACTTAAACAATGCCTTTATTCTTTGAGGCGAAATTTGAAAAGCATAAAATCTCAAGTAATTGTCCTTAACGGATGTGTAGATAAAAAAGTAGAAAAACTTTCTAAAAGCATTAGCGATGACATACTTGTGATAACCCCAGAAAGACGGATAGGGCCTTCTGCAGCTAGAAAACTAATTGCAGAGAACACAGAAACTGAATATCTCTTATTTCTTGATGATGACATTATTATAAGAAAAAATTCTGTTGAGACTCTCCTTGAACACCTCTACAAGAATCCTGAAGTTTCAATAGTATCTGGAGCGTGGAATGAGTACGGGAAATTTAGAGAACTTGGTCAAATTTTTATTTTTGGGAAGAAAAATGGTCAAAAGTATGTTTTTAAGAAGTTTATAACGGTATCTGAAGCGAGTGGGTTAGGGCTAACCTCTATTAGCGTACATGGGGTCATGAGTTCAATGCTAGTTAGAACTGAAATCTTCAAAAAAATAAATTTCGATGAAAGGTATAAATTCTTTTATGAGCTCTTTGACTTTTTTATGCAAGCATACTATAAAGAGCTGGAAGTAAGGGCCTTACCAAATGTTGTATTTGATCATAGACCAGAAAAATACATTGGACCAACAATGAGGAAATTACATGATCCAGAGGAAGATAGAAAAAGGTTCATAGAAAAGTGGGGAGTAGTTCCAATTGGAAATTTAGGATTGCCGATATATAGGTCATTGAGATACCAGATATGCAGAAGACTTGGAATTTAGTTTCCAATTAGCAGTGTTTAAAACTGGATTCCTTAACTTCAAGAAGCTGCATCCTGACTATGTTTGTGGGGGTTTTACTAATGAAAGATTTTTTTGGAGAAATTTACTAATTGCGATGGATAACTTCTGTTTTTCGTCATTAACTATTTTCTTCTTTGGTTTGTTTATCACAAACCAAGGGACTTTAACTAAGGCATCAATTCTAACATTTTTTGGATGTCCATAAACTTTTATTGGGATCATTGGATGAAATTTCTCCCCAAATGCTTCTCCATGATCAGACGTTATCACTATTTTCCCATCAAGTATCTTTACAAGCTTTTCAACATATTTAAGAGCTATCTCTAAGTTTTTACGATACGCTTGCACAACGACCTCTAGGGGTATCCGCCCTTCTTCAACTAAATCCCACACTGTTTTATCCTTCCATTTCATAGCCCCTTGAAGTACAGCTTCTCTGTGTTTGGCGAATCCGGTTTCTTCGGCCAATTTTAACGTTAAATATGGAAAATGGGGTTGCATAAAATGGATTATAAAACGTTTGTCAGAGTACTTTTTAATGCTGAGTTTTGTGTATTCATAGACTGTTCTGGGATGAACTGTGTTCAGGTTATTGTCCCACCCATCTTTCCATACAGATATAATCTTGTAGAATTTGTTCTTAAGGAGCATATCAACAAAGGGGTTAGCAGTTATATACACAATCTCATTAAATACTCCTTCGCCAAAATTCTCTGACAAGAATTCTAGTGTCATGCTTCCATTGGAAATTCTGTACTCTAATTTGCCCTTTTTGTATAGAACACTTTTTTTAATTTCCTCTGAGAAGACATCAAACCTACATGCATCGAGTATTATAAGATGATCCCAATTTTCGGAAAGGACAGAAAATCCATCTTTTTTTCTATATACTACTTTGGGGGCATATTTTATTATTATCTGACGCCACCACATGAGATTTCTATAATTATTAGAGAGATTCTTTAAAACCTGTGTAACACCCACCTTAATTTCCCCCATATCTCTCTTGATTCTTTACTATATCTCTTTTTTATGAGTTTTTTTGCGTTATGTCCAATTTTTTTTCTAATTTTGGGATTTACGATTAGATACTTTATGGATGCTATAAACTCTTCATTAACATCATTGACTATTATTGCGTGTTTATTATTGATTAAGTCTAAACCTTCAGCACCTTTCTTAGTTGTGACAATTGGCAAACCTGCGACCATATAGTCGAGTATTTTAATCTTTATACCGGCTCCTCTTTTCAAGGGTACTATTGCTATATCACAAGAGGAAAGAAAAGTATTTAAATTTTCAACAAAGCCAATAAACGATACATTCCCTTTTGAGTGTTGTTTAGGTACAGCAGTTCCAGCTATTATGAAAGTGGCCTCCTTTACTTTAGGAGCTATCTCTTTTTGAATAATTTCAATTGCCTCTCTGTTTGGGAGATATGTATATGTACCGTGAAATACTAAAACGTATCTTTTAACGCTTGAGCGTTTTTTAATCTCCTCCCAAGGTGCATCTTTAATATTAATATTTGGAGGGACTACTATTATTTTTTCAGGATTTATGTTATAAATTCTTAAAAATTCTTTTTTATCCCTATAGCTAATCGTGAATATATGATCTGCATATTTAGCCATTATAAACTCGTTTATAGTGATTTTAAGCCTATTTAACCAATATTTGAACGTGGATCCTTCCACTGTAGTGAGTGCATATTGAGAATATCTTTCGATTTCAACATTGTGAGCATCATAGGTTACACCAATATTTTTTGTCTTTTTAAGAAATAGGGTAAAAAGGGCACCGTTAGGCATTGTTTGGATTATCATTTCTCTATCATTAATTTCTTTTAGGAATGACAATATCTCGTGTATGTATTTTGGATTAAAAGAGATAAATGTTAAAAAGAATTTTTTAAGAATGTTTAAACGTTTAAAGCTTAAATTGTATGATCTGACTTTAATGGGATATTCAGTTAAGGGAAGTTCTGGGAGGAGCAGTGAAATCTCAGCATTTAACTCTTTGAAGAGGTGAAATAGATATCTAACTCTAGCTCTCCCCCCAGTGTTTCCGCTGAGGGGATCTTTAAATGGTAATATCCACAAGATCTTGCGTGTGGGGGTGTTCTCTCCTTTCATAAGCCCTCGCCTATTAAATCGTTATATCTACGTTCATAACAGCTAAAGTAGTGTTTACTTATCTCTTCTTGAAGGTTTTTTATATCATACCTTTTTTCTGCAAGTATCTTAGCGTTAAATCCTATCTTTTTTCTGAGTTTTGGATTTTGAATTAGTCTCTCAATACTATTTATAAACTCTTCATTGACCTCTTTGGTCAATATTGCATGTTTTCCGTTTACAAGTTCAATACCTTCAGCACCTTTTTTTGTAGAAACAATTGGCAATCCTACGCTAATGTACTCAAAAATCTTTGTTCTACTTCCCCCTCCTTTGAGAATAGGAACAATAGCAATGTCTCCTGAGGCTAATACTAAAGATAAATCATCGACAAAACCCAAAATTTTTAATTTTCTGACTTCGTTTCTTGGGAGACCCTTCCCTGCTATTATAAACACAAGATTTTCATATTTTTTTCCAATTTGGGGTTCGATATAATTTTGTATGAGATCAACGGCTTCTTTGTTGGGGTAATATGTAAATACACCATGGAAAAGTAAAACAATAGTTTTCTTATCTAACCCCAATTTCAGTTTACTGTTAGTTTTATAGTGTCTGGAGATCCTTGTAATAAAGGATCCTATGGGGATGGTGTTAATAATATTACTGCTTAGAAAGTACCTTTCACAAAATCTTTTTTTGTCTTCTCTGCTTACTGTAATTATTATATCGGAAACACTAGTAGCTATACGTTCAATTATCCTCTCATATAAACACCTTAAATATACTAGGGGCTTTAATATTCCATGACTTGGATCTTTTAAAACTACCTCATAACATCTTTGGGCTTCGACATCATGTGCATCATAAATTAGGAGAAATTTCAACTTTAAGATCTTGCGTAAGAGAGCGGCAATTGGGATTCCCCATGGGTAAGAAAGCTGTACTACTGTGGGTTGCTCTTTTTTTAGGACTCTAAAAAGCGAAAAAACGTAGCTTGGGTTAAAATCTATTAAAAATGCTCTGAAAATCTTATATTTAAAAAAGTACCTTCGCTTCGATAGAGGATTTGGTTGATTTTTATACTCCTCTGATTCAAGCGTTACAATATCCCCAAATGTAGACAAGGCTCTTACGAGATTATTAACTCTCCTTTCTTTTCCTGATTTTGGGTTGTAAATATTTCGGGGAAAAATTATTAGGATTTTCATATATCCTCTCACCTAAATATTTCTAAGATTTCTTAATCGAATTCTCACTTTAGACAGTTCTATCTCTTTCAAATGCTCTCTGATCTTATTTTTCATGTATGAAACAATCTCTTGAGAGTTCAGGTCATTAATTAAATTATTTCTCTCCTCTGGATCGTCTTCAAAATTGTAAAGTTGATAGCTGTTGTCCCCTTCATAGTAAATCAGCTTGTATGGGTACTCAACATATGCAATCGCCTTCTTCCTTTCTTTCATGATGTTGCCTACGATCTCGCTCTCTTGGTATTCATGCTCCGAGTAGAATGCCCTGTGTTCCTCTTCTTCTCCACTCATTAAAGGTAATAAACTCTTCCCCATAAATTTCTTCACTTTCTGGCCCGAGACAAGATCTACAATGGTTGGGGCAAGATCCATTAGGGAGACATTAGACTTAACATCTTGGTAATCCCAACTTCCACTGTAAAATATCAAAGGCACATGAATGTGGACGTTGTAGAGCGTTGGTTTGTCTTTATCGACTCTGTGAGTGAAGTCCTCATGCTCCCCAAATTCTTCTCCATGGTCTGCTGTTATTACAATTAATGTTTCATCAAGCAATCCATTTTCATCAAGATACTCGAGGATTTTCTTAATCTCTTGATCTATCGTGTAAATTTGGGCATCGTAAAGGTTGATTAAAATCTGGGCCTCCTCTGGGGTAACTTTCTCTGGGGCATTGAGCATCTTGGTGAAAAGTCTTGCTTTTTTGAAGTCGCTAACGTCTTTAAAACCGAGTTTTTTCATTACTTCTTTATCTGGGAGGTAGGGATAATGGGCATCCATAAAATGGGCCCATAGAAAGAGTTTTTCATCCTTATATTCCTCCAGATGATCAATAACCCTTTCTCTGAGTTCATCTGCTCTAATGTATGGGGTTTTGCGGTTTTTTATCGCCCTGTATTTATCAGCAAATTGAAGAAATCTATAAATTATACTCTCTTTTGGAATCTTCTTTCTCAATTTTACAGCGAGAGAGCTCTTTTTCTTGGCTTCCTCTCCACTTAGAAAGTCATTGAATATGTCAAACCCTTTTCCATACCCAAAGTACTCCGAGAGAAATGGGTTGGAGTTCAGTCCAACGGTTTTAAATCCGAGCATTTTCATGACTTCGGCCAGAGTTATTCTTCCTGCTCCTATTTTAGGGCCCTCAAACATAAGGGGGTAGGTTGATGTGAGAATTGATGGAAATGAGTAGTGAGTGTGAGGGCCATTTGAGAAGGCCATGAAGAAGTTTGAGCCCTCTTTGGCGAGTTTGTCTATTGTGGGGGTTATATTTCTTTCATAACCATTATAATGAACGTGATCACCACGAAGACAGTCAATTGTGATAAGCAGCACTTTTTTGATTTCACTCATATTCTCTCACCTTTAGACTCATCTCGGGAGATAACTTATATGTTTTGCGGCATCAGAGAATTATAAATTTGCTTTATATTTTGTCCATAGCTTTCCCAGGTGTAGCCGAGCCTAAATAATGACTGTCGACTCTCCTTTTTCATTCTTTCCAACTCTTGTGGGTTTTCTAGTAGGTAGAGTATCTTTGTTGCAAGATCTTGGGTATCATTTGGAGAGATCAGGAACCCGTTTACATTATCAAAAACTTGTTCTGGAATTCCGTTTATATTGGAGGCTATGATTGCACATTCACTGCTCATGGCCTCATATATTACAACGGGTTTCCCCTCGGAGAGGCTGGGGAGAACAAATATATCTGCAATCCCATACCATTCTTTAAGTTCTTCAAATGGAACCTTACCAGTAAAGATAACACGATCGCTAATATTCAGCTCTAATGCTAGTTTTTGTAATTTTTTCTCTTCCGGGCCGCCCCCTACAATAACAAATTTGACGTTTCTCTTAATTTCCTGAGGACGTTTTTGTAAAACTATTGGAATTGCCCGCAAAAGGGTTTTGACGTTCTTTCTTGGTATCAATTGCCCGACATACAATACTATTGTGTCCTCAGGAGTAATTCCATACTTCTGAATAACTATTTTTGAATCCTCTAGCTTTAGAGGCTTAAATTCATTCGGATCAACTCCTAGACTTATGTGTTCAACTTTCTCTTCGGGAAGGCCAATGTTTATGAGGTCCTTTTTAAGGAATTCGGCAATTGTTATCACCTTATCTGCGGCTTGAAGTGCTGAGAGGACTTTTTCTGAGCATATCTGGAGATTATTGGGGCTGTGCACGGTCACTACGAGGGGAATATCCAATTTCTTTGCTATGGGAACGCCTCCATAACCATCAAGATAAGGGTGTAAGGCGTGGACAATATCTGGTTTTGTAAGTTTTCCATTATTTAGGCTTTTCTCAATGAATTTACCAACAAAATACCTGTAAGACTCTCCAGTAAGGCAATAAAAGAGTGATTTTGGAATGAGATAGAGAAACCTCGGGTAGTAGATTGGATATTCGTGGGAGAGCTCTTGGTTTGGAATCTGTGCAAACTTAGAAAATGGGGGAGCGAAGGGCCTTGGAGCTACGACAGTAGGCCTTGCATAATCTAAAACACTATCAACTGCCTTTTTATTCCAAGGGGCCCATGTTTTATTTACCGGATCTGGAAAGTTGGATGCAAGGAAGAGAATATTCATTTGAGCTCACCTTTAAACAGAGGTAGTGAATAGCTTAAACAATCAAGAATCTCGGAAGTCATAAACATATCGGGGAAATTCCTGGAGGGTTCGATTGTGGACGTTCTTATTCCTAAAAGCTTTGTGATAATATTGAACACCCAGTCGTTTTGAACCTCCTTAGAGAACCTTCTTCTTGCTATCTGTCTGTAAATAGCGTAACCAAACCTGAAGAACTTGTGTGTTATTGGGTACTCCCCAATCCAGGCGCTCCTGAGTGAAGTTAGCACATCTTTTGGAAAATCTCTCCACCTGCCTTTTTCCCATCTGAGGGCTATGTTTGGGGTGTTTTCTTCTAGAACTGTTATTATTTTTTCAGCATTATCTAAATAGTTCTCCTCCCATTTGGAAGCATAGGCAAAAGAAGCCAAAGCAAAGGCATACGCACCTGTGAGATAATAGGCGAACATTAGGCCGCTTCTTGACCACTCAAACCTTCCATCATGTCTTTGAACATCTGAGAGCCATTGGGTTCCTTTAAGCATGCAATCTCTGAGCCATTTTTCTTGAACAATCTCCTGGATTTTTGAAAGGTAGTAAAGCGTAACGCCTTGATAATGAATACATGGGACTTTTAGGTGGTATTTTTCACTTCCCCTATTCACTGTATATGGAAATGATCCGTCTTTTTCCTGGAAGTTACACACTCTCCTGGCGGCCCTTTTTGCACCTTCTAATGCTTTTTTATCACCAAAAACCTTGTAATACTGGGCCAAGAAAGCCCCACAAGTCGCATCAACGTTAAGATAGTCTGCTGTGTATAGCTTAGACTTGAGAAAATATCCAGGTTCTATCTCGCTTGAGAGAACAAAGTCTCGTGCTTTAATTAATGCTTGTTGGGTCCTCTCTTTAAGGTCACCCTCTAGGTATGGCAGGGATAAAAGCAGGGCCTCTCCAACAAAGGAAGTCACAAGAGCGGATTCTTGATTATAGTTTGGATGAATCTCATTCCAAGAACCGTTTGGATTTTGCCTTAATAAAAGAAAGCTCACAATTTTTTCAATGATGTCTCTCTCTTGTTCCCCATAAAGTCGGATTATAGTTTTCAAGTATTCAACGCTGACCCTGTTTCTAACTATTCCAAAAACTGGATCTTTTATGTATGCACTGCTACCTTCAACTATCAGATGTTCCCTTGTGTTGCTTTCCAATGAATGCAGGTACTCTTCAATGGCCTTTTTCATGTTGCTCCCTCACTAAATCAAGCACGTGTAAAAACTTTCTCGCCGAGGCCTCCCGACTATATTGGGAGACATACCTTAGCCCATATATCCTCATTTTTTGTGGGTTTGAGCTTAAGAGTTTTTTAATGCATTTAGCAACCTCTTTAGGGGTCTTCCCCACGCATCCTGCCTGGCTTTCTTTGGCCACTCGCTCAATTTCCCCAATTCCAACTCCCACAAATGGAAGACCACATGCGAGGTATTCATAGATTTTTGAGGGTATTGCATATTTTAAGCTCTCATCAGCTTTTATTGGGGCCACACCAATGGTGGAAGAGCAGAGAAGATTGACGACTTCCTTTCTTGAAAGCATTCCGATGTAGCTTACCCACTTGGACAAGCCAAGTTTTTCAGCCTTTTCTAGAGTTTCTTTGAGGTTTTCCCCACTTCCTGCAAGGATCAAGGGTATTCTATCTTTTTCATCAACCAGAGCATAGGCTTCCAAAAACGTGTCGAAATCCTGAGCATGTCCAAAATAGCCAGTATAGACCATTTGGGGTTTTCTTTTTGGTTTTTCACATTTGAATGTTTCTAGATCAACACCGTTTGGAACAACATAGCATTTGGCGGGGTCTATTCCATATTCCTCAACCAGTTGGCGTCTTATCTTGGGAGTAACAAGGGTTATGGCATTAGCGGTTTGAAGGGCTTTGGACTCTAGAAACCTAAAAACTCTCTCAACAATACTCCCTCTCTTTATAAAGCCGAGACTAACGCTGACGTCCAAGAATAGATCTCTAATATCTACTATAACCTTCTTCTTCAGAATTTTTCCGATAAGGGCCACAATATACATTTGGGGAGGTGGAGAAGTTATTAGGATTACATCTGTAGATTTTTTGTTTAAAATCAACCAAATACTCGCAAAGATTGGGAAGAGGGTGTAGTATAAGGCCCGTTCAATATTTGAGGCGTCTTCTTTGGGTTGGTATGTAAAAAGTCTGATTATATCCCCCTCTCTTTTTGAGAGCTTGAGTTCTCGGGGGAAGCTTCCAAAGGGATAAGTCTCGATGGCAGAAATGACGGTAATCTTAACTCCAAACTTGGTGAGGTATTTATACAAGTCCCCCATTCTTGATGCGTTGCCTCCCTTTTCCGGTGGGAATGCTTGAGAAAATATTATGAGATCCGCGGTTGTATCCATGGGCATACCTCACATCACTTATCTCAACAATGCTTTTATAATTTAGGGCGTCAATAGTCTGTGGTGTTTAGAATGGGTCAAAAGTATTTCGTTCATCCCCTAGCTGTTGTTGAGGAGAATGTTGAGATTGGAGAAGGAACCAGAATATGGCACTTCGCTCACATAAGAAAGGG
This sequence comes from Thermococcus sp. EP1, assembly GCF_001317345.1. Lineage (NCBI taxonomy): Archaea > Methanobacteriati > Methanobacteriota > Thermococci > Thermococcales > Thermococcaceae > Thermococcus > Thermococcus sp. EP1. Next base: position 286,079 of record NZ_JXCG01000001.1, on the reverse strand, counting down.
GGCTAAAATAGGGAAAAACTGCAACATTGGGAAGGACGTGTACATTGACGTGGGAGTTGAGATAGGTAACAACGTTAAAATCCAGAATGGGGTAAGTGTTTATCATGGTGTTAAGGTTGAAGATGATGTTTTCCTCGGCCCGCACATGACCTTCACCAATGACCTCTATCCTAGGGCGTTCAACGAGGACTGGGAAGTGGTGCCAACCCTCGTAAAGAAGGGCGCAAGCATAGGCGCACATGCAACAATAGTCTGCGGGGTAATAATTGGTGAATACGCCATGATAGGTGCTGGGGCTGTTGTTACCAAAGACGTTCCACCATTCGGGCTGGTATTTGGGAATCCAGCTAGACTTAAGGGCTTCGTCTGCTACTGCGGAAGAAAATTAAAGGAAAAAATCGGTGAAGATGAGAGTAATATCATGTTCAAATGCTCCCACTGTGGGAGAGAAGTGAAAATAAGAAAAGAAGATTATGAGCGTTATCTAAAGGAGAAAAACTTGTGAGGCGGTAGATATGAGAAATATTCCAATTGCCAGACCTTTAATTGGAGAAGAAGAGATTAATGCCGTTGTTGAGGTTTTGAAAAGCGGAATGCTTGCCCATGGAAAAGAAGTTGAAGCCTTTGAAAGAGAGTTTGCAGATTATTTGGGGGCAAAGTACGGGATAGCAGTTACTAATGGCACTGCAGCTTTGGATATTGCCCTAAAAGCTATTGAAATCGGCCCGGGGGATGAGGTTATAACCACTCCCTTCACGTTCATTGCATCGGCCAATTCAATACTCTTCCAAGGAGCAAAACCTGTTTTTGCTGACATTGATCCAAAGACTTACAACCTTGACCCAAACGAGGTTCTAGAAAAAATAACAGACAAAACCAAGGCTATAGTGGTTGTCCATCTCTATGGTCAGCCCGCGGACATGAAAGCCTTCAAGGAAATTGCCGAAGATTACAAGCTTTATTTAATTGAAGACTGTGCTCAGGCCCATGGTGCAGAATTTGAAGGACAGAAAGTTGGAACCTTTGGAGATATTGCAGCCTTCAGCTTCTACCCAACCAAGAACATGACCACCGGCGAGGGGGGAATGATAATAACAAACGATGAAGAGCTCGCGAGGAGGGCCGAGCTGATAAGAAACCATGGACAAGCTGATAAGTACTTCCATGTTGAACTTGGCTATAACCTGAGGATGACCAACATTGCGGCTGCTATTGGAAGAGGCCAGCTCAAAAAGCTCGATGGATGGAATGAGAAGAGAATTGAGAATGCAAGGCTTTTAACTGAGGGAATAAGCAAGATTGATGGATTAACTCCACCCTACGTTGATCCAAGAGTCAAACACGTATTTCATCAATATGTGATTAGAGTGGAGGAAGAGTTTCCGTTAAGCAGAGAGGACCTTATGGCAAAATTGAGGGAAAAAGGAATCGGAAGTGCTGTACATTACCCGAGTCCTGTTCACCAGCAGCCTTTCTATCAAAAGCTTGGCTATCCAAAAGACATCTGTCCAAATGCCATTGAAGCCTCAAAGAAAGTGCTGAGCTTACCGGTGCACCCGGCTGTTAGTGAGGAGGACATTGATTATATAATAAAAACGCTCGAAGAGCTTTCCTCTTAATTTAACTTTTAGGTGATCAAAATGCTCCGCGTCGGTGTTGTTGGTGTTGGAAACATGGGGAGACATCATGCAAGGATTTATTCTGAGTTGTCTAAGGAAGGAAAGGTAGAATTTGTTGGGGTGGCTGATGCTAACTTAGAGAGGGCTAAAGAAGTCGCTTCTCAATTTAAAACAAAGGCTTTTGGAGATTACAGGGAACTGGTAGAGAAAGTTGATGCAGTGAGCATTGCAGTTCCAACTTCTCTTCACAGGCAGGTTGCTTTGGAGTTTATTGAAAACGGTGTAAGTGTTTTGGTGGAGAAACCCATAGCCGAAAGCATTGAGAGCGCTCAAGAAATAATAAGGGCAGCAAAGAAGAATAATGTCACCTTAATGGTTGGACATGTGGAAAGGTTTAATCCCGGTGTTCTGAAGTTGAAAGAGATTTTGGATGAGAATTTAATCGGAAAAGTGGTTACCCTCACTGCCAAGCGTGTTGGCCCCTTGCCTCCACAGATCAAGGATGTTGGTGTGATAATAGATTTAGCGGTTCACGATATTGATGTCATGAGCTTTTTACTTGAGAGAAATGTGAGGAAAGTTTACGCTAGGGCTGGGAGTGCAAAGAACCCCCTTGAACTTGAGGATTATGCGATAATAATGCTTAATTTTGAAAACGCCACGGGAGTTGTGGAGACCAACTGGCTTACTCCCCATAAGGTTAGAACCCTTAGCGTGGTTGGGACCGAGGGCATAGCGGAATTGAATTACATAACCCAGAAGCTCATCTTATACAATCATGAGTGGGTTAAAGAGGCGAAAGTGCAGTTTAAAGAGCCTCTGAGGAATGAGCTTGAGCATTTCGTTGAGTGTGTTAAAAAGAAAGAGAAACCATTGGTAAATGGAGAAGAGGGGCTTCATGCTCTGATGGTTGCTATAAAGGCTTTAGAAAGTGCCAATAAGGATGAAGCAATAGACGTGGAGTTCACATAACTCAATTTTTAAGGTCTAATAGAACAAGTGAGGGACACCGTATGGTTCGGAGGCCTCAGTGAAGTTTCGCTCTGAGGCAGGGCCCATATCTTCACTCATAAACCTCACAACTCTGGGTAAGTTGTCAGGTTTACGGTTAGATATGAACTCTGGATCAGGGTGAAGCTTTCGCTTCGGTCCCTTTCCACACAGTGCCCCTCAGTATATAGTTGGTTTTGAAGTATATAAACCTTTCTGTTTCAAAATTTTTATTTAAAGCAAAATATAATTTGAAATCTGATAAAAAATAATTAACATATACTTGTTAAAAGTTAATAAAAAATTTGAATAATTACACATAAAAGTTCATGGGATTCTCATGGAAAACTTTTATAAGCTCTAATTAAGTTTAATTAAATGTAATTAAATATCATTAAAGCTGGAGGTGTTTGTAATGGGGGATGAGGAGAGAAAATACACAACCGTTTCTATACCAAAGCCTCTTTACGAGAAGATAAAGAAAAGAATTGAGGGAACAGGCTTCACTTCAGTTTCAGACTACGTGACCTACGTTTTGAGAGAGGTTTTGGCAAGTCTTGAGGAAGAGGAAAAGGAAGAGGTCTTCAGCGAAGAGGAAGAGGAGAAGGTTAAAGAGAGACTCCGTGCTTTAGGATATCTCGACTGATTCTCTAAAACTTTTTTAGGTGATAGCAATGGTTTCTAAGCCCCACGGAGGAAAATTGATTAGGAGAATAGCTGCCTCAAAGACAAGAGAGAGGATTTTGAGTGAGCAGCATGAGTATCCAAGGGTTCAAATTGATCATGGAAGGGCTATTGACCTTGAAAACATAGCCCATGGTGTTTATTCTCCGTTAAAAGGATTTTTAACGAGAGATGATTTTGAGAGTGTTTTAGACCACATGCGCCTCAGTGATGACACTCCATGGACAATTCCAATAGTTCTTGATGTTGAAGAGCCCACATTTGAAGAGGGGGATGCGATACTCCTCTATTACGAAGATCTGCCGATAGCGAGAATGCACGTCGAGGAGATATACACCTATGATAAGGAATACTTTGCGGAGAAGGTATTCAAAACCACGGATAAGGCCCATCCAGGAGTTTCAAAGGTTTATTCAATGGGCAATTATTTAGTCGGTGGAGAGATAGAGCTCTTGAATGAACTCCCAAATCCCTTTGCCAAGTATACCTTAAGGCCCATCGAGACGAGAGTTCTCTTTAAGGAGAGGGGATGGAAGACGATAGTTGCCTTTCAGACAAGAAACGTTCCGCACACTGGCCATGAGTATGTGCAAAAGGCTGCCTTGACTTTTGTTGATGGTCTTTTCATAAACCCGGTTCTTGGAAAGAAGAAAAAGGGCGACTATAAGGATGATGTCATAATCAAAGCTTATGAAGTTCTTTTTGAGCACTACTACCCGAAAAATGCGGCGGCCCTTGCCACAGTGAGGTATGAAATGCGCTATGCAGGGCCTAGAGAGGCAATCCACCATGCAATAATGAGGAAGAATTTTGGTGCAACCCACTTCATAGTTGGAAGAGATCACGCAGGTGTGGGAGATTATTACGGGCCTTATGAGGCATGGGACCTCTTCGATGAGTTCCCTGACCTTGGAATAACTCCAATGTTCATCAGGGAAGCCTTTTATTGTAAAAGATGCGGGGGAATGGTAAACGCCAAGATATGCCCGCACGATGGCGAGTTCCACACAAAGATAAGTGGCACAAAGCTCAGGAAGATGATAATGAACGGTGAACAGCCGCCTGAGTACTTGATGAGGCCCGAGGTGTATGAGGTCATAAGGAACTTCGACAATCCCTTTGTAGAGTGATTTCCATGTTGATAATCCATCACTGGGACACGGATGGTATAACTTCAGCGGCTTTGCTCATTAGGGCCCTTAACCTAGAGGAATTCAGGAATCTAACTCCACCCATCGGAGAGTTCCGCTTTGATGAGAGGATCAAAAGGGCCATTGAAGAGGCTGAAAAGATCTACGTCCTCGACCTGAGCCTTCCCCATGAGGTTGAGGGCATTGAGAAGGAAATCATGTTCATAGACCACCACATCCAGCCAAGAATCAAAAATTCGAGGGTGAAGCAGATAAACCCAGCCCTTGAGGGTGATGAGGCCCCCTCGGCCTCTTTCGTTGTTTCTCAATATTTTAACATCTGGAATGCATGGAGCGCTTTAGGGGTCATTGGAGATATAGGTGGGAAGGCCTTTAAGATCCCGAAGGTTGAAGAGCTTTTGGAAATGGAGGGAATAACAAAGGAGGAAGCCCTAAGACTGGTTAGTCTCATAGATTCAAATTATGTAACCATGGATAGAGAAAGTGTGGAAAAGGCCCTCAAAGTGCTCCTCGAAAACCCGATAAAGGATCTTCTGACCTATGAACCCTGGGTCAAGAAAGCGGAGGCGATAGAAGAAGCTGTGCAGGATGCCCTCTCAAAGGCCGAGGTTAAGGATGGGATTGCTTTCATGACTTTCAAGAGTCCCTTCAACATAATCTCCAAGGTGGCCAGAAAAGCAGTTTGGGAGATTGGCTATGAAGGAGCGGTGGTGGTTAATGAAGACTTCCATGGAAAGGCCCAGATTTACTTTAGAGTCTCCTCCAAGATGGCTGAGAAAATCAACATGGCCCAAGTGATATCCGAGCTTAAGGGCAAAGGGTTCAATGCTGGAGGTAAAAGAGAGGTTTTGGGTTGTGTATGTGAGAGGGATAGGATTGAGGAGGCTTTGGGTATAATTAACGCTCATCTGAGGTGATCAATATGGAAGAAAAAATAAATGAAGGGATTGAGAAGGTCAAGAAGGTCTTTGTTATTGGCCTTGACTCAGCCCCACCTGAACTTTTGTTTGGTAAGTTTTTGGATGACTTGCCCAACATAAAGTGGCTTGTGGAGAGATCTATATACGGCCCGATGCAGAGCACGATTCCTGCTATCACCATTCCAGCTTGGATGGTTATGGCCACAGGTAAAACACCTGGAGAATTAGGTCTTTACGGGTTTAGGCATAGGAAGAAAGGTACGTACAATGACATCTGGATTGCCCATGCTTTGATGGTTAAGGAAAAAGCCGTTTGGCACCACATAGCTGAGAAGGGTAAAAAATCGATTTTAATTGGAATTCCTCCGAGTTATCCACCTAAAAGGGTAAACGGTTATCTTGTGAGCTGCTTCATCACTCCGGATGCCTCCGTTGACTACACCTATCCAAAGGAGCTCAAAGGAGAGATAGAAAGGCTTGTGGGAGAATACATCTTTGATGTTGTCTTTAGGAAGGAGAACAGGGACGAGACCAAGGAGCAGCTCTGGGAGATGACGAGGAAGAGGTTTGAGGTTATTCGCTACTTAATCCAAGAAAAAGATTGGGACTACTTCCAGTTCGTGGAGATTGGGCTTGATAGGGTTCACCACGCTTTCTGGAAGTACTTTGATGAGAACCACCACCTATATCCAGGGGATGACAATCCATACAAAAACGTCATTCCAGAGTATTACAAGCTTCTCGACGAGGAGATAGGTAAAACCCTAAAGCTTCTTGATCTGGATGAGACTGCTGTAATAATAGTTTCCGATCACGGTATAAAAGCCATGAAAGGGGCCTTTGCCATAAACCAGTGGCTGATTGAAGAGGAGTTGTTAAAGATCAAAAATCCAGAGATTTTGGAGGAAGGGAGACAAGTTAGGTTCAACGAGCTCGATGTGGATTGGAGTAAAACAATAGCCTGGGCCTGGGGTGGTTATTATTCAAGGGTTTTCCTCAACGTCAAAGGAAGGGAGCCCCACGGCATAATTGAGCCCTCCGATTATCAAAAGGTTAGAGACGAAGTGGCTGAGAGAATAAAGGCCATCAAAGGGCCCAATGGAGAAAAGTGGAACACTAAGGTTTTCTATCCGGAGGATATTTATCCCATAGCTAAGGGAGACAAACCAGATTTGATGGTTTATCTGGACGATTTGAACTGGCGTGCTGCTGGAACCCTTGGTTATGAGACACCATACCTCTTGGAGAACGACTTGGGCCCAGATGATGCCGTACATGCTGAGTATGGAGTGTTCTCACTCTATCTGCCTGGAATGAATGAAGCAAAGAGAACACAGCTCACAATTTATGACTTTGCACCAACTGTGCTTAGGCTATTTGGGATGAAAAAACCACTTAACGGGAGGAGTGTGATATGAGCGAGAAAACTCAAAAGAGCCTTGAAAACGGATTTACAATATGGCTTACAGGCCCAAGTGGAGCAGGAAAGACCGTTTTAGCACACGCTTTGAAGAAGAAGCTTAAATCAATGGGCTATAGGGTGGAGATTCTGGATGGTGATGTGATAAGGAAGACCCTATATCCAGAGCTCGGTTTTTCCAAGGAAGCAAGGGAAATGCATAACAGAATAGTTATCCACATGGCCAAACTTTTGAGCAGGAATGGAGTGATAACTATAGTTTCTCTCATCTCCCCTTACAAAGCAGTTAGGGAGTATGCAAGGAAGGAGATAGGCAACTTCATTGAGGTTTATGTGTATGCACCGCTCGAAGTGAGGATTCAGAGGGATCCAAAGGGATTGTACAAGAAGGCCATGCGCGGTGAAATAAAGGGGTTGACGGGCTATGATGGAGTTTATGAAGAGCCGGAGAACCCAGAGGTTAGGGTGGATTCTTCAAAGATGACACCAGAGGAAGAAGTAGAGGCCGTATTAAAGAAGGCCAAAGAGCTCGGTTATCTCTGAGGTGACTCTATGCTTATCTTTACTTTTCTTGGCTTTCTTGTGGGAACTCTAGTTGGCCTCACCGGAATAGGCGGTGGGGCTTTGATGACCCCAGCTTTGATTTTCTTTGGGGTAGAGCCAGTTGTAGCCATCGGCACAGATTTGCTCTATGCAACTGTCACAAGGATTTTTGGTGTCTTTTTCCATCATAAGAATAATGAATTAAGGTTTGATCTGGCCTTAAGGCTCTTTATCGGAAGTTTGCCAGCCATAGTACTGGGAAACTTCCTCTTGAGAGAAATTGACAGGACGGTTTTGAACGAGTATCTCACCCTCCTCTTGGGCAGTGTGCTCTTAATTACATCTACATTGAGCCTGATTAGGGGGGAAATTAAAGTCCCAATAAGGCCGAGAAGAGAGTATCTATATCTTCTGGGTTTTGTTGTGGGTTTAACTGTTCAGTTCACTTCCGTTGGTGCTGGAGTAATTGTGAGCTTTGCCTTAATGAACCTTGCTAGAGTTAACCCAAGGGAAGTTGTTGGTGTCACGATAGTTTACGGGTTGGCTTTGTCTTCTTTCAGTTTCCTGAATTATGCTCTCCTTGGTAGAGTGGATTACTATATAGCTCTCTTTTTAGCCCTTGGAACACTTCCAGGTGTCTATTTGGGGACCCATATTAACACAAAAGTCGATAAAGAGAGGCTGAAAAAGATGATAAACATTACAATACTCCTTATCGGAGTTTTGGTGCTTATTGGGAGATGATTTTAGTGATTCGTGGTGTATATTGAAGATATTACTTTCAGGGCTTTGTGGAAATAGGTTATGGAGTTAGTATTTTTTCTCCGTGTATGTATACTGAATCTATATGTAGATCTCTGTCTAGAATCACTAAATCTGCCAAATACCCGGGCAATATTGCCCCAGCTTTGTGAATTCCTAAAGCTTTCGCGGGGTTATATGTCATAGTTCTAATCGCGTCCTTTAGAGGAACTCCAATTTCAACAAGATTCTTTAATGCTTTATCCATAGTGAGAGTGCTGCCTGCGAGAGTTCCATCTTTTAGTCTGCAGACTCCATCTTTGACAATTACCTCTAACCCTCCTAGGGAGTATTTTCCATCTGGAAAGTCTGTTGCGATTATTGAATCTGTAATTGTAACGATTCTCTCTACTCCTGCATGTTTCAAAGTGAAGTGGATAATTCTGGGAGAGATGTGGATAAGGTCACATATGAGTTCTAGATAAACTTGTGGACTTTCGATAGTGGCAATAATAACCCCTGGCTCTCTGTGGTTAATGGGCCTCATAGCATTGTATAAATGGCTTGCTCTATTAGCTCCAGCATATATAGCAGCTTTTGCTTCTTTGTAAGTTGCATTTGTGTGCCCTAATGAGACGTATATCCCAAGACTCCTTGCGTACTGTATGAACTCCAGTGCTCCCTCAACTTCTGGAGCAATAGTTACGGTTTTTATGTTGCCTTCAGAAGCTTCCCAGTATTCTTTAAGTTCTTGAATGTTAGGAAGACGTATAAACTCTGGATTTTGGGCCCCTTTCTTTTCCTTGTTTATATAAGGCCCTTCTAAGTGGAGTCCTCCAATCTTTGCTCCTGCGAGCTGATCCTTTTGATAATTAATTACATTTTTTACTCCCTTAGCTGCAATTAAAAGAACCTCATGAGGTGCAGTCACAGTAGTAGGGAGAAAAAGAGTTACTCCATGCATTAAATATTTCTCGCTCATCTTGATCAGGGCTTCTTCAACTTCCTGCTCTGAGCCACTCATAGCACTGTAGGTAACGTCAAATCCCCCTATTCCGTGGGTGTGTACATCAATGAACCCTGGAACGATTATTTTGCCCTCCAGGTCTTCACCACTTGGATTTCTTCCCGCATAAACCCTTTTTATTATTCCATTTTCAATTTCAACGGTCCCCGGGTAAATTTCCTCAAAAGGGGTAATCACTCGAGCGTTGGTTAAAACTGCTCTTGACATTGTTTCATCTCCTTACAAGTATTTTAAGCGGGCCTTATATCTTTCAATAACTTTAACATTGTGTTCTCGGGCTCCTGGTAAGTGAGCGCTTAGGAATACTGGAGGTTCAACTCCTTTTTCGACCAGCTTTTTAATTGCCAAAGCAACGATTGTTTGAGCTATAAATGCCACGATAATAGTGGATACTGGGAAAATTTTCATTTCAAATCCCGAAATCTCTAATGCGGCATCTCCTCTGGGCACTTTGTTGTCTATAACTATGTCCGCAACTTCGAAAAGTCTCTTGTTGTACTTGTTCTTTGGCGTTAAGCTCTTGGAGTATTCAACAGAGGTTATGGCGATAACAGAACATCCAAGAGATTTGGCCTTCATAGCAGCTTCAACTGGGAACACATTAACCCCCGAGCTGGATACAACTAACACAGTATCCCCTTTTTGTACTCCCATTGCTCTTAAGACTATTTCCGCATATCCCTCTACGTGTTCCATTTCTGTCGATTTCAAAGCCCCATGATAAACGTTTATATCTGTGTTCATTATCGGGTTTACGGGAACGAGACCTCCAGCCCTATAAGAAAGCTCTTCCCCGATTATTGCTGAGTGGCCTGCTCCAATTACGTGTAGGATTCCTCCTTTTTCTAAAGATTCAGCTAATACTTGAGCGGCTTTTTCAATATTTTCTCTCTCTTCTTCTTTTACTTTTTTTAACAGAGAATTAACAATCGAATAGGCTTCGTCCAAAATTTCCAATTTATACCCCCCCAATTATTATTCCACAACAGCTTTGGATAAGCCTTTTGGAAAATCTATAGGCGTCTTTCTATATATTCCAAGCCAATACGATAGAAGTTGAATGAGTAGGGTTGATGTCAGGGCGTAAAGTATTGGGTCTTTTTGCTTTATTTCTGCTATGGATATGTTTTCTAGTTTTTCATACTCCTCAGAAGTTCCACCTATAACAACAAACTTGCCAATATTGTTGTGGAATTTTTCAAGTTGTTGAAGGAAACGTTCTCTTCCAGCCCTTTCGTAGGGAGATATCACAATGTTATACATCTCTTTAGAAAGAGCAGCACTTGGTCCATGGAGATATTCCTCGAGTTCGATAGGTTCTGCATGCGAATAAGCTACTTCTTTCAGCTTAAGTGCTCCTTCTATAGCTACCGGGTACGTGATCCCGGCCGAAATTATATATCCACCCTTGAGATCGCACAACTCTTTGGCTGTATTCTGGGCCCATTTCTCATGGTGATGGAGTAGATTAGGTACCTTATCTGCAAAGGTCGAGATGGCTAATAACTTCTCCTCCCTCTCTTTTGTGGTTAATATTCCAAGCTCTGCCTTTACTTGTGAGGCCAATAGATGTAGAATCGCCAGAGTATTGGTGAAGCTCTTTGTTGCTGGGATTGCGAGTTCGTATCCTGCCAATATTGGGATAGTTACGTCTGAATACTCCCTTATTTTACCAAGGGGATTATTTGTAATAGATATTATATTTGCCCCTGCTTTTTTCCCTTTTTCCACTGCTTCAATAACATCCCAAGTACTTCCTGATTGGGTTATTGCAATAATTGTATGGCCCTTTTCGAGTGAAGGAAGTTGATACAGTAAAAATTCAAATGCGGAGATTCCTGATATATCTAACTCCGGAAGGAGGTATTGCAGCCCTAGACCTGCATTTAAGGAAGATCCATTTCCAATTACGTATATTCGCTTGGAATTTGTAATGATCTCCGCGGCAGTTTTAATTGTTTTGTGATTTCTAAAAGCATAAACTCTTTTTAAAGTGTAAGGAGTTTCATGTATCTCATTTTTCATAAAGTGTTTTGATGCATGAATTCTCCTTTTTGTTGCACTTTCTGGGAGTGATTGTTTATTAGATGGCCAAAATACTAAAGAATTAGGGGGTATTTCGTAAGCCTCAATTCCTAAAGCGGAGACTATTTCAGGAGAGGTTGTTAGAAGAATTTTATCTTGGTTTTGAGACATAAACAAGGGCCTATACGAGGAAAATGACGCAACTTTTGCTTTTTTTGGATCATGCTCATAACAAACAAATGAGAGGCAATGATTTTTGGAATCTATGCTTAATTCTCGTGGTGGAGGATCAGTGTGGCATACATTTTGTATTTTATCTAAAAAGACCCCAAAATCTTCACCTAAAGGGCCTTCAAGTGATACTATAATGTCTCTTTGTGTATTCTCATGAAAGATAAAATTGGATTGCATGCCAGTTTCGTATTTATTGGTGTTAATCAAAACTCCTTTCACGTTGTTGTCTATAATCGATCTTTTGTAATGTTGATTGTCAATTTGGTATCTTTTTATTGAGGAAGAAGACCACACAATGACTTCAAAACCTGGTTTTAGTAAATTTACGGTCTTATCTAGGATCTTTAATATATCATTTTGAGGATAATTGAGTATTAATAGGATTGTTCCTATCATAAGATCACCCTTTCGCGTGAAATTCTCAAGATACGTTGATTATACATCCTCAGAAGGGAGGATATCCTCTATTAAGTGTATCAGTTCATTTATTGCATTTTTCTCATCTTCCCCTTCGACAATAATTTTAATTTCGTCTCCATAATCAATACCTAGGGTCAGAAGTTGGAGAATATTCTTTGCATCTGCAATATTCTTCTCTTTTGAGACGGTTATTTTTGATTTGAATTTTTTTGCTGTTTCTACAAAGATGGCTGCAGGTCTTGCATGGAGTCCAGATTTGTTTTTCAATTTAACCGTTACTTCAATCATGATCATCACCTTTATTTTGAGTGATTATGAAATTCATCTTGCAAGCTTTCTCTCAATAGTTAATTTAAGAGAGTTCTATATATATTTTTTGGTTATTTGAGGGTTTTCATTGGTTTATTTGGGGTAAACTGACAAGAATTCAGTTTTTTCATTGAATAGGGGGAGATGGTTATCATTTGTAATACTTTCATGAACAAGGTCTCATGGGTCCTAGTAGGGGCTTTGTATAAGGGCAGGCCTCTCACTGAAGGTATAACACTATTTTTGGTGGTAATATAGCCGATAAGTATTACTGGAAATAATTTGGATTTGTCACATATTGTAAAGAAACATGCATATAATACTAAAGATAAGTGATATAGAGTAAATATTAAAATACTTTAATCAACAATTCATGTTTGGTGATAAAACATGATAGAGACCATCTGCTTAGAAGACATTAAGACCAATGTTGAAGTAGCAACATGGGAAGAGAGCGTTAAGGTTGCTGGGGAAATTCTATACAAAAATGGAAAAATAACAAAGGATTATATTTTGGGGATGATAGAAACAATCAAGAAATTGGGCCCTTATGCTGTTATCGCTCCAGGTATTGCTCTTCCGCATGCTCGTCCAGAAGATGGCGCTCTCAAAGTCGGTATAAGCATTGTCGTGCTTAACAACCCGATAAACTTTGGCTCTCCCAATGATCCGGTAAAAGTTGTAATAGCATTCTCGGCACCAGATAAGACGTCTCATGTGCAATTACTCCAAGAATTGGCAAAATTACTTTCTGATGAAGAGATTAGAGGCAAATTAGCAAATGCAAAAACCCCGCAAGAGGTAGTTGAGATTATTGAATCATTTAAATCTGAAAGAAGTGAGGAAAGAAATTAAAAATTCCAGAACTGAGCTTACCATGGAATATCTTTCCCAAGATATCCCTGCAGGAATTTTCTGGCCTCTTCTCTTACTTCTTGGCCATTTTCCAGGGCGAGTACTTTTCTTACAAACCTCTTGGAATCTTCGTATGAGATGTTCTGTATTATCCACTTAACAAGGGGAATAGATGTTGGGGAGACGCTCAGTTCGTTTATGCCAAGTCCTACAAGTATTGGAACAGCTATTGGATTACTTGCAAGTTCTCCACACACATCAATAGTTATTTCTTTTTTGTGTGCATGCTTTGTAATCTCATTAATTGCTCTTAACACCGCGGGATGCATATCGTCATATAGGTGGGAGACCTCTTCGCTCGTCCTGTCCACGGCAAAAAGATATTGAGTTAAGTCGTTGGTGCCTATACTCAAGAAGTCAACTTCTCCAATTATATTGTCTAACATGAAGAGTATGGATGGCACTTCCACCATTATTCCAAATTTTAGATTCTTTTCTGCTTCTGGGGATATTTTTTTAATTTCTTCTTTTAATTCCCTAATCTCCTCTATTGTGCTTACCATGGGTGCCATGATCCTAAGGTTGCCTTGCTTTGATGCTGTGATAATTGCCTGCAGTTGAGATTTTAACAGTTCACGGTATTTGAAGAGATATCTTATTCCTCTAAGGCCCAAAAATGAGTTATTTTCTTTTGGAGATGGCAGATAGGGTAGTGGTTTGTCCCCACCAACATCAAGAAGCCTAATTGTTAGTGGTTTTTCTTCAAGTTTATTTGCTAATTTTTTTATTATCCTAGAGAACTCCTCCGAGGAGGGGAGTGTTTGGCGTGAGAGGTAATAAAATTCAGTCCTAAACAATCCAACCCCATCGCATCCGTTTATTAGGGCGGTATTGAGGTCATCTTCGTTCCCTATATTTGCAGTAACTAAAACTCTATGCCCATCTAATGTTATTGCAGGTTCATTCTTTGTCTTTTCGAACAATTGGGCGAATTTTGTGAAAGTTTTCTTTTTTGCCTTATATGATTCAACTGTACTTTTGTCAGGATTAACAAGGACTTCTCCTGAAAATCCATCAACTATGATGAGATCTCCGTTTCTTAGTGTTTCTGTTGCATTTTTAACTCCAAAAACAGCGGGGATACCAAGATTTCTGGCAATTATAGCAACGTGAGACGTATAACTACCTCTTTCAGAGACTATCCCCGCAATCCCCTGTCGTTTATACCTTAATAGCTGAGAGGGGTGAATATCTTTTAGAACTGCTATTGACTCTTTTTTAATGTGAGTTACCTTTTTCCGTGTTAGATTTTCTATTAGAACATTTTTTATGTCTATTAAGTCATCAACTCTAAGTTGAATTAGAGAAGAACCAGAGTCCTTCAAAAGCTTTACATATTTATCTACCACTGAGTTTATAGCTGCTATTGCTCCTTGTCCTTTTTTGACTTCTTCAAGAGCTTCATTAACAATTGCCTCCACCATAAGTTTATGCGCCTTTAGAATGCCTGCTACTTCAGGAGTTTCACTTTTTATAAACTCATCAAGCATTTTTATGGTGTTTTCTCGTGCATTTAGAATTGCTCTTTTAGCGTCTTCTCCGGTAATATCTGTAGTTATTTGGGCCGTTGGTTGTATAATAATGGCCTCTCCAATACCTATACCTCCTGATACGGGTATTCCTTTAATAATCTGCCTCATTTTCTCACCTCGTAATTGCTTATGGCCTCCCTAAATGCAGCAATCACGTCATTTGAAGTCTTTGTGTGTCTCAGCTTCTTTTGGAGGGTTGTATCGGACAAGAGCATCCCAACTTCCTTTAATAACTCAAGATGTTCTGATTTTGTAGGAGCTGAGAATGCTATTATGACTTTTACCGGATCATTGGGAGAATCAAAATCTATGGGAGTACGAAGTACCACAATGCTCATTCCAAGGTCAAGAGCTCCATTTTCTGGCCGAGCGTGAGGCAGAGCAATGCCAGGAGCAATAACAGCATAAGGGCCAAGACGTTTTGTAGTTTTTATCATTCCTTCGATGTATTCTTGTGAAACTTTTCCTAGGTTGTACAAAATCTCTCCAGCGATTTTTACGGCCTCAACCCAATTTTCAGCTTCTAGATTAACAGCAATTGCATTAGTATCCATATTTTCTATAAGTTTCTTGATTATATTCATTGTATTTCACCCTCTCCTTTGAAAACTTACTTGAAGAAGTTCAGGAATTTCACTAGGCTTAAATTCCTTGTGTATTCTTTCAGACAAAACCTCTTCAACGATTTTTAGTATCTTATGTGGGTTTTCCTCTATATGGAATACCAAAGTTTTCCCCCTTCCTCTGCCCATGCCTTTTTCTCTGGAGGTTATTAGGCCAATACTTTCTATTTTAGGAGTTATGTAGTGCATCACATGTCTCATGCTCCTTGGTCTCCATCTCAATTCTTCACAAACAAGTTTGTAGATTTGATAAAGCTCTCCTGTGACTGGGAGGATATTTGAAGTTTCTAAGAATGAGATTGACCATAGTACCACCAGTTGATGATTACTGAGGGATTGAATCACTTGGAGGAGGATGTCATTATCCACGATTTTGACTGCTTCTTCTATCAGTCCTTTTGTAATCTTCTCCTTAGCCATTAACGCGGCCTCTACGAGTACTCTAAAGCCCCATCTTAAATCTCTCTCATTTTTTTGTATAAGTTCTGCTAAGTATCTTATGGATTCATTGCTGAAACTAGAAGGGTCCAATGCATACTTTGCCCTGTCAAGAAGAATTTGGTAAAGCTCCTCAGTGTTGTACTCTCTAAAGTATATTGGTTTGGGGGTGAATTTAGCCATTGTTGCGTGCTCTATTTTTTCGACTATATTGCTCATATTTGATATCATTATTATAACAGGGGCATCCTTATCCACCAACTCATCCAATCGCGACATTCTATATACTAACGCGTTCATAGGGTCTTCTTTATCTTTGTACGTTCTCTTTAATTTGTCTATCTCATCAAAAACAAAGATATATCTTTGCTCATCCATTTTCAAGTGTTTTGTTAACGCGTCTACTGCTTCAGCAACTCCAAATCCCCTATTTGGAAAATTCACTCCTAACTCATGTAACAGGGCCACGATTGTCTGGTAATATGTTTTATCCTTACAGTTAATATAGATCATTTTAGAATTGATCGCATTCTCACTTGTAAACTCATTGTAGTTTTTTGCTACTAGCTTTATTGCGTGGGTCTTTCCCGTTCCCGGGGGCCCGTGAATTAATAGGTTTCCGGGATGTAATCCACTTAAAAATCTCCCAAGGTGTTTAGTTATTTGTGTAATCTCTTCATCTCTAAATAGGAGGTATTCAGGAAGATAGCTTTCATTAAGAACTGATGGATTGACAAGAATAGTCTTTTTTTGCATTTCTTCACGAAGTATCTCCTTAAGATTCAGAGACGTATTCATTATAACCACCTTACATATGGTGTTTATCATATGTATTATTTAAACATTGCCATGATATACTTTGCAAAAATTGTAGATTTTGTTAATAGAGCTTGAGAAATGATGAGATTTTGGCCCACAAAATATTACATATTACATCATTACAGACTTATTTATCATTTGTATTACTCTACTATAAAATAAACAAAGAGCCGTTTAGGGTCATTTTCTCCAATATAACCAACAAGTAATTCTTCTTTGAAATGTGATAACAAAATTACAAATGATAACGTCCTCTCCCATATTGGCAAAAACATGGATTTCATGGCTCGATAACGCGAATAACGGTAGCAGATAACCAGAATAACCAAAAAATATATAAATATTGGCCTATTTATAGAATTTTGGTGATTCCCATGGTTGCCTTTATGGATTTTCTGACTTGGGTTGGTACTAATATACTCGGACAACCAGCAGTACTCCTTGGAATTGTTGCATTTGTCGGACTAATTCTCCAGAAAAAACCATTCAGTGAAACTTTGATAGGGACTGCGAAGGTCATGATTGGTGTCGTCATGATGCTCGCTGGTGCAGGACTTTTTGTAGATGAACTAGTGAACTTTCAATCATTAATAACCGCAGCAACTGGAGTTTCTCCAAAATATCCTCCAAATTATGTTCCTTTAAACGATTTAATAGCTCAATATGGTAGTTATGCCGCAGTTATCATGACAGTAGCTTTTATCTTGCATTTGATACTCGTTAGAATTATTCCAAGGTTCCGCCATGTATATTTAACAGGACACCTAATGTGGTGGGTCTCATTACTGGTTGTTGCTGTGATTTTGACTATGAATCCAAATGCTAGTGCAAGAGAAATTATCGGAATTGGAGCAATAGTTATGGCCATCTACTGGACGATTCAACCTGCATATATCCACCACGCAATGAGAGACGTTATTGGATCTGATGCAATTGGATATGCACATACCTCCTCGTTAGTAGCGTTGATAAGCTACCATGTAGGAAAATACATTGGAAAACCTGAGGAGAGCACTGAGGAAATAAAGCTTCCAAAATCTCTTTCATTCTTAAAAGATTATGCTGTAAGCACTGCAGTTATCTTAGGTCTCATAATGGTAGTGGCGGCAATAATGGGATACGTAAAGGCCCCCGAGACAGTAGCCAATTTAGCTGGAGACTTAAATCCAATCATTTGGGCAGTTCTCAGAGGTGTATACTTTGCAGCAGCAATAGTAGTGTTGCTCACTGGTGTTAAGATGTTCGTTGGAGAAATAGTGCCAGCATTTAAGGGTATTTCAGAGAAGGTAATACCCGGAGCCATTCCCGCTGTAGATGCACCGGTAGTCTTCCCATATGCACCCACTGCAGTTATAATAGGATTCCTCAGCGGTTTAGGTGTATTCCTAGTGATGATGGGACTCTTTATAGCTATAGGGTTTGCCGTCATAGTTCCTCCAATGATCATGTTGTTCTTCCCTGGAGGTGCAGCGGCAGTTTTCGGTAACAAAACTGGCGGATGGAAAGGAGCAGTGTTTGCTGGAGCACTTAACGGACTTATCTTAGCAATAGGCCAAGCTGTAACTTTACAGTTCCTAACATACGGTACAGAACTTGCTACACTTGGAGATCCAGATTGGTACGCAATAGTTGGAATACTTAAAGGAATATTGGCGGCAATATTTTAGTTTTGTTACCAAATACTTTTTAATTTCTTTAAACTTTTTTAAATTATAATAGTGGGGGGCGGAATAATGGTGAAATATAAGCTGGACAGACCTCTTAAAATACTAACGGTATGTGGAGTAGGCCAGGGTAGCTCTCTGATAATGAGAATGTTTGTTGAGGATGTTTTGAAGGAATTAAATATTCCAGCAAAGGTGGAGCATACAGAACTTCTAACTGCAAAATCTAGTGATGCGGATATTATAATAGCTTCAATAATTCACGAGGAAGAATTTAAGGACTCGACAAAAATAATAATAGGACTCAAGAACCTAGTGGACAAGAATGAGATAAAAGAGAAGCTCCTTGAGGCTTTGTCTAAGAGAGGAATAATTGAAATTGACTGATATCTTCCTCACCCTTTAGGGTGAGGTTTTTAGAAGAGAAATATAAACAAGTTTCGACT
This sequence comes from Thermococcus sp. EP1, assembly GCF_001317345.1. Taxonomy (NCBI): domain Archaea; kingdom Methanobacteriati; phylum Methanobacteriota; class Thermococci; order Thermococcales; family Thermococcaceae; genus Thermococcus; species Thermococcus sp. EP1. The sequence continues at coordinate 267,559 of NZ_JXCG01000001.1, read as the reverse complement.
AATCGTGATTAGAATACTTCAAGGCAACAAGTGTCCAGCCGTTCAGAATTTAGTCAATTCTGAGTGTCCTAACTTTTATAATCTCAAAACGCCTTACTAATTTTTGGTGGTGGCCTATGGCGTCCAAGTTGAGCTATGTTTTGCTTGTCCTGGTGACCATCTCAATTTTGCTTAACGGAGTTTTACTCTATGCGCTCTTTCAGGTGAGGAACATCGCTGTAACGGAAATCGACAGTGTCGTTGATGTAGTGGAGGGCATGAAAGACCAGAAGATAACCTTTGAGTATCCCATAGATCAGGAGGTTGAGGTGCCGATAAGCAAGCAAATAGAGGTTCCGATTGTTATGGTTATGGATGTGCCCATTAATAAGGAGATTGAGACCGAGGTGCCCATAGATACTTACGTTACTGTTCCGGTTAAGCTGGTTGCAAGGGCTAGAGTTGCTCAAAACATAACGACTACTGTTGATATAAATGGTGAGCAGAAGGAGATTATCGTTCCGTTGGATACATATGTTGACGTTCCCATTGATACAACGGTTAAAGTTCACTTTAAAGATACTTTCCCAGTGAAAGTTCCGTTGAACATGACCGTTGAAGTCCCGGTAAATGAAACGGTGGTTGTGCCTTTTGAAGAGACCTTCAAGGTGCCGATTCACATGGAGGTTAAAATCGAGAAGACTTTAGCCGAGCTTGGATTGGGAGAGATAATCGATGAGATAGTTACTATCTTGAAGGGAATTAAGGTTGCGCTTGGAGGGTAGATTTTTGGTTTATTTTTATTTTTTGAATCTTAACAACACGTTTAAAGTTCCTATTCACGTGAATGTTAAGTTCGAGAAGCGCTTGGTGGAGATGGGCTTTAGAGATTTTATTGACGAGATTATCACGATTATGAAGGTTTCTTCTTAATTTGCTCTTTTGTATTTCACTAATACTTTCTCTTTGAAGAACGAACTCTCTAATGAAACAGTGAAAAGAATTAAAAATACTAAGCGCAATTCTAAAAGATTGAAAGCAAAAGAATGGTTACTTTGTACATCAAATACTGAGATTGGATTAATAAAAGGTGATAATATGAGTGATGCAAGTCAAGCATTGCAGAAGATTGCAAAAGGGACGGGGATTGTTTTTGTTGGGACTGTGATTTCTATGCTCTTCCAATTCTTGAGTAGGGCTATCATAGCGAGGTATTTTTCTACTGCAGAGTATGGTGTTTTTAATTTGGCTTTAACTGTCTTGAGTATTACTCTTGTGATCGTTATGCTTGGCTTTCAAAATTCATTGCCAAGGGAGATTGCTTTTTACAATGAGAAAGAGCCTTCAAAGGTTCCAGATTTAATTTCAGTAGCGTTGATAATTGTAGTGGTGAATAGCATACTTTGGATGGTAATTTTAATCCTTGGAGCTGGGGGTATTGCTCAAATTTTTAATGAAAGGGAATTAAGCTACGTTTTGAAAATAATAGCTTTTGCGTTGCCGTTTTCAGCTCTAACTGGGACAATAACTTCCATTTCAAGGGGCTTTGGAAGGGTCAGAGAGCGGGTTTATTTCAAGAACATCGTTTATCCAACGACCTTCTTGGTTCTCGTTTTATTTGGGACCTTTTTAGACTTTTCTTTTGCCTTTGTGTTCTTTGCTTATGTTATTGCTCAGGCTTTTACACTGGTAGCACTTGTTATTGACGTTTGGAGGATGTGTCTCTTTAAGTTCGATGTTTCCTTTGACTTGAAACTTGGGAAGGAAGTTGTCAGTTTCTCTCTTCCCCTTATGATCACGGGAATTTTAGGGTTCTTGATGACATGGACTGATACTTTAATGTTGGGCTACTATTTGGGCTCAGAGATCGTTGGGGTCTACAACTCGGCCTCTCCCATTGCGAGACTTCTCCCGATTTTTCTCAAATCGGTTGTAGTGCTTTACCCGCCCATAGCCACTTCTCTTTATGCCCAAGGAAAAGTCGGAGAACTTAGGAGAACTTATCAGATTTTAACGAAGTGGGTGTTTTTATTAACGTTGCCGTTGTTTGTTCTTATCTTTGTCTTTCCTGAGGCAATGATTAAATTCTTCTTCGGGGCAAACTACCTAGAAGCAAGCAAAACTCTGCAAATTTTAGCTCTTGGATTCATGGTTCATGCTTTCTTAGGTTTGAATTGGGGAAGTTTGATTGTTATTGGTGAGTCGAATTTGAATTTGATTGGGGATTTTTTTGCAGCGGTTTTGAACGTGATTTTAAACGCAATTCTTATCCCATTTTATGGACTTGAAGGCGCTGCTTTCGCCACGACTTTTTCTTATTTTGTGGCTAACGTCTTCAGGTCTTACTGGCTTTACAAAAAGACGAAAATTCATCCATTCAGCCGAAACTATGTAAAGTCTTTGGTTATTAGCTTTGTTATGTTAGGATTGCTTAAAGTCTTTTGTTTAGCAGTATCAAACATCTGGCACGCAATTCTGCTTTTACTTGTGTTCTTGAGTCTCTACTTTCTCCTAATACTCCTGAGTAGGAGTATAGATAGGGAAGACGTGGAACTCTTGCTAGCAATAGAGAAAAAGTGGGGGGTTGATTTTAGAGTGATAAAAAAAGTGTTGAAGAAGTTTGTTTAGAGTTTTATTTTTTGGAAATTACTTTTTTATTATTGGGTGGCGCATGAAGAAGGTGAATTTCAACAACTCATCATAAGAAATGTTGTATGGTTCTTTTACAATATTTGCCCAGGAGTTGGCTATGATAACTTGTTAATAAAAGAATACTGTTTTAAAGATATTTGTAGCATCCAACCTGTCTTTTGGATCAGCAAATTTCTTTTCAAGACGTTTTAATTGTCTCTTGTATTCCTTTTCCAATGGTTATTAACTTTAGGCTTAACTTCTACTACATCAAGATTCTGTAGAAGGTAGAATAATTAAATTCAAGATTTCATGAACTTTGTGTATTAATGGATACCTCTCAGTAATAATTGATATGTGAAGTGGCACAATGAGTTCATAATGCTGGAGCAATAACATTTTTATATTCAACAAATCTGTAATCCTTATAAGTATTTTACTTAATCTCCTTGAGTAATCGACCCTTAGTGTATCTAGAATCATTAGCTGGAGATTTTGTATAGTTGAATTTTGTCATGTATCTCCTCTCCAAAATGTTTTAGATTAGTTAGGTGATTATACATCAAATATGCCGGTCGACACAGTTTGGGGTAATATATAACTAAAAATTTAAGAAATTTTTCCATTATATTCCTTGTTGAAGATTTTTGGATTAACGGCATAACTTCTTTCTTATATTCCTCTGCGCTAGAATATTCCCCTATACTATAGAGGAAGAATAAAATCTTTGTCAATCTAAATCCTATATACTCATCAAGAAGAGCAAGCAGTTCATGATCTGTCTCGTTATCTTTTATATAGGTCCTTATCGCTCTATATGTTTTCAGCAGATTATTGAAATGTCCAGAAAGGTTATCTTTAGTGTGCTGGGTCGATGCAGAGTTTGGGCGTCTGGTGTAGAAGACCAGTGCCTCAGAAATACATCCAACCCTTGTGGCACTATAAAATGCTTTAAAGCTAAATTCCAAGACATCTCCAGCAAATTGCCTAACTGTAGGATCAAATTTGATATGATTGGTAGTTAACAGTTCTTTTTTATAAATCACATTGTCCACTATTATACGGATATCTCGCCTTAGCCTTAATTTTAAGGCAGTTTTACCGGATATTGGCATTGTGCTATTGCATTTATTTTCAAACTTTTTGAGGATTTTTCCGTCTGGAGCTACTACCATAAATCCTGAGATGATTATGTCATAATCTCTGTTTTTTGCGGTGTTGTACATTTTTTCGATGAAGGTTTTGTGAATATAGTCATCACTGTCGAGGAAGTAAACATATTCCCCTTTTGCTACTTCTAAACCCTTGTTTCGGGCTGCACTTGCACCTTGATTTTCTTGATCAATAATCATCCAAGGAAATGGCGCGTCAGAAAGATTATTTAAGACGATCTCTTTTGTATTATCTGTAGATCCATCATTTACAATTATCACTTCGATATCTTTGAAAGTCTGATCCTTGAGAGCTTGTAAGGTTTTTAAGATGTAATTGTTGGTATTATAAGTAGGGATAATTACAGATACTGCAGGCATGCATGTAAGTTTACTACAATCTCTTATAAATCTTTTGAAATTAGCTAAGAAACTTCTAACCTTTGATTTTGCCGAATAAGTATTGGACAGTTATTAAGAGTAGAAAATCAATTTAAGTTAGAAAGAATTAAAAATAATTGGCTAGATTTGTGGAGTCCAGTTCTTTAATGAGTTATAATCGGGTTCTGGATTTTCATTGTAAAAGTCCAAGCCAAACCAATGAGTGACTTTTAATATGTTTTTAACTTGGTGCTTTGTGAGTTTTTTCTTCCATTTCAATAATTGTTTTTGAGTACCAATGTAAGAGGAGTCGTGCGTAGTTTTGCTAGGTTTTGTGAACTTCTTATATGCTTTTTTTGGAACTTTTTCGTGAATATAGTTGAAGAGTTTATTAGCTTCATCCTCAAAGTTATTAAGGAGTTTTTCGTATACTACAACATAATAGGCATTTGGATTTTCACTAAGGTATGCAAGAGGGACATAGTTATCCATGCTCCAAATTGCAGCGAGGACTTCTTCTTGTTTATCAATAGTGTTAAGTTTTTTCATCAACCATTCATTGTTTCTTATGGCTGGGATTTGATAAGCTTCTCTAAAGACGATCTTTTTAGATAAAGGCACTCTTTTGGGAGTGAAATATCCTCTGATTCCAGTCTCTAACTGAGACGCTATTATCGCGCAGGGGTGTCTTATAAGAAGGTACGTCCCCCGTAACTCAAAGTTTGTAACGATCCATGGGAGAATTCTGTTAGCTCGAATAAACTTTACTATTAGTTTCCTTCCCTTAATAAGTTTGTACACTTCCGTGGGAGTTAAAAGTCTTGGTTGTTTGCTGGCAATTCTTCCAGTAAAAACTTTATACAAATACTCCTTTAAAGGCTTATTTTCTGCATTGGGTTCCAGATAAGGACGAGGAGGGATATTTAAACGTTTTATTTCTGAGAACCACTCTCTATGAAAAGGTTCGAAGATAGATCTGTAATCTGGCAGAGTTTCCAAGATTTCTAAGAACCATGTAGTGCCCCCTCTGGGAGTGCCGGAAATAATAATTGTATCCTCCAGCTTATAATCTTTGTGGGTTTTAAAGATAAAACTCTCGACAACGTACCTATTGTAGCTTATAAATCGGAGCATAAAGTCTCTAATTAATGAACTACTGCGATTCGGCGCGACTTTAGTTCTCATTTTTACACACCTTTTCCATATGGAATTATTAGATAAATAGAGATGTCTTCTGAAGAGTATAAAAGATTTACAGTAGGGTCACTACGTAACCTCAATAACTCTTCTGGTTTCCATCTCCAGTAGTCTACTCTATCCCAAATTGTGGCATTGTAATACTCCCACACTACTCGCCCCATTATAAAATACGTGGGGTTGCTGAATCCATTGCCGGCCAGTTCATATTTGTAATATCCAAAGTGTTCAGGTATTAATGATTGTCCTCGGTTAGGAGAAAGTATCATTTTTGCCGTATGCACACGATATCTTCCGTACCATACTCCATAAAATCTGTATTGAGATATCTGTGTATCTTCGTAACCTATTAGAAGATAATCTCTTCTTTCAAACCACCATCCCATTCCATAATACTCCGAAGCTGAGACTTGATGATTAGGGTGTCCCATAAGTGGAGAAGCATGTATTGTAAAAATTGCAAAGTACGAGAATATTAAAAACAAAATTAGAATAAAAGTTGTTTGTTTTTTATCTATTTTATATCTTTTTGACATTTCATATAATATTCGGCCTGCTAGTGGAATAGAAAATGCAACTACATATCTAAAAGAACGCTCAAAATTCACAAAATGGATAAAAATATTTAATCCGCTCCAAGTGACAAAGACGATAAAAAATGGCAAAAAGATTGTAGTGGGTATTTCTGCAAATTTTTTGTTTTTAAAAAAGTTAATAATAAAAGATGTTGCCAGCATCCCAAGTATCATAACACCAAAGTAGCGGTATATGGCGAACTTAATTGTCCTTAATATTGGAATGTTATATTTTTCAATATTGGCAACATACATTGAGACAAATTTATTTATCCCTTCCATTGAACCCCCAATGGAATACCAGAACGCCCTAAGTGTAAGTACGGGTCCTAGGAAGGATAAGTGCCATATTGTCCATACAACGATTACAATAATCCCGAGATTCTTTACAAAAGATAAGTCTCTTTTAAATCCAAGTCTAAGATTTAGAAGGTCAAAAATTACAAAAATCATGAGCAAATACATTGAAGTTAGAGGATGAAAGAATACTAGGTTAAGATAAAGGACAGTTGTCAAGAAGTATTTTTTAGATTCTTTAATGGATGAGAACCACACAGCAAGGATAAGAAACATAAAGACATATGAAAACATGTTACCTACCAGTGCTGTATGCCAAGATCCAAGAGGGAACATCATCCAAATTAGAACTGAAAACTTCCCCAAATTGATATTATGGGTGAGGTTGAAGACAAATAGGAAATACCACAGTAGTAACATTAACCAGAAGAACGGGGGCAGTAATATAGTCAGGGAATTTAAGGAAGCTCCTGCAACAAGTTTCAGTTCGGAAATTATTATATGGAGTATGGGATAAAAGTTGTCATTGCCTACATGGGTAGTAATCAATATTTCTTTAGCCCTCCCCAAATGCCCAAGTTCATCGGATCTACCATAGATAAAATAACCTCGGAACAATGGTAGTAAGATAAGGGTTAGCTGATTTATAACTAAAATGACCACCAGCAATTTGTTTTTGATACTTTTACCTAATACTAGCCAAAGTGTTGTTAACCAAAGTATAGTTACACTGTTTGTCCAGAAGAGACGGGGATATGTTGTGTAAATAGAAACTTCGTAGTGTTCTGCAGGGGGCGTAGAAAGCAATATATAGATATTAATAAACATCAGCAAGCTAACTATTGTTCCAATAAGTAGATGCTTATCCACACTGGTGATATAAGCACTGAATCTGCTGACAACTGTTTTAGGAATCATTTTTAGTTACCCCCATCTACGAGGTTGAAATTCATTTGTATACTTCGGTATTCTCTTGGCGAATTCTGACTCTTCTTCAAAAATTTCTCTCAAAACTCTTCCGTCGCTATCTTTTGGAATTGGCAAACCAAATATGTGTAGGACAGTGGACACGATGTCATACACCCTTGGAATTTTGTCAAATTTGATAGTTTCTTTGATATCTTCGCCCCACACGGAGAATACCCCATGAATCTCGTGGCCTCCTTTATGCACTGTCTCAGCTATTTTTCCTTTAAACTCATGCGAGAACTCCACGCCGCTCTCTGGAATAACAAACAAGTCTGGAAGGTACTTAACATGTGGTCCTTTGTGAATAAGCCTTAAAGGTATTGCATCCCTAACTTCAGAATAGCTCCGCAAGGCATCAATAATAGCTTTTGATTTCTGGGGATCTTTTAAGTAGATCCCCCAAGATGGAGGCTCCACCATAAAAGCATCTGCATTAGAGGCCACGTGGGATACAATGCTTCCTGATGAGCGAGTTTTTTCAATAATCCTGTTCAAAATTTGTTTTGGGATCATTTCTTTTGCTTTACTGGCTATCTTTGATTTGACTGTGCTGTATTTTATGAATCCTTTCTCAGCTAGGGCTTCGTTTACGTAAAACACCTTGTTGATAATTTCAAAGCCGTGGTCGCTTACAATAAATACAATATCTGCAATTGATGTAACATCTTTGATGAACTTGTTAATTAATCTAAACGTTGGCTTTACAATGCTGATCTCTTTTCCCTCAAGAATCTGTGGATAAAGATGAGAGATCCAATCAGTCTCACTGAAAACAATAAAGTACAAATTCCAGTCGATTTTCTCCAGCAACTCATAATACAATGAGAGTCTGGTTTCTGTGAACTCCTTTACCTTATTGGGGTACTCCTTTTTATCTTCTTTTGCCCACTGGTGGGGAGGTTCTACCAAGCGGTCTTTGTACTTTTCATTGAGGTCTTTTGGAAATATCTCTTGCTTTGGAGCTGCCCAATCTGAGACAACGACATTAGTCTCTGGATCGGCCCACTCCATTGGCCAGGTCATGGGGAGATTTATTATCACACTCTTAAGCCCGTGTAAGCTTAATAACTCTGGTAGGCGTGGATATTTAACATCTTTAGCTGTTGTTAGGTGAGTCTTCAAAATAAACGGGTTTACTTTTTGCCACCCGATTATTCCATGCTTTGCGGGGTTTACCCCAGTTATTATTGATATCCAAGAGGGGGGGGTATAGGGAGGTATCGTTGATATAAAGTCATGAAGCTGAGTTTTTATACCAACTGCCTTTGCGGTTGTTTTATTTGCTCCGTCGAGGCCAATAATGGCAATCTTGAGATTACTCCTCATTAGTTACCCCCCTAATAGATGGGTGTAAATCTCAACAGTTTTCTTAGCAATCTCCTCCCACGTGAACTGTTCCGCATACTTCCTTATTTTCTCTCGGTCCCATTCTTTATTGAGGGCTCTTAAGATTTTCTCAGTCAGATCCTTTGGATTGCCCGGCTCGCAGAGCAGACCGTACTCCTCGGAGGTTATTATTTCTGGAATACCACCAACGGCAGTCCCAACAAAGGGAAGGCCAACTCCTAGGGCTTCGAACATGACCATTGGGTTGCCCTCCCTCAGACTCGGAAGGACGAAAAGATCGGCGGCGTTCATCCAGTAGGCTAGTTCTTTATCCAACACAAACCCGAGGAGTTTGACGTGATCTTGAAGACCAAGTTCATGTATTTGTTTTTGGAGTTCTTCTTTTAATGGTCCTTTGCCAATTATAAAGCACCTAACATTTTTTTGATTATACTTATTAACAATTAGGCTCATAGCGTCGATCAGATATTTGTGACCTTTCTTCTCCAAGAGCAATGCAACATTTACTATGATTTTATCTTTGGGGCTTAACCCAAGCTCTTTTCGTGCTTTACTTTTTGGAAGTTTATGAAGTCGTAAAGGATTATACCCATTTGGTATCACGACAATTCTGTCATTGTATTTTTTGATGGCATTAATTATGGACATCTTTTGGGTATTAGACACCACAATGAACATATCTGAGTTTCTAAGTACAAAAGAAACAAGTTTCTTATATTTTTTCACAAATAGTGGAGTGTTTGAATAATGAAAAGTGACGATCATGTGAAACCCTAAAAGTTTTTTCAATATTGCTCCAAATATAGCCGGTAAAAATCCCCCCACTGGTCCAGAAGCTTGTATATGAACAATGTTGGATTTTTTTCTGTTTTTTATAAGTTTCAATGAGAGTCCCAATGTCCTCCTATAGAGCTTGATAAAGTTGGAAACTAATGTCGGGTATTCCTTCTCGGAGCTTATGTTATACATTTCCACGTCAATACTAAGTTGCTTTAAGGCCCTCGTGAGCTCTTTAGTGTGAATTGAGACGCCTCCAGCCGTTTCAATTGGGCCAATCATAATGACTTTCATTTTGAGTTCCTCCCATGGATAATAAGGTGCTTAACGCCAATATCATCCATGCTTGCCCCCATCTCATGTGAGGGGTCTTGTTTACAAACCCTGGCCATTTATGCGTGTAAAAGTATCCCTCCTGGCTTTGCATGTTCTTAATCGTCCATTGGGCTATTTTTTGTGCAAATTTTAAATATTTTTTGTCCCCCGTTCTAGAGTACAGTCTGGAAAAGGTTATTATGCCTTGTGCTTGATTGTGGATATCTATGGGATATTTGATTGGATAGCGGTAGTAAGAGGCTCCCTCTAAAGTGAACTGCTTTTTCATGTAAAACGTTATAGCTTTGTGTATGGCATACTTGGTTTGATCTCTCAACTTTCCGTGAGTAATATATGGGAAAAACTCGAGTAGGCCATCAATTATGAATCCTTGGTGGTAATCAATTTGCCAGTAATACATTCTTGAGTTAGTATGGATGGAATATGGCCACGCACCGTCTACTCTCTGGTGTTTAATCAAAAGTTTCACTACGTCTTGTCCGATTTCGAGTAATGATTCATTTCCCGAATATCTCAGTAGAGCTGAAATTGTTTCAAGAGCCAAGGCGGAAACATTGAAGACTATTTTACCCCTCTCAAGGGGAGTGTATTTGAAGTAGACCTCTTCCTCGAAACTTCCAACAAGCTTATTCAGAAGAAATTTAACAGCTTTATTGGCCAGAAGTAAGTATTTTTTCTTTTTTAGTATCGCATAACCCTGAATAAAGCTTTTCGCTGACTCAGTTACACATATTATGTCTGGAAGAGAGGGTCCCAAGTAGTGCTTAGGAGCAATGTATGGGAAATAGTAACTTGCACAACAGAACTCATCCTTATTTTTGCTTAGGTTTTGAGTTTCTAATTTCTTAAGTATAGTCTTTGCTTCAATTTTGAAGTTTTTATCTCCTGTTAGTGAGTAAAGGTTAAGATACGCTCTTGAAAAGAGAGCACGCGCTTTATTTGCGCATCCCTTTTTGATCCTAAACATGGGGCGGAGGTTAACAGGAGAATACAGGTTTAGTTGCAATATAAGGATGCTTAGCCATTTTTTATTTGCCACTTTCTGGGTAACCTCTCCACTAAGGCCATCGTACGGATCCCATCCTTGATGTTTCTCCTTCTGAACCCATAAATAAAGTGAATTTACTGATCGCCAAAGTATATCATTGCTCATTATACTACCTCCCTATATATTATTTTTTATGTACTCAATAATTTGTTTTTTTGTCCGCTTGGCAGTCTTAAAGTCTCCCTTTCTCTTTCTGTTCCAGTTCTCTATCACATACTCAACGATTTCTTCCGGTTCCCGCGAATGTAACATTTTTCCTCTCTCAACCAAGTCCTTATCAACAGCAAGCAACCTTTCTCGGGGGAAGAAGGAAACCGCAGGAACACCCATGACTGCTGCCTCTCTAGCCATTGTTCCGGAGCCAGTAAGAGTCGCTTTCGAGTGATATATCAAATTAAGTCCATCAAGAGCCTTTGGAGGAATATAAACATTTTTGAATCCTTCGGCGAGTTTTTTCTCTTTCTTGTTCCTTGGCAGGTACACTACATCCACACCTTCCCTTTTTAAGAGTCTCAATATTTCAGGGACGAGTGATTTGTTGTGGAGCACATAAAGGGACGTCAAGGACTCGGGTCTTAAAACAACATACTCCTCTACAGGTATCATTTTAATAAAGCTTGGATCCGGTTCAAAATCTGCGATGTATATATGCTCTTTATAACCTTGATATGGGATTACCTCCTTGAAATATCTCTTAAAATTCTCTTCAGCAACTTTGGGCACTAGGATAAAGTTTGCAAACCGTTTTAGCCATGAAGTTGCTCTTTGAAAAATAGGAGTTCTTAGGATAACCTTCAAGTCATTGTCCAAAATCAGGAAAATCTTCATTCCCTTAAGTTTTCCTGCCGGAATTGGCATGGCATTTTCAAAGCTCAAGAGCATCTTCGCTCGTGGCGCTCTGAACATTAGTTTTACTGATCTCTTTACAAAAGGGTAGGGCTTGAGGAGAGAGTCGTATTTATCTGACCCAAAGACCTTCCCCCTAAGCCCATAAATTTCCAGTAGTTGGACAACCTCACCCCTGTTGAACCCAGTTATATAGATGGAGTACTCTCTAAGTTCTTTCACTATAGCCCTGATCACATGGATCTGTGGAGTATTTCCGATATCTGCCCAGAGATCATACATTCTCCTTCCCATCTCCAAGCACCTTCACTTTGAACCCTGCTTTCCTCCACCTCCCATGATCGAGGATGTTCCTACTGTCAAAGACGTACCTATGCCGCATTAACTTTCCTATTTTCTTAGGATCGAGGAACTTAAAGATGTCATGATCTGTTATCACCACTATGCAGTCGCTGTCTTTTATAGCTTCTTCGAGATCAAGCAATGGGTAGTCAAACTCCCTCACGTAGGGATCATAAACTTTGACGTTGAAGCCTTCATTTTCGGCTAGCTTGATGAACCTTAGACTAGGAGTCTCGCGGGCATCGTCGACATTTCCCTTGTATGCAACACCTAGGACAGTAACCGTTGGGAACTTTATGTGTTCAACAAGTTCTTTGACTTTTCTCAGCACATAGTTTGGCATAGTATCGTTGATGTATCTTGATGTTGCTATTAGCTTCCCATTAGAGCTTCCTTGAATAACAAACCAGGGATCGATCGCTATGCAGTGCCCTCCAACGCCCGATCCAGGCTTGTGGAGGTTGACTCTTGGGTGCTTATTGGCGAGTTCTATTGCCTCCCAGATGTTTATGCCATATTCCTCGGCAATCTGGGCGAGCTCGTTGGCGAGAGCTATGTTAACGTCTCTGTAGGTGTTTTCTATCAGCTTGACGAATTCTGCGGTTGTGGCATCAGTGAGGTATATATTACCCTTAACGAAGGAGGAATAAAGCTCTTTGGTCAACTCGGCCGATTTTCTATTTATACCACCGATGATTCTATCGTTGTGAATCATCTCGTATATTGTCTTTCCGGGGATTGCTCTCTCGGGACAGTGGGCGACATAGAAGTCCTCTCCTGCCTTTAAACCGCCCTTTTCAAGTATTGGAATTAGCAGGTTTTCTGTTGTTCTAGGAGGCACAGTTGATTCGAGGACAACAAGATCCCCCTTCCTGAGGCGTGGCCATACCATCTCTGAAGCTGATTTGACATATGTCAAATCCGCAGATTTTGTTTCCACTTTGAGGGGTGTTGGAACAGCTATTATGAATACATCAGCCTCAGGAACTTCTGTTGTTGCCGTGAAGTTAGCTCTAGCTTTTTCAAAAAGCTCTTCAAGTCCTGGCTCTTGGAAAGGAAGTTTTTCCCGGTTCAGAAGATCCACTTTTCTTTTGTCTATGTCGACACCAACAACTTTGTGTCCTGTAGATGCAAAGAGTAGGGCTGTTGGAAGCCCTATGTATCCAAGACCAAGTACTGAGATTTTCATAGAATCTCACCTGCCTCTACCATTAGTTTTTCTTCTCCCACAATAATATTTTTGTAATAATCGTCTTTTTCATTTAGTCACCACCATTTTTCATTATCATCTGTTTGAGAATTCTCTTTGTTAATATTCTTTCTTGTCTTGTAGATATCATTTCCAAGTGGTATCTTAGTACTTTCCTCATATTTTCCAGAACGTGTCTATATTCTCTGTTCTTGGATGTTATTAGATTTTTCTGCTCTCTAGGATCTTCTCTAAGGTTATATAACTCCTCTTCCTGAGTTTTACTATAAATATATTTCCAATCACCTTTTACTATTGCTATTTTTTTAGCATTTAGATTTAACTTGAAAATACTCCCTTGCCGTGCATCGCCTCTCTCTTTCTGACCCTCTTCGATGATGGCTACACTATCTTTCTTGAGCAACATGTTTGCTCCTATCCACTCAAGAGGTTTTTTAATGTCAAGAAAGTCAAGTAAAGTTGGAGCTAAATCGATATGGCTAACAACTCTTTTTATTTTACGTGAGCGAATTCTATCACCGAAAATTATCAAAGGAACATGTATAAGTTCTTCATAGAGCTTTAAGTCATGATGAAATCCACCATGTTCATAGAACTCCTCACCATGGTCTGCAGTTATTACAAAAACTGTATCTTTGTATAGACCCATTTTTTTGAATTCTCTTATTAAGTTACCTATATACCTGTCAGCATCTGAAACCTTGGTAAGATACAGTTGTTTTAATCTCTCCAGTTTTTCAGGATTTACTGGTTTATTTAATCTAAACCATCTTTCTCTCTCAATGTTAAGTTCAATAATCTCCCTTTTGTCCCAGTCTTCTTCTGGAATATAGGGGAAATGAGTATCGAGATAGTGTATCCAGACAAAAAATGGTTCCTTATGGGATTTTATCCAATCAATCACAAGCTCGTTTATCTGAGACCCAGACACATAAAATTTGAAGTCTTCACTTAACTTGTGTTTAAGCGAATGCAGGTAAATCCTATTTGCAAGATGGGAATAAATAGGCCGTAACAACCTAGCTTTCTTCATTTTAGTTGCAATGATAGCAAGTTGTTCCCATCTGCTTCTGTTTATGATAGCATGTTCATTACTTATCTCATCAATATCATCAAAATAGGCATCAAAACCCTTATGATAACCAAATTGCTTGCTTAAGTAAGGGTGGAAGGTAAATCCGGCTGTAGAATACCCATTTTTATGTAAAATTTGGGCAATGCTAACTCGGGGATATTTTATTACTAGCTCTCCATTATACATTAAAGGATACGAAGACGTTAATAAACCTACCAGAGAAGGAGCAGTCCAACATCCCAAACTATATGCCCTTTCAAAAAACAAACCCTTCTCTGCAAGTTGCATTATATTTGGGGCAGTTTCTGGACTCAATGCATCATATCTCAGACAATCAACTGTAATAAGGACAAGATTCTTCATTAATACTCCCTCCCAAATGTTATTCGAATCTTTTCAGCAATGAAACTAATTCCATGCACTAGTAAATACGGGAACTCTTTTCCATCTGGTTTTACATTTCCTTTGACCAGAGCTTTTCTCAAATCTGAATTTACAAAAATTTTCCCTCTTCCAATTTCAAAAGGCACGTGAGCATCACTTCCCGCTGAGAATCCCTTGTGGAGTTTTACTGCCAACTCATATGCTTTTCTATTTAGTTGCTTGGGTGTTCTCGCATTTAAGACTTCAATTACATCAACTCGTTTTGCAACTTTTTCAATTAATTTATGCCCCCTATATGGATGGGGCAACACTGCAATTCCCCCTTGAGAATGTATTTCATCAATAACTTCCTCCCAATTTCTGCTTTTTATTTCCTTGGTTATCCACAGCGCGATTATATCCCCGATATCTGTTTTTATCTCTTCACCAAAGATAATTTCAAAATCTGGATCTTTATTAATTTTTTTAGCTATTAAACTACCTTTGAGAGTGTTATGGTCTGTAATGGCAACTCCACTAAGCCCTTTTTTCTTTGCAATTTTTATTATCCACTTTGGGTCATTTATTGAGTCTTTTGAATATTTTGAATGCACATGAAGGTCAAAGCTCATCAACTATATCACCCATTGGCTTGAATTTAAACTCTTTCAATAACGCTTTGAACTTTCTCAGAGTAGGAAGACCAGTTCCGTGATAAGCTTCAAATCTTGCTAGAGGAGAGGCTTTTAATCTTGGGGTGTATGGATAAATTTCCCAAGGATGAATATAAATAACAGCTGGCCTCTCTTTGCTCACCTTCTTAAGTGCCCATTTCATAAATCTCAAGGGAAAGGTCCTCAAATAAAACCCCCCAGAAATTGGGATATTTATCCCAGCCAATCTAATCACACTTAACGGAAATTCTATTATTCTCCTCTCTGGATCATGCTTGGAGACATCTTCTTTTGATGGGTGATAAGGTGTTAAAGGTGCGTTGGGAACCCCATACAGATTTGTTTTTATTGGAAAGATGCTTGAGTCATATTTGAACCCATATTTCTCTAATATCTCAAAAGCCCACTTTGTCCTGTTGTTTATAGAAAAATGAGGGGCTCTAAATCCCAACGATTTTTCTCCCGTTGTTTTATGAATTATCTTAATTGACTGCTTTATTTCCTTCTCAAACTGCTCTCTAGTTAATTTGTACAATGGTTCATGAGAATAAGCATGAGATCCGATTTCATGCCCATTTTCATAAATCATTTCCAAGACTTCCGGATGCTCTTCAGCGGCGGATCCCAAGACAAAGAAAGTTGCTCTAACGTTATACTTATCGAGAATATCTAAGATAAACCTTACAGAATCAATTAGCTGATCTTCTCTTTTTTCAGGTAAATATCTTTTAAGGAATTCATTACACCACCAATGTTCTACATCTATTGTTAATGCGTTATATCTCATGGTCACAACCTCCTAATTACAAACTCCCACATATCTTTGTCAAAAAGGAATCTTAGAGTCGCTAAGATAAACCCAAAAGTAGGTCCTGGATCCTCTAAAGAGAGTATGTCATAGTTGGTGTTAAATTTTAAAAATTCTTTCAGGTTTTTTAACTTATTAGGTGAACTTAAAAACCATAATATATCTCCCGGCAACAGCCACCGACACTGAACTCCTTCTTTGTAATCCAATACAGGCTCCACTTTTTTATCAGTAAACAACTTATACAGCAAATATGGGAAATCAACACCAGCCAATATAGACAGTTGTAAGGATCCCCAGAATCTTGGATTCACTTCCATAATCTTTGGTGTATTATCTCGTGGGTCAACTCTAAACTCCACCATAGCTATTCCATACCATTTTAGTTCCCTAAGCAATGTAAATGCAATTTTACTGGCCTTCTCTGCAAGCTCTCCTTTTATTGTTTCCCTTAAGGTGCTTGGTCCGCCTGAAACGGGATATGATCTAATTCTTCGTTGAACAGTTACTGCCACAGGTTTATGAGTAAGATCAAACAAAGTGTATACTCCTATCTCATCTCCTTTAGGAATGTACTCCTGCAATAAGATTAAGTTGCCAAATTTTTCACTAAGTTCTTTATACTTCTCGAATAATTCTTTCCTAGAGTTTGCTATCCTAACTCCCCTTGATCCAAAGCTGAATCTAGCTTTTAGGATTACAGGATATATTATTTCCCTAGCTAATGTGTTGAGCTCCTCAGAATCCTGGACAAAATGTGTATCTGGTACTGGTATCCTAAGTTTTTGAGCTAGTTTAACAACTTTCCCCTTGTCATAAGCTTTTATGAATTTCTCATAGTCGGGATAAGGAATAGTTGTATATTTTTCTAATTCCTCCTTGTGTTTTATAATTTGTAGAAGAGTGGCATCAGCAACTGGGATTAACATCTCATACTCATCTTTTGACAGGATAGTCTTGAGAAATTTGATAAAGCCCTTTGGATTTTTTCTAGGGGAGGAGTACACGACTCTTTCTTTGACATACTTAGAAAAAAACCCAGTTGCGAATCTAGTTTCTTCGCCAGCGGTTATTTTTAATCCCTTTTTACCAAGTGATCTGATAACGGCTAGAGAACTTCTCATTTGAGCATCAGTTATTAGAATTTTACTGGACATATTTTTCAATCACTCCCTCACCATCTTTGCCAACACATTCAACGTCAGCCCAGCGACAAACAGTTGAATTCCAATTATCGTGAAAATTCCTGCCCCTATGATCTGAGTTAGGTAAACTCTCCCCTCTGTATAATAAGGTTTTAGTGCCCAGAAAAATAGAATTCCTGCAATGCTAAAAGACATCATGCCCAAGATACTAAACAACAGTAAAGGCCTCTTATATCCTATCAAGCTTACTATATCCGATAGAACACCAAACCCATGAGTTAGTGGATTCTTCTTGTGCTTGTTCGGCACATCATATCTAACGGTAATTGGAACTTCCATGAGCCTAATCCCTCTCTCGCTTGCCTGGACAATCATGTCTGTTTCTATAGCATAACCATCGCTGCTTAAATCTAAGCTTTCCAAGGCTTTTCTGTTCATGGCCCTAAAACCGCTCTGGGAGTCAACTTCAACACTTGCAGCCATTCTTGTCATTGTGTTTAGTACCCATAGACCTAGTCTCCTATAAATTGGAATCTCCTTTTTGCTCTCATTTAAATATCTCGAACCAATAACCAAGTCGGCCTCTCCTTTAACTATCGGGTCCAAGAGAAGGGGAATCTCATCGGGGTTATGCTGGCCATCGGAATCCAAACAAACAACGATATCATACCCCTTGCTTAAAGCATATTTAAAACCCGTTTTCAATGCGCATCCTTTTCCTTTGTTGACCTCATGCCTTAGGACAATGGCCCCAGATTCCCGAGCGATTTGTGATGTTCTATCAAAGGAACCATCATCAACAACCAGAACATCACCAAACTTCTTAGCTAAAGCAACAACGGACCCGATGGTTAGTTCCTCATTGTAGGCGGGCAGTATTATAAGGGTGTTATTCTTCATCGAGATCACCGGTGCATTTTTTGCAATTTTTTGGATTTATTACACAAATTGGATAATTTTTCCAACTATATAGTTAAAATACTACTATTGACTTACATATCGAAAAGATTTTTATTCATTTATTCTTTTTAAATTTTCTTCAAACAAACGTTCGGTTCTGACTAAGAACTAGAATTAAAGATATTCAAAATGTTCAATCTACATTAGTATTCATTGAGAAATTGTTACATCACTAAAGACATAGTATTACACAAATATCTCATTTTCTGGACATAGGTATTGGACAAAGGTTACTAACTACCAAAAATCCTTCTTATAAAAACGTATAACATAAAATATTATTGGACAAAAGCAATGGTTCGAAACACAGGAATCTTTTAGCTCAACTTTTTCCTTTCAAACATACCAACTTTCTTAACATCCTCCCTCAGGCTCACCAGTAAGAACAGTAGTGCAAGCCCAGCTACTGCAGTCACTTGGTTTTCGGTAGTATAAAGATATTCATATTTAATCTTCACAAAGGCCATCAAACTTATGATAATCAACACAAATAAAAACACCCTAATATCCAGAAAGATCTCCAACCTTGACCTGTCCAGTTTATAACTTTCCCTGAACTCACTCCCAATTAAAATCTCCCTGAAGACCATCAACGCAGGAAAGGCCCCAAGCAGAAGGGCCTTCAAGGCCTCAAAAGATAGAATATCCTTAACAAAAACGTCACCAATTAAAGCAACCCCATAGAAGAAGTAAGCGATAAGGCCCAAATCCTTGTTCTTCCTTGCGAGTAAATACACTAAAGGTATCAAAACGACAGCTTTGCTCCTCAATACCAACCCTGCAATTATCGCTAGTATCCCCCAGATCATTTCAGCTCCCTCACGATCTCCCTCAAATAATCACTCGGGCCTAAATCAATGGTTGGAGCAACCGCGTTGAACTTCCTAACCGTCTTCTCCCTCTCCAGATACTTCTCATAGAGAAACTTCAACATTTCCTCATTTATCTCCTCGGCATAGAAGAGTATTGGATTCGGAGATAATATCACGGCTTTGTGCTTCTTCTTGAGCATGAGCATTAGGCGGTAAAGCAGTGAGGTGTGGCCCATTAAATCGCTGATAATAATCAGATATGAGGGCTCTTTGATGTTAAGCAGAGCTTCACCAAGTCCACTTCTCTTTCTTGGGAAGATCTTCTCCATGAATTTCCTTCCCTTCTCGCTGAACTTCAAAACCACACTGCTCTTCAGGCTTATCAGACCTTTTTCAGGCTTAAACTTCACCGCGGCCCTAATTTTATTCAGGTGCTCCCTTCCCTTTGATGGTTTAACGATCTTAACGCCCCTATCGCTGTAGATGATAAGGCCCACTCTGTAGTTCTTCTTCAAGAGCACCGTTGCTAAATGCAGAACCAGAGTTGATGCGTAGTCTATCTTTGCCCTCCTCAGTCCTTTTCGCATTTCCCTCGTTGAGTCGAGAACGAGGTACACGTCTCCCTCCCATTCCTTTATGAACTCCCTCACTATGAGCTCTCCGAGACGGGATGTTGCTTTCCAGTCTATCCTTCTCAGGTCATCTCCCGGTAAATATTCTCTTAAGCCTTCGAGCTCCAGCGTCTCCAGGCCCAGAAAAATACTCCTCTTGTAGACCTCACTTAGCTTTATGTTGTAATCCTCTTTGGCCGCTTCCCTTATTGACTCAACGGATGGCATCACATCGAGCTTGTACTTGCCTATATCCAGCTCCTCAAAGTAGAGCTCTTTCAAATCATAGATCTCCATCTTGAGGGGGACCTCATACTCCCCTTTCTTCTCGGGGATGAGGAGGAGATCGATAAACCTTTCTTCCCCTGATTTGAGGATGTGGGTTTCACCATCGGCAATCCTTACATTTGGGACAAAACCACTCTTAACTCTAACCTTCACGTCACTTCCAAGGTTTTTCACTTTTAAAATAACCTTGGATTTTTTCATTTCCTCAACCGTTGTGGGAAACTCCACATCAACTTTTACCTCTGGATTGAACTCTTTCTTGGTTTTTAACGTATACACGGCTAGGCCTAAACCAAACAGGGCACTAAAAACGTTTGAGGCCAAATATCCATGGGCGAAGCTAACACCTGAAAGCGTCCACAGCAAGTCCTCTCTTTTCATACTGGCACCTCTACTTCATCGAGAATCTCCCTTACGACGTCTTCGCTCTTAACACCCTCCAGTTCATAGTCTGCCCTAACCAAAAGCCTGTGCGTCAAAACGCTGAGGGCCATCTCCTTTATGTCATCGGGTATCACATAGTCCCGCCCTCTAAGAAAGGCCAAGGCCTTTGAGGCATAGAGGAGATGCTCGGCAGCTCTTGGAGATGCCCCGACCAGAAGTCTGTCATCTCTCCTAGTTTTGGCGATTATTTCGTACAGATATTGCAGAACCTCTTCACTTGTTTTAACCCTCCTAACTTGAGCTATTAAAGTTAGGATCTGAGTTGGTGTGAATATCTGTCTTACTTCTCTAAAGTCTCCCCGATCCTTTCTCAGTAGCATCCTAAGCTCTTCCTCTTTATCGGGATACCCCACCTTTATCTCCATCATGAATCTATCAATTTGGGCCTCTGGTAAAGTGTAAACTCCCTCAAACTCCAACGGGTTTTTGGTTGCTATCACGAGGAAGGGCCTTGGGAGGTAGAGGGTTCTTCCCTCTATAGTCACCTGGCCTTCCTGCATTGCCTCAAGAAGGGCGGATTGAGTCTTGGGCTGAGCCCTGTTAATCTCATCCGCTAAAACAACGTTGGCGAAGATGGGCCCTTTCTTTATCTTAAACTGTGCCATCTTTTGATCGTAGTAAACGGTTCCAATTATATCGGCGGGCAATAAATCAGGTGTAAGCTGGATTCTGGAAAATTCTAAACCAATAGCATGTGCAAAGCTCTTCGCTATGGTTGTTTTCGCAACTCCGGGTACACCCTCCAAAATCACGTGTCCCTCAGCTAGCAGAGCAACGGCCAGAAGCTCTATAACCTCGTCTTTTCCAACAACAGCATTGTGAATTTCAGCTTTAAGCTTTTCAAGGAATTCTTTACCATTCATTTTAATCACCCAGCTTTTTACCAGTTTGTATTTCCCTTATTATCTTCCTGAGGACCTTCTCATCATAACCCTCTTTCTTTAACTCCTCTATCACATCATCCAAACTTTTTTCTTCTTCCTTAAAGATTTTGCCTAGCAGGGCATTTACAACCCTGCTTATTCCCTCTAAGGCTAGGCCGCTCTCAATGAGTATGGCTAAAACTGCCACTCCCAAAATCACGTAAAAGGCCTTCATTTTATCCAGACTTCTCTTGATAACCACTGTTCCGACGGCGTAGGGATTGAAGCTCGTGTGATGGGCCTCATCGATGTAAATCACATCTGCTTTTATATACCTTACAAAGTTTCTTATGAACGGCTCGTTCTTCTCGAACATATCGTTTATGAAAACACTCGGATCTGAGAACAGGATTATCCTCCCGTTTCCATACTCCAGCTCACTCATTATTGGGAGCTGCCTCTGGTTGTTCCCTATAACGGCCACTTTGCTCGTATATATTGACCCTTCAGCACCCACTATTACGGA
Organism: Thermococcus sp. EP1; assembly: GCF_001317345.1. NCBI lineage: Archaea > Methanobacteriati > Methanobacteriota > Thermococci > Thermococcales > Thermococcaceae > Thermococcus > Thermococcus sp. EP1. The sequence continues at coordinate 245,904 of NZ_JXCG01000001.1, read as the reverse complement.
GGGGACGTTGAGTGTCAGCTTATCAACTCCGACACTCAGCTGTGGGTCCAAGATCCTCACGAGCTCTGGGAAGTTGTAGTTCTTTGAGTAGAAGACATCAATGGGGATGAGGCCGGTAAATCTGGCCGTTAGGTTTAGGCCCGTCAAAATATCGTTCCCGGTTCCAAAGTCGTCTATTAGAACAAGGGTCCCCCCGTTCTCCAGAAACTTCTTGATCTCATCAATCTCAAGGGAGGAATAGCTCAGGTCGGGTCCGAGGATCAGGAGAACGCCTTCCCTCTCGCCAAGACCAAAGGAGTTATAGGAGGTTATCACGGGCATGATATTTGTTTCCTCATAGAGGAGCCTTCCAAAGTTTGAGGCTCCGTTCCACTTTGTATTGAAAACGCTGAAATCTGCACTGGTGTAGAATACGGGTATGGTTAAGGGCATCACGAGGAGAAAGATACCGAATGCCATGAGGATAGTGTAGATGGCCCTTCTCATAACTCCTCCCTCACTATGAAAGACACTATGAAGCCAGCTATATGTCTTAGATAATCCAGAACGTCACCCCTTCTGAGGACTTTCTTCCCATAAAAGTGCTTCTCGTAAAGACCAGTGGCTTTTTCTAAGTGATAAGCAAAGTTTTCCTTCCTTAACCTATTTACCAGCTCCCTCGGTGTCAAGCTGGGCTTTAGGTTGTAGTGCTTGATAAGCTTGTAGTAAATCTCCCTATACATTTGCCTGAGGGACTTGAGTTTCCTTTCCCTCTCTGCTTCTTCCATCTTTTCGGCCTCTTCCATTGCCTTTAATAGGGTTAGGAACTCTTCGTCGGTAACTCCCTCTCTGCCCTTTCTGTAAATCTTGTAACCGAGGAACCCTATGCCGAAAAGCAGACCAGCAATGAGGAGGATTAAGAGAATTTCAAAGAGAGAAAATTCCACGATTTTGAGCGTTATCATATTTGAGTTTGCCGCTTCGTAGTAATCATTCCCGGGGAAGCGGGCATAGATTCTGTGCTCTCCAGTTTCATTAAAGGTTACCTTCACCTTGAAGTCCCTTATTGCATAGAGCTCCGTATAAGGCTCATCATCGACGTAAATTATCACGGGAATCTCCCTTCTAACCCCGCTTACGGTTCCGCTTATCTTGACCTCTTCTCCGATCTTGAATTTATTTTTCTCGGTCTTTATGGTGATCTTCACTGGATACTTCAGGAACACAAGGCCTAAAGAAGCAGAACTCCCTGCATAAATCTCGTTACCGAGATAGGTAACGTTTAACAGCTTTTTCCCGCTCTCATCACTTGTAACATTGAGGGAAAAGCTCCCATCGCTGAGGGTTGAAATCTTAAACCTCTCACCGTTGAACTCTACAAAAATCTCTTCCCCATCCAAGCCCCTTCCGTAATAGTCCAGCAGGGCACCGCTCACCCTCATACTCTCGTTGATGTATGCACTCCCCTCAGAAGAGAGAACTATTCTTGTAGGGATCTTTAAAACGTTCAAAATGAGAGTATTGGACTTTTCAACACTTCCGTTCTTTACCCCGGTTGCAAAGACCTCATACTTACCAACCGTGTCGAAGGAATACACGTAAGAAAATCGGTTGTTCTTAACCCCCAAAGCGATCGTCTGGTTTTTAATGTGAAGGTAGACGGTATCAAAGTCTGGGGCATAGCCGTAAAAGGTGATATTCTCATAGACGAAGGGGTTGAGGTTTGAGGCATAGAGGGTTAGTGACTCGGGGACTAAGATTATGGTGCCGTTTTTGAAAATAACCTCCATGACTTCGTTGAGGAGCTGCTGCTCATTCTCGGTAAGTCCTTCGCCCTTCCTCAACTTTGTGATTATCTCTTCCAACTGTTCTTGGTCTATGTTGCTTGGTAGCTCTTCTTTTTTCTCTTCGATAAGCTTCTGAAGCTCCTCGGGGAGCAGGACTTTATAGGCACTCAAAACTTTCTCATAGCCAAAGTACATCCTCTTAATCTTCTCCAGCTTCTCTCTAAGGGATGATGTATCGAGTGTTAAGGTGCTGTTGTCTTCATCAACGAACTCAAAGGTCTCAATCACATCAAGGGCCTTCTCGGCACTTGAGATTCCCTCCCCCATCATCTCCAGTCCTAGGCTTGCATTAACGTAAGCATAGTAATCCCTCATCTCTTTGACGATCTCGATGTTATCCAGGAAGAGCTTTTGGCCAAGGGCTATCTCCTTCACACCCTTACCAAGCTCCAGAAAAGGAGGTAGGTAATCCTCAACCTTCGCCTCTATTCCAAAGGACTTATAGAACTCTATCTCATCCCTTGTTATGTTCAGCTTTGTTTCAACGTTGCTCGCATAGTAAAGACTCTCGTTATCCTCGCCAATTATCTTGTCAAGGGCCATCTCCGAGTAGAGGAGGATAATTCTAAAATAGATGTAAATCCCCTTATCGTTCTCATAGGCCTTTTCATATTCAAAATGCCTTTCCATGGCTAATCCAAAGCTGCTGAAGACCAAGAGTGTGAGAATGATTAAAGCCATACCTCTCCTCATTTTCCTCAAATTCAAAAGACAATGATAAACATTTTAAAGTTAATGGTTTTAAATTGATGGGGGTAAAATTATGAGGGCAGAGAAGATAGCAAGCGCTTCTCTAGCGGGCATTGGAACTTTTCTGTTGATCTATGGGGCAATAAATTCTAATCAGAGTCAGATTAATTTGGGCTTTGCTGGGCTATTTCTGGGCTTTATAGTTTTAACGTTCAAATCAAGGGAGTACGTTAAAAGGGAAGCCCTTGATAACCTAATATTCCCCTATGTTGAGATGCTTCAGGATATGGTGAGCGACCTGGGCCTTGAAGGTAATGCGCTATACATCCCTCCATATGAAAACATGCCGGAGGGAGGAACTTTCATCCCCCTACATGAGGATTTTGATCTTGACCTTGGAAGGATGGATGAGGAGACCGTTTTCTTGACCAATGTGGCCAATGAAAGGCAGATGGGGCTTTTGATAAGGCCAACGGGAGTTGATCTCGTAGGGAAGTTTGAGGAGTACTTTGAAAGCTCTCTTGATGGTAGCGGCCCTTCAGCCGTTGAGAGTGTTGCATCTTCTGTTTTGAGGACCTTTGATCTTGCCAGAGGAGTCCATATAGATGAAAATGAGGGAGAATTTAGGGTTGTTGTAAAGCCAACAAACATGGAGATATGCAGGGCGAGCATAGAGAGCTGTAATCAGGTGGCCTGTCCCGTATGTTCTTCAATTCTCCTGGCCCTTGCAAAGGGCACGGGTGAGGTTGTAGAGAGTGAGAGCTTCGCAATAAAGGAGTACGGAGTTGAGATAAAGGCCAAAAAGCTTGGGGGAGTTAGGGAATGGATGTAGAGGATTACATGCTCCTCTTTCTCTCATCATGGATCCTCATAGCGGCCTTGGCAACAAAAACTGTAGATGTATTCCTCACCTTAACTCTAATAGGCCTCCTCATTGCTCTGGAGGTTGGAAGCCTCTTCTTAAGTAAAGAGCAAAAAGAAAGCTTAAAACCTCTTGTGGAGCTTTTGCTGGTTATCTTCGCTATAATAGTGATGAAGAAGGTCTATGAGGTTTTGAGCGGGTAGGGTTTATAAAACTCTACGTTGGCTGACCTCCTCCCCGCCCTAAAGGACGAGACTTTCAAGAGGTAATAAGCACGTTGCAAAAGAATTTTAAGTTAGTATACCCTTAATCCCTTGGTGATTAAATGAAACCCAAGGATTACTGGGATCTGATAACAATCATCGCACTTTCACTCCTTCTTGACTTCCTCATTGCTTTCTATCCGGATAGTTTACTCAGGAAAGCCCTTGGTTTGGCCTTTGTGCTCTTCTTTCCAGGTTATGTTTTCATAACGGCCCTTTTCCCTGAGAAAAAGGAACTCGACAACCTTGAAAGATTGGCCTTGAGCTTTGGTCTGAGCATAGCGATAGTCCCTCTAATTGGCCTTGGTCTGAACTACACTCCCTGGGGAATAAGATTAATTCCAATCCTTGTAAGCCTAACGGTTTTCAACCTCATCTTTGCCATTGCGGCAGTTTATAGAAGGGCCAATGCCGTTGATCCATGGATTCCAAGGATAAGCATTGAAAAACTTAAAGAAGAACTGGAGTGGGAGCAATCAAGCAAACTGGACAAAGCTTTAACGGTAATCTTGATCATCGCAATAATCTCCTCCATAGCAACTTTGGCCTACGTTATAACCCATCCCAAGCCAGGAGAAAAGTTCACGGAATTTTACATTTTGGGCCCAGGAGGAAAAGCCGCCGATTATCCAACTGATCTCTTTGTGGGAGAAAAAGCCAGGGTTATTCTGGGCATAGCAAACCACGAGTATAGGAACGTTACCTATCACGTTGAGGTATGGCTGGTGAATCTAACCTACGATTTCAACACGAACGAGACTTATATTCACAAGATGTACCTCATGGATTACTTCAACGTAACTTTACCCCATAAGCCCGTTGATATTGAAGGCAACTGGACACCCCAATGGGAGACTAACTACACCTTCACCATAAACAGGCCCGGAAAGTGGCAGCTGTGGTTTTTGCTCTTCAAGGACGAAAGACCTCCACTACCTGAGCCAATAAAAGGCGATTATGCTCAAACAAACGCCACTCAGAGAATCCTGGATGCAATAGAGGGCAAAATAATGGGCTTGAAGCTCAATATTCGGGTTAGGAAGAGCTGAATTTTCTTGCTCTAATCTAACTTTTTCTATTCTAACCTTGATATCCCTGTGATGATAATAAACCAGAAATACTTTTAATGGATGTATTACTTCTCGAAATTGTAAAAATCCATCGGTGATCATTATGAGGAGAGAAATTGCCTTCATGCTCGTGGGCCTGTTATTGGGAGCAGCAGGCTTTAAAATAGGCGGTGCACTCTTTAGCGATATAAGCATCTCGGAGAACAATGAAATTGCAACTGGGGAGTTTGATGTTAGAATCAGCAAAACAGGAAGCACTTTTTACAATGATTTAAAGCTCTTTGAATTCAACGATCTTAAACCAGGGGACGAGATAAAAGCTGAGTTCTACATAAAAAACAGCGGGGACTTCAACATCTCGAAGATTCTTATAATTCCTCATGTCCAAGACTTGGAAAGCGGTGAGCTTACTGGGGCCGAGGCCTTGGTGGATAACACAACCGAAGTTGGAGAACTTAGCCAAAACCTCATATTGGAATGGATTGTGATAACACATAACAACCAAACCTATACTCTAAGTGATTACTCTGGAAAGAGCCTATATGAGCTAAACAACCAGTCGATCTCAATCTTGACTGCACCCTTTGCACCTTCAGAAATCCTTAAAGTTACGATGTTTTTCTTAGTGAACCCCGAAGCGGGCAATGAGATCCAAAAAGATCTCTGCCTAATCTCAATGCAAATTTATGCTGAACAGTGAGTTTTTAAACCTCCTTTCCTTTTCTTCTCTGGTGCTCATGATGATTGGAATAATCTTTGATATGGATGGTGTTATTTACAGGGGGAAAGAGGCTGTTGATGGTGTTAAAGAGGTTATCGAGTTTTTAAAATCCAATAAAATTCCTTTCGTCTTTCTCACCAACAACTCCACAAGAAACGCCAGAATGTATAGGGAAAAGCTCAGGGAAATGGGGATTGAGGTTGAAGAAGAGAGAATAATAACCTCCGGCTATGCAACGGCCCAGTATTTGAAGAAGCACTTTAAAAAGGGCAACGTTTTTGTAATTGGTGGTGATGGCCTCAGAGAGGAAATCAAATCTATTGAATGGCCCATAATAACCCTCGAAGAAGTGAGGGAAAAATGGAGAGATGTAAAATACGTTGTTGTGGGCCTTGATCCAAAGTTAACGTATGAAAAGTTAAAATATGGCTGTCTAGCGATAAGAAATGGGGCAAAGTTCATAGGCACCAACCCCGACACTACCTACCCGAGTGAGGAAGGCATTCTCCCTGGGGCAGGGTCAATAATTGCCGCATTAAAAGTCTCCACCGAGAAAGAACCCCTGATAATAGGAAAACCCTATGAACCTGTTTTTGAAGTAGTGAAAGAAAAGCTCAAAGCCGAGGAAATATGGGTGGTTGGGGATAGGCTTGACACCGATATAGCCTTTGCAAAGAAAATTGGAGCAAAGGCAATAATGGTCTTAACCGGTGTAAACACGCTTGAGGACATAGAAAAGAGTGAGGTTAAGCCAGATATAGTGTTGCCAAGTATCAAGGAGCTTTTGGAGTACATGAATATCCAACATAGTTTTGATCCATCTCAAAAGGCAAGGTCTTCAAGGATTTAGGTGTCAGGCGACAACTTTAAAAACCAACCTTTAAAGCTAAATGCAGAAGTCAACTTTTGGGTTAGATTTATAACTACGTCTTTTGAAAATCAAAGAGGTGATTGAAATGAATCCATTCCATGATTTGGAGCCCGGACCAGAAGTACCGGAAGTTGTTTACGCCCTAATAGAGATTCCAAAGGGAAGTAGAAACAAGTATGAGCTGGATAAGAAAAGCGGCCTTATAAAGCTTGATAGAGTCCTTTACAGTCCATTCTATTATCCGGTTGACTATGGTGTAATTCCACAGACATGGTACGATGACGATGATCCATTTGATATCATGGTTATCATGAGAGAACCCACTTATCCTGGAGTACTCATTGAAGCGAGACCAATAGGCCTCTTTAAAATGATTGACAGTGGTGATAGGGATTACAAGATCCTTGCAGTTCCCGTTGAGGACCCATACTTCAACGACTGGAAAGACCTAAGCGATGTGCCAAAGGCCTTCCTTGATGAGATTGCCCACTTCTTCAGGAGATACAAGGAGCTTCAAGGAAAAGAGATAATTGTAGAAGGATGGGAAGACGCAGAAAAGGCAAAGCAGGAAATCCTTAGAGCAATAGAACTTTACAAGGAGAAGTTTAAGAAGTGAATCTCTCTTTCTTTAAAATTTTGGAGGTAAGAGAATGTACAAACTCCTTAGAGTTAAAGACGTCGTGAGAATTCCCCCGAGAATGTTCACAATGGATCCCAAAGAGGCTGCAAAGGTAGTTTTGAGAGAGGCTTATGAGGGAATGTATGATAAGGATGAGGGAGTTATCCTAGCAATTTTGGACGTTCATGAAGTTAGTGAGGGCCTTATTATTCATGGAGACGGTGCAACATATCACGAGGCAGTGTTTGATGTTCTTGTTTGGAAGCCTGAGATGCATGAGGTTGTTGAAGGCGAGGTAATTGATGTTGTGCCTTACGGTGCATTCATAAGAATCGGCCCTATGGACGGGCTTGTGCACATTTCTCAGCTTATGGACGATTATGTTGTCTTTGACGAGAAAAACGCCCAGTTTGTTGGAAAGGAGAAGGGCCACTTATTAAAGCTTGGCGATGCTGTTAGGGCGAGAATAATTGCCATAAGTGAGAAGAGCAAGATAATTAGAGAGAACAAGATTGGACTTACTATGAGACAGCCCGGCCTGGGTAAGTTTGATTGGATAGAGAAGGAGAAGAGAAAAGCTGAAAGTGGTGAGTGAAAATGACTGAGAAGGCCTGCAGGCACTGCCATTACATCACCAATGAAGATCGATGTCCCGTCTGCGGGAGCAGGGATTTAAGCGATGAGTGGTTTGACCTCGTTATAATCCTTGATCCAGAGAACTCTAGAATAGGCCAGGCACTTGGTGTGAAGGTTCCGGGGAAATACGCCATAAGGGTCAGGTAGCATGTCCCGAAACTTTTACTACAAACTTACAGAGGAACTTAGGGAAGATCTTAAGAATCCCTTAGGTAAGCTGGTAGAGGGCGAAATGCCCCAACCTTATCTGAAAGCCTCCGAGGAATTTAAGAATGCTCCCTTTTTAGTTACAGTGGGAGATGTCGTCACGGAAAACGTCCTCAGAGTTGGTATAAAACCCTCTCTAGCAATATATGACCACAAGACTAAGAGAAAGGAGTATGAACCCGACATTGAGCTTGGTGCGGTTGTGTTAACAACAAAAAACCCACCTGGAACAATAACGAAAGCTTTATTAAATGCTGTCAAAAAGTCCTTTGAACTTGTTAAGAGAGGGAAAAGAGTTTACCTGAAGGTGAATGGCGAGGAGGATTTGGCCGCCATCCCGGCCGTGATATACGCTCCTGAGGGAGCTTTGGTGATATATGGTCAACCTGAGAAAGGGATAGTACTTATAAAGGTCACACCTGAATGTAAGCGCAGGTGCGCTCAGTTGCTTAGAAAGATGGAGGTGGTTTACGATGGAGATTAGGGTTATCGAGACTAAAGAGAACAAACTCTTAGGAAGAAAGGAGATATACTTTGAAGTTATTCACGAGGGAGAACCCACCCCCTCAAGGGCAGACGTTAAGGGCAAACTCGTTGCAATGCTTGATCTAAATCCAGAAACAACAGTTATCCAATACATAAGGAGCTACTTCGGTAGCCACGTTAGCAAGGGGTACGCTAAGGCTTATGAGAGCAAGGAGAGAATGCTCTATATAGAGCCTGAATACGTATTGAGAAGAGAGGGAATGATACAGGAGCAGGAGGAGTGATGTAAATGGCTGGTAAGAAGACATCCCAAAAGTGGAAGTTCTACGAAGTTAAGGATGGCAAGGTCTCAAGGAAGAACAGGTTCTGCCCAAGATGCGGCCCAGGAGTTTTCATGGCAAACCACAAAGACAGATGGACATGTGGTAGATGCGGTTACACTGAGTGGAAGAGATGAAGCTTTTCTTTTTTAATTAACCTTCTGGTGTGTCCATGCTGTATTATCAAGGCCTTAAGATAAAGCTCCATCCACAGGTTTATGAGCCCGCTGAAGATACGTTTCTCCTAGCAAGGAACCTCAAAGTTAAAGAAGGGGACATTGCCTTGGATGTTGGCACGGGTACTGGAATAATAGCCCTTCTAATGGCAAGAAAAGCAAGGTTTGTCCTTGGAGTTGATGTTAACCCAATTGCAGTTGAACTGGCGAAGGAAAATGCAAAAATAAATGGCATAACAAACGTTCAGTTTAAATTAAGCAATCTTTTTGAGAATGTGGCTGGAAAATTCGATATAATCACATTCAATGCTCCCTACCTTCCGGGAGAACCAGAAGAACCAATAGACCTGGCTCTTGTTGGTGGAAAAACTGGAAGAGAGGTTTTAGACTCTTTTTTGGAACAATTTGATAATTATCTCCACGAAAAAGGTGTGGTTCAGATAGTCCAGTCCTCAATAACAGGTATAGAAGAGACCTTAAGAAAACTGGAATCTAAAGGATTTACCACAGAAATAACAGCTAAGGAGAGATATTTTTTCGAAGAAATTGTTGTGATAAGCGCTAAGCGAGCCTAATTCTTGGGATTTCTTGAATAAATCTCACTTTTGGTTTTGACTCTATATGAGTATCTTCTTCGAAAAACTCTTTTTCAAAAATCCTCTTACGTGTTTTGATTATGAGTGTTGGTTTTAACTTCTGCATGAAAGTGCGGTAAACGTAATGGTATTTAAGTCTTTCGCCGAAATATTTTTCGACGAGAAAATATTCGATACCCTATTGCAAAAATTTTTAAACTCTATCCCGCACCCAGATTAGGTGAGACTAATGGATGTAAAACCAAACATGCCTGAGGAGATTGTAAATTTGTTTAAAAAACAGCATTACGCTCTTGTTGGTCATCACAGCTCAGTTAAACTCTGTCATTGGTTAAAGGAGAGTATAAAACATAATCGTGTTTGCTACAAACAGAAGTTCTATGGGATAGAATCCCATAGATGCTTGCAAATGACTCCAGTTACAGCTTGGTGTACGCACAATTGTATCTTCTGTTGGCGCCCCATGGAGGGATTTTTAGGAGTAGAGATGCCAGAACCATTGGATGATCCTGCATTTATTGTGGAAGAGAGCATAAAGGCTCAAAGAAAACTCTTAAGTGGTTACTGGGGGGTAAAAGATCAAATAAACGTCAAAAAGCTTGAAGAAGCCATGGAGCCAAGGCATGCTGCCATAAGTCTCTCAGGCGAGCCAACGTTATATCCAATGATAGGGGACCTCGTTGAAGAGTTCCACAAGAGAGGATTCACAACGTTTATAGTGAGCAACGGTACTGAGCCAGAAGTTCTGGAGAAGATGCTCGAAGAAAACAAACTCCCGAAGCAGCTCTATGTTTCTCTGACGGCCCCTGATGAAGAAACATACCAAAAAGTAAACGTACCCATGATCCCAGATGGTTGGGACAGAATAAATAGAACACTTGAACTTATGAGGGATCTGCCTGTGAGAACCGTTATACGACTTACTCTGGTTAAGGGCGAGAACATGCACAACCCAGAAGGCTATGCAAAGCTTATAATGAAGGCAAGACCAATGTTCGTTGAGGCCAAGGCTTACATGTTTGTGGGCTTTTCCAGAAACAGGCTAACTATAAACAACATGCCAAGTCATGAGGACATAAAGGCATTTGCTGAGGAGCTCGTGAAACACCTCCCTGGGTACCACATAGAGGACGAGTATCCTCCTAGCAGGGTTGTTCTAATAATGAGAGACGACGTGAGCAAGGCGGATCGGGTTATAAAACATTAACTCTTTTCCGCAACCTTTATTTGTTTTGACTGCGTAACATTTAATTAGGTAAATTAGTAAAAAACTTAGTTTAGAGGTGCCGGGAATGAAAAGAATATTTTCGCTAATTTTAATCCTGCTAATAGTGATTCCTTATGCTGGAGCACTCCCCATTTTAGACGCTTCCACGAGGTTTCTAATTGAGGGCGAGGATTACATGGATGGTACTCAAGAGATAAGCTTATCCTTAATGGCCTTACTCTCAAGCTATTCTATTGCTGAGAATCTTACCAAAGAAAATATCGCGAGTTTTGTGGATGAGCTATTGAAGAGACAAAATGAGGATGGAGGATGGGGATATTACGAGGGAAGTGTGAGTAATGTTGTGGACACTTCTTATGCAGTTATAGCGTTAAAACGGGCAGCAGACTTTTATGCTTCTACTGGAGAGTCCTATTATGATATCTCAAGTGCCCTTAGGAAAGGGCTGAGTTTTCTAGTAAAGTCCTACACCATGAATGGATGGGGGTACATACCAAACACACTGCCAGAGTTCTATCCAACCCTTATGGCAGTTTGGGCGTTGGGTGAGAATGGATATACGGAAAAGAGCAGATATGTAGAGGGAGCAATAGCATACTTGGAATCGGCCGAGAGCATGGAAATAAGTGAAGCAAAGGCCGTTGGACTAAAGATCCTTGCCTATAAGAGTGTTGGTTATCAAATACCCGAATCCCTCATTGAAAAAGCATGGGAGCTCGTAAACTCTGACGCTATTACCATAGATGAGAGAGCCCTGCTTACCTATGTGCTCACCACTCATGAAGGATTGACTTTTGAAGTTGCCAAACTCCTCAGCAGGTTAGAAGACCTAGCAGAGAGCAATGAAACCTTGGTTTATTGGGCTAACGTTCCAGAGGAGTGGACAAACAGAGAGGTATTCACAGCTTCAGCCTTTGCAGTCATGAGTTTTGCGACGGCCAATGCTCTCGGGGGAGTAGGGGGCATCATTTCAATAGAAGACTCTTGTTCTGCCCTTGAAAAAGTCCAAAATCCAGATGGAGGATGGGGATACAGAGCGGGCTATAGCTCTGATGATAGAACCACTTATTACGTTTTAAAGGCATTGAAGAGGTGCTACTTTAAAGATGAAGTCATTGAGAAAGGCCTAGAATGGGTTGAAAGCAGACTCCCTAAGAATATGGAAAAAGTTTCTAAAGAAGGACGATTAAACTCCGCTTACATTTACAACCTCCTCACGCTTCTAGAGTTTAACATGCTTAATGAAACCGAGAAACAAACCCATATCTCCTTTATAAAGAGTTTGAGTGAGGATGGAAAGTGGAAGACGATACTTGGGCCACAACCCTACGACACGGCCCTTGCTATAAAGGCTCTCCTAGCATTGGGAGTTGACCCAAGTGATGAGGACATAGTAAAAGCAAAAGAGTGGCTTCTCTCACTACCAACAGATGGATGGGGCCTTCGCATACAGATTGCCGTTCCATTTAGGGTCCGTTATATCATGCCCACAGTTCCCACAACTTTAGAAGTTCTTGAGGCTCTCACCCCACTGGTCACTAAAGAAGAGGTTGAAAGGCACTTAACATGGCTCATGGAGCAGAAAATCGAAGATGATGGGTGGCCTGTTGTTAAGGAGATTTATATTAGAGATATCCTGATGTATTTAGGAGCCCCATCAGTTGAACTCACAATACGAGCCACTAAAGTCCTATATGACTTTGGCATAGACTACCGTGCTGAGACATTTAACTGGCTTTTGGACCACCGCAGTGATGGTTTATGGGGAACAACCTTAACAGAATCCGCCCTTGCAGTACTCTTTTTCTCTGAAATGGGAGAGGTAGTAATTAAGCCTCTCAGTCTATATCAAGTCCTCAAGCAAATTCCCGAGAAGAACTTTACGATCCTTTACACTTCTGATTATAATTCCACTGCAGTTTCACTTGGAGAAGCCCTTAGTGAAGTATTTGAAAAGAGCTTTGAGATTAAGCCCTTTGAAGGATTTGGAGATTCCAACTACATCGTAGTCTCAGACTTCAGCACATTTAATATACTCCAATACAACCCGTACATCAAGGTAAAGAGCGATGATATGTATGTCTACCTTGATGATAAGAGCTATCCAATAAATGACACGGTAATTTTAATTCCAGGAAAAACCAGCGAGGGATATCTACTGTTTGTACTCTCATCCAAAGGTGCAGAGGATATTGTGAGCACGTTCTTCAGTTCCACGATAATCAAGTACCTCAATGGAGCCGCCTGTGTAATAACCCATGAGGACAAGAACCATAACGGGGTAGTGGAGTTTGATGAATTGAACATTGAGCTTGTGGGGTGAAATTACTTTGAGGGCTTTAATCATTGGAGTAGGTCAGTGTGGGACAAAGATAGCGGACTTGTTCGCCTTAGTGGACTTTGAGGCATTGGCAATAAACACCTCAAAGAGTGACCTTGACTACTTGAAGCATATTCCTAGGGAACGGCGTATACTCATAGGCGAGAGTCTAACTGGAGGAAAGGGAGTAAATGCGAACCCAGTACTCGGAAGAGAGGCAATGAAAAGAGATCTTTCAATGATAATGAAGAAGATAAACTCCATGGTAGGTTACAGCGACGTTGATATCTTTTTCCTCACTTTTGGATTTGGTGGTGGAACAGGGGCTGGAGGAGCTCCAGTTTTAGCTGAGGCCCTAAAAGAAGAATACCCAGATTCACTCGTCGTCGCAATTGGAGCACTTCCGTTAAAAGAAGAGGGGATAAGACCAACGATAAACGCTGCAATAACAATAGACAAGCTTTCCAAAGTAGCTGATTCAATAATAGCCATAGATAACAATAAACTTAAGGAAAGTGGCGAGGACATAACACGGGCCTATGAGAAAATAAATCATACGATAGTTGAGCGTATAGCATCCCTTCTGGCACTAATAGACATTCCCGGAGAGCAAACACTCGATTCCAGCGATCTGAAGTTCGTGCTTAATGCTTTTGGGAGCTTCGCTACTGTAGGTTATGCAAAAGCTGAAGCAAATAAAGTTAGGAATCTCTCCCGGCTTATCTTAAAGTCATTTGAGAACGAGGGGCTTTATCTTGAAGCAAATATAGAGTCTGCCCTTTATGGGTTAGTGGCAATCCATGGGCCGCCTGAGCTTTTAAAAGCCAGGGATATATTTGAGGCTCTCAGTTACCTAACCAAAAAGATTAAAGGAAAGCAGATTTTCCGCGGCTTTTATCCAGATCCAAGGGAAAAGGAGATAGAAGTTGTCACCCTCCTAACAGGGATTTATGAGAGTAAAAGCATTGAAGACATAGTGGTAATCGCTAAACAATATGCTCAGTCATTCATAAAAGCGAAAGAAGAGGCCGAAACAAAGAAAAAAGAACTTTTGACGGGTCTACCAGATTTTGATGACATTTATCCGGGTGGGGTTAATGAAAGACTCGATTGATGTTGCGTTGGAGCTGAAGGAAAAGGAAGTATACTCTCACATAGCCCACGAAAGCGCAGAGGACATGATTAGAATAATATCTTCTATAGATGCTGAAAGAGCAAAAAACAGAGGAGAGATAATTCATTATGAAGATGACTGGGATGATTTGATGAGACAGAGAGTGGCCAAAGGAAAAAGACACACTGCTTTTGATTTCTACAATCCTGCTCTCCTCACAATATGGGAAAACAAAGTAAAAGGTATGAAAAAGGTTAAAAACGTATTTAAACTTGGGTTAGTGCTTTTAGGCATCTTTCTGGCAGCAGGAATAGCAGCCACGATTATCTATGGCGAATTATGGGTTTTAATTCCTTTGAGCCTCATCCCAATGGTGATATTTCTGGTGGACTACAAAAAGAACGCCCTTGATCTCGGTTACTACCAGCTTACCCAGCTTTTTATTGAAGAACTTAAAGAACTCCTAAAGAAATATGAGCTTGACCCCGAAAGGTACAAATTCAAAATATTTAATCATGATTATTTCGGAGTTTTAACGAAAAAAATTGGCACCAATGTTTTTGCAATGGTAAAGAAAGATGAAACGGATGGAAAGCGTTAAATAATTTGTTGACGTGTTATTTATTGGTATGGTGAGAGAGATGAAAAAAGGACAGATATCGCTGGAGTTCCTATTCATATTTATATTGTTCCTCGTACTCCTGACTTTCTCGATTAGAAATATTACCTTCTCCAGCGAGAATTCTGCAGATATGTTGAGAATTCAGGTTAGTGAAGAGGCGAAGTTGTTTGCAAACACGGTTTCCAATGCGATATCTCAGGTTTATGCACAAGGGCCAGGTGCAAAAACCACTGAATACTTCACTTTTAGGTATCTAAATGACGAGTATTTTCTTAAGAAGGCCTTTGCAATGAATAACAAGCCCTACATTGTGGTGGGTTATCAAAATGGGACCTATGTAACAATACTCGAGTTTAATGAGACAATTGTCTTTACTTCTTATGACACGGGTACAGATACACTCTCGGCGAATATGGTACCCATTCAAAGTGAAACAGATGCATTGAAAAAGAACTTCTTCCTTGCCGACTCCCTCTACCGGAGAGACCTTAGCAATGCTAGTATTTATAGTGTGGTGGGAATTGGTGTGGAGTATAATGGGACTACGTATTCCCCCTCTGTCTTAAACCTCAATATAACCCCCTATAACGGAATACTGCTTTTCCCAGAAGTTAGTCCTACCACGTTGAAGATAGTTGTTGAATGGAATCCGGATAGAAATGAGAGCTGGATTTTCAACTCTACTGCCCAAGAGCTTAGGATAAACCTTAACGTCGGTGGTTAGTATGAGAGGACAGTTGAGCTTGGATCTGCTTTTCGCTTTTGTACTTGTTACTCTTACGATGTTAAACTTGATTTATCTAGCCAATAATGAGATGGCCAATGCAGAGAGTTTTGATGTAATGGCAAAGGTGAGAGTTTTTTCAGCTGAAATAGTTGACCATACGGCCAAAGTTTATGCCGTAGGGGAAGGATATAGACTGAAGGAGGAAACTCCTCAAATAAGTGGAGCAACTTTTCGCATTACTTTTAATGGAGCGACGAACAAGATAATAGTCAACGTGACAGTGGATGGAAAGAGTTACTGGATAGTGAAGAACTCCACGGTTCCTATGACTAATGCTTCAATAGTGGTTAACAGTGGAGAGAGTTTTTGGATAACTACTGTAAGGATAGGTGAGATGCTTTATGCGAATATCACGGAGTAAAGGACAAACGGCCATTGAGATGATATTCATACTAGGCATACTTTTCATCGGGTTAATTATGATTGTCCCCTCTTACACGGATAATAATACGAATATAATGATAGTGAGCTATGTGAGGAGTTCCCTTTCAAAGGCAATTGACTATCTGAATACAGGGGTTATGACTGACGATGAGCTCTATAAGAGTACACTAAATCCATTATTATCACAGATTACGGAAAATCCACACTTATCTATTAAAAACTTCACCTCAGAGGAGAGCATAACTGAGGTCAACATAACAATACTAATTTCAACTCCGTATTTATCTATCCAGAACCTTAATGCTAGCATTGTCTCAAACCTCACGGAGTTTCTTGAAAAAGATCTTGTGGAAAACTATCGTTTTACAAATAATACTGGGGTTTTGAAGTATGGTGGAAAGAGAGTAAACATAGAAATTGATGTGGTGAGAGGATGAGAAGAAAGGGACAATTACTTTCAATAGATGCTTTACTTTCACTGGTCATTGTTGTCATGGTTGTGGGGGTAGTTATGAATACCAATGACATGATAAAGGCGGAGATAACGGGCCTTTTGGACTGGTATGATAGAGCAAACATTGCTAATAACATGCTTGATGTTTTAACTAAAAATCCCGGTTTTCCTGAGAACTGGGAGGAGAACGTGAGTAATGTTAAAGTAGTGGGATTGAGAGATGCTGATTATCAATTTGCTTTAGATTATGAAAAATTAGAGGCTTTAAACACTTCTATAAATGGTGCATTTATACAAAACAGCTATCTTTTGAAACTAAGTAGAGGTCACGATTTTGAAATCGAGGTTTATATAACAAAAAGAGACGTCAATGCTAGTGGACGATTCCCACGTGGGGAGACAAACATAGTATTTGAGTCTAATCCGGGTGTGAACCTAGATATAAATGGAAGTTCTCCTAGTGGGATATTTCAAGTTGAATGGATAGAGATAACAAAAAACAATGGATCGGTATATAGAAACGAGCAAATATGTACTTCTCTAAAAAGTGGTAACAATGTGGATTTAGAAAACAATGATGTGCTTGAATTCAAAGTTTCAGAGGATATAACAATCACTGGAATAAGAGGCGAGGTAATAGGACCTTATTTGATCCCTGCAGGTTCAATAATTACAATAAACGTGCTTATAACTCAATCTCAAGGATTTCAAATAAACTATGGGGGTGGAAGCTGTCCTTACTTCTTCAAGGTAGCGGGACAAGGAAACGTGAAAATCTCAGTGGACTATGTAGACTATGGAAATTGGAACTTAACTTCCCGTGTTACTCATTTTTCAAACCTTACGGAGCCTACGTACATGTTTGCTGTAATTAATGGGTCACTATACACGGATGAAAATGTGATAAATGCCTCAAAGGTTCGTTCACCGTGGATACAATACGAAAGAAGAGACTTTGTAGTTAAAAAAGAGATTTACAATAAAACCATTAAAGTTGGAACTACTAAAAAAGTGTTGGTTTCTGGGAGACTCGTTGAAAATATTCCGGCTCACTTCTATTTAGAGCTTCAAGTTTCGGGCACTGGAAATGCCACATTCGTTGTTGTAGATGATGTTCAGGTTAGAGGTCTTTTTATAGAGAAAACGTCTCCAACCTCCCCCCTCAAAGCTGTGTTATTCTGGAGGGAAAATGGTCAGAACATAACAAAGTTTTACACTGGAAATACCACCAGTGTAAAGATACTTTGGGGCGATTTATTTGAAGAATTGCCATCAGAGTATACGTCGAAGATCGTTGAGCTGTGGATATATGAGAACAACTTTTCAGATCTCATTCTCAGGGATAAAGGAGATTTAGACCTTCTGTTAGACCCTCTTTTTGAACAAGCAAGGATAAAACTTTGGGTGTGGGATGACAGATGAGGAGAAAGGGATTTATCTTTACATTGGATGCTCTCTTATCAGTGTTATTAGTAATGGTATTTGTGACGAGTGTTATCGTTGTGAGCGATAACGTGGGGATATATTCCACTTACATGCGGGAACAAAATAAATACATTGCTGAGGATGTTTTAACTATTTTGAGAGAAGTGTCATTAAAAGATCTGGTTCCTCAACAAACACTAACCCAGTGGGAAAGAGACGAAATACTAGATACGACATTTGTTTCACGGGATATGAGTCCTCTTGAAATCGTTGCTACGTATTGGACTATTGATCCTATTTATCCGGAGTTTAACTTAAAGCGCAAAGCCGAGATAATATTAGGTTATCTCTTAAACTCCACCTTGGAAGGATATAACTACGAACTCTTGATAAACAACTACACTAGCCCCCATTTGAGAAATGTAGAGGGCAATTATTCAAAAGCTCTAGAAGTCTCTCCAGCCACGTTAGTATTAAGTGGATATATTTTCAATCAAACTCCTCGTGGATATGTGGCAAGAGCGTATTTGACAAAGCTGCGAGCCAAAGAAACAACTTATACTTACTTTGGAAGCTCAGCATTTGCGTATGCTCCAAGTAGTCAGGACTATACGATAATAAGATACACAATACCAAATGAAGAGGAGAATGAATTGCCGTATGATGTTAATATAACGAAAATAAAGTGGTTCGCTCAGCCCAGATGGTTTTCTCCTTCCTCATATATGCGCTTGTTTATAGATGGAGAGGCAGTTGAGTGTGGCCAGTTTAGAGATGATGCATTTGTAGAATACAGCATATGGGAAGTTCTCGAAGATTCAAATTCTAATGATCCACTGACGTGTAACATGTTGGAGATTCTAAAGAGGCACAACGATTTAAGAAGGCACACCTTTGAAGTATGGGTTTATAATCCAGCGGGCTCTCCTTACACAGGGGGAGTTCATCCTAACGTTTTTATCACTCTAACTTACCAAACATCCCAGTTAAGCACTTTCAATTATCCGCAAACATTCCATTTTGATGAAATTGAGACAAAGCATCCATTTCAAGTGGAAAATGCTATTTTTATAGGAGGAAACTTAAGCTCATTATACGTTCAAGTTCAGATTATAAATGCTTCAAAAGTTAGTGAGCCTAACTATCCTAAACTTTACTTAACTTATCTTGATAGACAGATTTCAGTAGGAGTTGGAACATACATTGGAAATGATACTTATGTCTGGGACAATCAGACTATTTTTACTGCACTTCAAAATGGAGGTATATATATTGGCAATTTATCAAAAACATACCTGTGGTTTGCAGTAACTTTTGGAATGGATTATCAGGAACCTCCTTATGGGGATTCTACCAGCTATGCATATAAGTTGAAACTTAATTATGATACGTCCTATATTAGGGCCGTTTATACTCCAGAAACTGCGAAAACTCTCTATTCTATTGACATAACAGAGGAGATAACAAAGGACGATGTTATAGCTAGTACGTATGCAAGAACTGCATACCAGTCAACATTTTATACAATGCTCACTTGGAAATACACTCTCCCCCTAAATGTTACTCCCATCTGGGCGAAACTTCATATTGTTAGGTTGCACTATCTTAATGATCCAGACAAGGATCAGAAGATTTCTATATCCCCAGGCGTGAACAACTGGACTGTATTGTACTGTCACAGTAGCGGAAATCTTGAGTGTACTCCAAATAAACCATTTGCAGATCCGGCGTTCACCAGATGGGGGATAGTTGATACGATGAAAAATAATACTGGGGATATTGTAACAAATGCTATTCTGCCTGGAGATAACTATATCAAAGTGGAAACAGGAGATGCTTATGTTATATCTCAGGATTTTACTACAGGGGAATTTACATATTTGTTGGACGCCTATGCTCCCTATGGGGACATAAAGCCATATTTACTCCAGGGATATCCGGAAGTCCAAGCATACAATCTCACGTATAAATATGGTAGTGGAAGTCTTGGAAGTATATTTGTTGGAGATATAAAGGCTATTGAAAATGGAAGGTACATGAACCTTACAGTTGCTCAGCTCAATCCTCAAGACTACGCTGTTGATGATGCTATTATAAGACTATTTCAGAAACTGGGAGGAGATGGATGGAATACACCAATATTAATTGGGCTTAAGGATACAAAGATAAGTTTTGCATCGTTGAAAGGTATCCCTAGATCTATCGAGCCAATAATGATAACCTTGCGGGTTTGGAGGGAGAACTAATGAAAAGGAGAGGATTTATATTTAATTCACTAGTTTTGGTTCTTCTTATTCCTATGCTCTTACTTCTGGCAACGTATGAGGACGTCACCTCCTGGATTGTACAATCTCAAAGTGAGAGAGTACAAGTAGAGAGAACGTTTAGAGTGACTTCTTACTTAGAGGAAGACTTTAAAAATGCTTTAGAGTTATCAACGAAGCGTGCACTCTCATTAACGGTTGATTTTGTGACCAATGAGCACACACCAATAGATAACGCGAGTAAAGCTATACAAGAATTGATTTTAAGAGGAACGTATCCGCAACTTAGTGGATATAGTAGGGTAAACCTTTTCATGAGAAATAATACTCTGCGAGATTGGATTATTAATTTGAGAGATGAGCTGAGTAGGCAGGGCTATGTTTTAAGTCCCTCCGTTGATGAGATTTTAAATAATATCCAAATAACAGTGGCACCTTTGGATTCATTTCATGTTGTTGTAAATGCATCTATATCAAACATATTGATTCAGGATATCTCAGGTAAAGTAGTTTACAATTCATCCCTTCCTCAAGATGGCAGCATATACGCTGTGATCTCTATAGAAGGAATGGAAGATCCCCTATTCTCATATTTGACTTATGGTAGGTATTCTAGGATAGTTAGTTCGTGTAAATTTATGTATCCAAATTTAGCGAAACCTATTAAGGTAATAGAAGGATTCGGTTCCTCGGATATAGAGAAGTTCTCAGGACAAGTTTCAGTCTCTCTTGAAAATCTTACCTCAAATAAAATCTATGTGGGGGACTACTATACTGAAAAAGATGCTCTAGGGTATATTGTAAAGAACGAGCCTGGTGTATCGGTGAATAAGCCTATAATATTCAACACCACCATTAATAACATTGAGGTTTCTCCGTTAGATATATTCGAGGATGAGGATATAGCTGTAATGGTCTTTGGAAATATAAGTGGGGCTTGGTGCCCAGATGCCTCTGCATATGAGTATAGAGTTGAAATGAATATCTCCAGTTTAGACTTTCAGCCTAATGCTTTAACCTTACTTGAGATTCCCGCTTCTGTATTGAGTGGTGCGTATCATAATGGAACTCTGGCTTCAATTAGGGTGTATGATGTGGGGTGTAATCCAATTCCGTTCTGGATAGAAAAGTGGGGGAACGACGAGATATTGATCTGGATAAAAACGGGGACTACAAACCAGTATTTCATATATTATACCACAGATCCTGCTTATGCCATCGATGGGTATAACAAAGAGACGCTGTTTGACCTCTACGATGATTTTGAGGGCACGTCAATAGATACTACCAAGTGGGACATATTGGGGAGTGCTACTGTAGATGGGAACGGGACTCTAATTGTATCCGCTGGTGAAAAAGCAAGTGTCTTGGAGTCAAAGGTGTCATTTAACTATCCGATATTTGTAAGATATAAAATGAAAAGTACCTCAGGAACTTCTGACTTTGACGCTGGAATAGCTGTGGTGTTTGGGGTCTCAGGGGGAGAAAGACTGCTGGTTAATGTGACATATGCGGGTGCACAAATCCCTGATTATACTAATATTCAGATTCCACTTAAACTTGAGGGAACGGACTTCCCCGATTATATTAATGCGCAAGATAATACAGCAGAAATTAAGGTCTATGATAATCAGGAGAATGAGGTACCATTTTGGATTGAATATTGGAATACCACTGAGAGAAAGGCACTAGTATGGGTAAAGAGTAGTTTTATCTATGACCGCCAACAAGGAAATACCTACTATTATCACGCTACTTTTTACATTGAGTACAACACTGGAACTCTGACAAGAGGAAATGGAACGGCTGTATTTGAGTTTTTTGACGATTTTGAGGATAGTGATTGGCAGGACACATGGGATCTGGTAAGAGGTGGAAGGAATAATATCGATCAAACTAATGGAAACTTGATAATAAAAAATGGCAATAACCTCCTCGCATTGAGGAATAATGCGAATATTAACCTCTATGGTGACTATGCAATTAGATTTAGAATGAGACCCTACAGTTACTATGGAGACTGGGATGCTGGAATTGGTATTAGAGACCCCCAAAATTACAATGATATTTTGCTATTTACCGATGATGCATGGGGAGAGTTTCCTTCATATGGTAACTACTTGGCAATTCACAAAGAGTGGTGGGATAATGGATGGCCAGATGAAATTTCTCAAGAACGGGGGGATAATAAATTCCATACTTATGAGGTTCAAGTATTTCCAGCTGACAATAATGTTTACTTTTATGATTTCACTAACGGTAGAAGTAATGGTGACAATCGTACTGTAACGGATCCCTTGTATAGAATATATCTTGTACTGGACAATGAAAAAAATGATAATTGGGTATATTACGACTGGATATTCCTTAGGAAATATTTAGATGAAGACAATCTCAACTATAATGTTCAAAAGATATCCTCAGCTCAAAGTACGCCAATGCAATATATCGATGATAATCCTGGAAATGTTGATCATAATGGTGATTTACTAGCAATACTCCAAAATTGGACCAGTTCATTGGCAAGTTCATCCACAAGCAGTGATTTGACAGTATATCGCAGGTACGAGGTGATTTTCAATTATGATTCTGGAGGCATTTCTACCACATTTTCCGATTTGGATGCTATCTCTAGGATTACTTCAGCTTCTGTGGCAACTTCGCCCCAACTTCCATTGAAAGTCCAAATAATTATTGACAATATCGTAGGTAACGATGCTTATTTCGACTGGGTTATAGCTGGAAGATATCCCTATGTAAGCACTCAACCACAGTATTCATCTCCGGAGTCCAAGGCCTCAGTACAAAGTGGGAAAAACGCAAGAGCTTATAATATCCAGCCTTATGTCGACTGTATCCAAGAGTATAAGTATTTCGGCGTTAGTGGTTATCCATCCTTCCTTGAGCGCTTGGAAGGAGGATCTACTACGAATAGAGTGTACTATGAGACGCTTGCCGAGAAAATGCAGGAAGCAGTATATGGCGAGGCTAAGTATCCAATTGGGCTTGTTAGCTTTATCCTTCCAAAAGATCTACCTCCAAATTTGGATTTCCTTGTCAGAAAACAACCTGCTGTAGACTACATATATTTGGATTATGAGAATTACAGAAGTGATAGAACCGATGTATATAAAGTACTTGGAATATCTTCTAATGGAGGCGTTGCTACTCCGATCATAGATGAGAATTTCTATTTGGACTATCAGATAGCAACGGCAGTATTTGGGGGACGAGGAGCCCAAGATTTACTAGTTTCGGGGTGATAATCATGGATCTTGATGGAATCCTATATAAAATTGGTGAAATAGCGGAAGCATTCACTGGAAAATCAATCCAATGGATTAAAGACATTGTAAATCCTACCCCCTCTCAAAAACCTCCAAGGTTCAAATTCCTTAAGAAGCTGATAAAAAGAGAGCTCACAGTTCATGAATTCTTAAGTTTGAACCTTCAGCTCTCCTTTATCTTTTATCTCGTATTTGCTCTCTTATTGGTGGTTCTTTTTGGGAATGAGCTATATCTGACTATTATTTCGGTTGTCTACTTTATCTATCTTCGCTACATACTCATTAAAAACCGTGACTTTTTCATTGAAGTTGAGCCTTACAGATTCTTCTATTATGGGCTTACTGCAATAGGTTTTCTTTCCTTCTTGGGCTACCTCCTAATAAGAAGGTTCGCAAAGAATGTCTATTACTTCTACGCCTACCTTATAGCTATTTTTGTCATTGTATTACTCTTTAGATACATCTACAAATCGAAGTTCACTAGAGATTGGACGTATGGAGTAGTAGAAGACATCAAAGGAGAGCTTGTGCTGGTAAGTGTTCACGATGACATACGAGCCAATGTGAAGCCTGGTAAATATTGGGTGGATAACACTGAGGATGTTGAAGTGGGAGATGTCGTAAAGATTCTCATAGAAGAAAGAATATTCAGGAGCTCCATTCCAAAAAGGGTGCTAGAAGTTCATAAAGCGAAACCTTCATCATCAGAAACCTCAACAGAACCAAAAGCTGAAAGTGAAAAGAGCACTAGCAAGTAAATAGAGGTATATGGCTCTCTCTTGTAAGTTTTCACAAACCCCCTTCCATTCTTAATTACGAGAGGTTCTACTTCTTTGGAGGATGGTTTGATAATAATCTCCCTCTCGTTAAATCTGCAATCTAAATTAAGGCCATTACAGATTCTTTCAATAAACGTACATGCTTTTTTGTACTCTTTGATCTTCACATGATAATATATGGTGTAGCCCATGGAAAACCACCCACTATAAAGGCATCTGCCTCTCAGAGGGTTATTTTGAGGAAATTTCCGGAGCATGATTACAATCACTAAGCTTATAAGATTTTCTAATATATGGGAGTAAAAATTAAGCGGATCTAATAACATCTGTGCTCTGCAAATTTCATGCTTCATGACAAAAAGAGGATAGATTCCTCTAATGCTCCTCATTTAATAGGAGAAATGGATTTTTTGTGTTTTTGGGAAGCCTTAAATAGAATTAGAGAGTAATTATGTGTAGAGAAGAAAAATAGAACGGAGTGAAGAAGGCATGAAGATACTTCTAGGAGAATTAGTATTTCTGGTGGAGGTATTAGTGTGGTTAACCAAGTTCAAGTGAAGTCCATTCTGAATAAACACAAAAATAGAGATGCTTGGTTTTTGGATGATTATTCGATAAATCCCTATTATGGGTGCTCATTTAACTGCATTTACTGCTATACGAAGGGAAGCAAATATGGGGAACACATTATGAAAGGCCTATCTGCCAAAATAAATGCTCCAACGATTTTAGAAAAACAGTTGAAAAGAAGAGCAAGGAAGGGAGAATATGGGATCATTGCTTTATCCACCTCTACAGAAGCGTATATGCAAATTGAAGAGAAATTAAACCTCACTAGAAGTATCCTAAAAATCATTTTACGATATAGATTTCCCGTTCATATTTTGACAAAGTCAAAACTTGTCTTGAGGGATATGGACATATTAAAGAAAATTGATGAAAATGCAAGACTGCCCAAGGATTTGGAGCAAAAATTGGATCATGGGGCGATTATCTCGTTTTCCATCTTCACCTTGGATGAAAAATTAGCGAAAATTCTTGAACCTGGGGCCCCAAAACCTACAGAACGACTGGAAACTATGAAGAAGTTCAAAGAAGCGGGATTTCTCACAGGAGTTTGTTTTATTCCGGTTCTTCCATTTTTGTCGGATTCAGAGGAACAACTTGATGAGATGATAAAAACTGCAGCAGAGTATGGGGCAGATTTTTGCTTAATTGGGGCTCTAACATTATTTGGCAGCGGCCCAAGGGACTGTAAAACTCTTTATTACCGGTTTTTGGAGGAATACTACCCTGAGCTTGTTCCTAAATATAAGAAACTTTATGGGAATTTCTGGGCTCCCTCTAATCAATATCAAAAGAGACTTGAGGAAATATCAAGGAGATTATGTGAAAAATATGGCGTTAAAAACAGGATTATATAAACAAAAAGATTTAAAGTTCTCCACAAAGCTTGGCAAAGTTCCTATAGATTTCGCTTCCCTTTTCCGTGTGTGCCACTTCTGGGTGGAACTGCACTCCATAAATTGGCAGACTCTTGTGTTTCATAGCTTCAACAGGGCAGAACTCACTCTTAGCTAAAAGTTCAAACTCCTCTGGAAGTTCTTTAACCTCGTCCATGTGACTTTCCCAAACCTTAAGCTTTTCTGGAAGTCCTTTGAAAATGTCGTTCTCTTCTAGAATCTCAACTTCAACCAGACTGTATTCTCCCTTTTCCCCTCTTCCTACTTTACCACCGAAGTACTTCGCTATAAGCTGGTGTCCCAGACAAATCCCTAGGATTGGCACATCAAATTCCTCGTAGTGTTCTAGGATTGCTTCACAGTTGCCCGTTCTTTCCAAAGTTGGGCCGCCTGAAAATATTATACCCTTTGGGTTCATTGACTTTATTTCTTCTAGGGGTGTGGTGTTTGGGATTATCTTAGCCTCAACGCCAAGATACCTCAAAGTTCTCCAGATCCTGTGTACGTATTGTCCGTGGTTATCCATTATGATTATCATTTCTCATCACTCAAATTCTATCGTTGCTGGAGGTTTGTTCGTTATATCGTAAAGGACCCTTCCCACTTGTGGAATCTCGCTCGTTATCCTAAATGCTATTCTTTGTAGCACTTCAAATGGAACGTTCATGGCATTTGCAGTCATTCCGTCCAAACTCTCAACCACTCTAACCGCTATTGTCTCTTTGTAGGCCCTTATGTCCCCTTGCACACCAACGGTTTTAACCCCCAAAAGCACGGCAAAGGCCTGCCATGGCTTAAGGCCTGCTTTTTCAATTTCTTCTTCCACTATTGCATTGGCCTCTCTTACTATCGCAACTTTTTCTGGAGTAACTTCACCTAAGACTCTAACGGCTAATCCTGGACCTGGGAATGGCATTCTGTGGTATATTTTCTCAGGAAGGCCAAGTTGCTTTGCAACTTCTCTCACTTCATCTTTGTAAAGGTCTCTTAAAGGTTCAATGAGCTTGAGGTTTAACCTCTCAGGAAGTCCGCCCACATTGTGGTGGCTTTTTATTTTTCCTTGGCTCTCAATCCAATCTGGAGCTATTGTGCCTTGAATAAGAAAATCTGCGTCTATTTCATTGGCAACCTCTTCAAACACATCTATGAAGGTCTTGCCTATTATTTTTCTCTTCTCTTCTGGGTCTGTTACGCCTTTAAGTGCGGTGAAAAATCTCTCTTGTGCATCTACGTAAATTAAATTTAGGCCAAATTCCTCTTTAAATGTTTTTATAACAAATTCTGGTTCTCCTTTTCTGAGAAAGCCAGTGTTTACGAAGACTGCGTAAAGTTTATCGCCAATGGCGTTGTATGCTAGGATGGCTGCTGTGGAGCTATCCACACCCCCACTTAGGGCTATTATAGCTTTTTTCTCTCCTACATTCTCTTTAATCTCTTTAACCTTCTCTTCAATGAATTTTTCCCACATGAGCGTCACCTTCAACATAAAATTGTAAAATTTACTTTAAAAAATTTGTTATTTAAACAAAAAAATGTAAAAATCACCTTTCGAGTGGATAGTTAGGTGCTTCATTGGTTATTGCAATGTCATGTGGATGGCTCTCTCTAACTCCAGCCTGTGTTATGAGGATGAATTCTCCCTTCTCCTTCAGTTCTGCAAGGTTCTTTGCTCCTACATATCCCATTCCTGCTTTTAGTCCTCCTATGAGTTGATAGAGTACTTCACTCACCTTCCCTTTGTAAGGAACTACTCCTTCAATACCCTCAGGAACGAACTTTCGCGTTTTCATGTGGCCTTTTTGGTAGTATCTCTCTGCTCCGCCTTTCATCATAGCTCCTAAGCTTCCCATTCCTCTGTACTGTTTGTATTTCCTCCCGTTTATTGTTACTTCTCTTCCTGGAGCCTCCTTTGTACCTGCCAAGAGATTTCCAAGCATCACGGCATCGGCACCGGCTGCTATAGCTTTCACAATATCTCCAGAATATCGGATTCCTCCGTCAGCTATCACTCTAATCCCATACTCTACGGCTTTGTCTGCTACCATCGATATTGCCGTTATTTGGGGTACACCTACTCCAGCAACTATCCTTGTTGTACATATGCTTCCTGGCCCGATACCAACTTTAACTGCATCTGCAAAGGTTAGATCATCAACGGCTTTGGGATTTGCTATGTTGCCTACTATGAGTTCGGCCTCTACTTTGTTTTTTATTTCTTTCATAGCTTTTATTGCCTTCAAATTATGTGCATGAGCTGTGTCTATGACTATCACGTCAGCTCCAGCTTTATCTAGGGCTAGTGCCCTTTTAATGTCAAAAGGAGAAACCGCGGCAGCAACTATTAATCGCCCCTCCTCATCTCTTACTGCATTTCTGTGTTTTTTCCTCGCTAAGAGGTCTCCTATAGTGATGATTCCCACTAATTTTCCATCATCATTCACTATCGGAACTCTGTCTATACTGTTCTCGATCATTAGAGTCATAATTTCTTCCACACTAGCACTTTCTTTCGCTGTTATCACTTCCTTTGTCATAACTTCTTTTACCCTCTCTCCTTCTCTGGTGGTTATATCAGTCTTTGTAACTATGCCCACGAGTTCCCCGTTGTCAATAACAGGAAGGCCATCTATTCCCTCTCTCTCCATTAAGAAAAGCGCATAATCTATAGTTTCTTCGGGAGAAATTGTAATGACTTCCTCCACAGTCTCCTCTCTCTTCACTCTTCTGACCATCTCAGCCTGCTCTTCTATGCTCATATTTCTGTGAATAACGCCTAATCCTCCTAGTCTAGCCATAGCAATGGCCATTTCCCATTCTGTCACTGTATCCATAGCTGCGCTGAGAATTGGAATGTTAAGTCTTATCTTTGGGGTAATTTGTGTAGAAACGTCCACATCTTTTGGTTCCACTTCAGTTCCCTGGGGGATTAAAAGCACGTCATCAAAAGTATATCCTTTTATAGCATTGACAAGCTTTTGTGTAAATTTACCCATTCTTTTTCTCCTCCCTCACCGTTTTTAACATAAGAATGTACAGGGCTTTTAAAGTTTACTACATGAAAGCCTCGCCTTTCAGGATGAGGAGGACGTCGAGAAAAGAAAAGTAGATTAAGTTAAAATTTCTTCAAGCCTTTCTTCTTCGATAGCCTGCTTAATTTCCCGCGCAATTCTTCTTCCAGTGCTCATTGGTTCGTTGTATTTAATCCATGTATATGGGGAGCCGTTTATGAAAGGATTGGTTCCAGCTACAATTCTCGCTGAGATCTCAAAAACCACGAACTCCATATCTTCGGTAATCACACCCTCAAGACAGAACGGGCCCCATAAGCCACCCATAAGTTTCTCTGAAGCCCTTATCACGTTCTCTCCAGCCTCAATAATACCCATAAGGAGGCTCTCCCTAAGGACTATTGGAATGTTCCCTATCACTGTGTAACTAGGTTCTATTCCAATTTTGAGTTGTTGTTCTGCATTTATTCTGCCTATTGCGTCTGCATTGCTTTCATATCTCTTGTCGACACTCATGAGCTCAAGCTCTCCATTAAGTTTTGAATAGAAAAAGTGGGGATAAACGGGAACTCCTATGACGTACTCTTGTATTTGAACTTCTTTTAAGTCTTCTTTATCCTTAACTCCAAGATTTGAAGCCTTTTCCCAGAATTCTTCAGGTGTTTTTGCTATAAAATATCCTCGGCCTCCTTTGGCTCCATGGGGCTTCACTATCACAGGCCTATCTATGTCATCCGGATCTTCAATAACTTCTGGAACCCTTATCTTTGCTTCTAAAAGCCATTTTCTCTCAAGTTTTCTATCACTCTCCCACCTGAGGACTTTTTTGTTTCCGTAATATAGGGCTTTCATGTTTTCGACTTTCTCAATGCCTAGATAGGCCACAAAGGAACCCGTAGGGATGATTATTGCTTTCTTTTTAAGTAACTCCTCTTCGGGGTATTCGTGAGGAATAAACTCATCTGCAACGGGAAAATACTTTGTGTAGAGTGGCCTAACCCTTTCCTTTCCAAAGGCAAGTGTCTTAAATCCTTCTTGCTTTGCTCCATGAAGTATCTGAAGGGCCGAGTGAGAGGCATAAGTAGCAATGCTAAACTTCATTCTATCACCAAGAAAATGTAAAAATCAATTGCTTTTAAGGTTTATTTTTACATGAAAATGTTAAATACAATTCCCCCTTAACGTTTCTCAGTATTGTTCGCTCAACCATTAGGTTAAAATAGGGTTTTTTATATTTATAACTCGGTGATAAAAATGACTCAAATGAAAGACGCCAAAAAAGGAATAATAACGGAAGAAATGAAGTTCATCGCTGAAATGGAAGGTATAAAAGCCGAAGAACTTAGAAAAAACGTTGCTAAAGGTTATACTGTCATCTTTAGAAACCTCGTTCATGATTGGGTAAAACCGGTTGCCGTAGGTAGAGGAGTGAGGGTAAAAATTAATGCAAACATCGGAACCTCAAGGGACATAGTGAACGTTGAAGAAGAAATTGAGAAGGCCAAGATAGCCGTGAAGTACGGGGCCGACACGATAATGGACTTGTCAACGGGCGGTGATTTGGACAAGATAAGGAAGAAAATCATGAGGGCTGTTGATGTGCCTATTGGAAGTGTTCCAATTTATCAAGCTGCTGAGGAGATGCTCGTCAAAGGAAAGGCCATCATCGAGATGAGCGAGGATGACATGTGGAACGCTGTTGAGAAACACTTTAAGGATGGTATTGATTATGCAACTATTCACGTCGGCGTTACTAAAGAGGTTGTTGAAAAGATGAAGCGCACTACGAGAGTTGTTGGTATGGTCTCGAGGGGAGGCACATTCTTGGCGGCTTGGATACTCCATTGGGAAAAAGAGAACCCGTTCTACAAAGACTACGACTACCTTTTGGAGCTTGCCAAGGAATATGATGTGGTTTTGAGCTTAGGCGATGGTCTTAGACCCGGCGGTCTGCCAGACGCTGGAGATGAGCTTCAAATGAGTGAGCTCTATACATTGGGGCGCTTGGTAAGAAGGGCGAGAGAATTTGGAGTTCAAACGATGGTTGAAGGGCCCGGGCATGTCCCAATAGACCAAATCCCAATGCAGATAAAAATAGCGAAGGTTGCGACGGACAACGTTCCCTTCTATGTCCTTGGCCCCTTAGTGACTGACATTTTCCCAGGCTACGACCACATAGCTGGGGCCATTGGAGGAGCAATAGCTGCTTTGAATGGAGCAGACTTCCTTTGTTATGTTACACCAGCTGAACACTTGGGTTTGCCAACTAAGGAGCACGTTCGTCTCGGAGTGATAGCTACAAAGCTGGCAGCCCATGCCATAAACCTAACGCGCTTTAGGGAGGAGTATTACAAAGACTACTTGATGAGCCTAGCAAGAGGCTCCTTAGATTGGGAGAAACAATTTGAGCTTGCAATGGACAAAGACCGTTTTGAGGAAATCAGAGAAAATAGGCCAACCTCGACAGAGGCATGCTCAATGTGTGGGGATCTGTGTGCGATACGCCTCATAACCGACATGATTAGAAAAAATTAAAGCAAAGTTAATCCTCTTTTAATATTTCTAAACTGACATCAAAGTTCTTTACGCTGTGTGTTAGAGCTCCAAGGCTTATAACGTCGATATCGAGCTTTGCATAATCCTGGATATTTTCTTCAGTTATGCCTCCACTCACTTCAATTTTGACTTTATCCCTGAGCCCTTCGCGCTTTAAAGCTTCAAGGACTTCCTCGATTTGTTCTGGGGTCATGTTATCGAGCATTATTACATCAGCCCCAGCTTTAGCAGCTTTTAGCGCATCTTCTAGGCTTTCCACCTCGACCTCAACGATTTTATAAACAGAAAAGGCTTTTGCCCGCTTAATGGCCTCTTCAAGGGGTACTAACGCCAAATGGTTATCTTTTATGAGTATGGCATCGCTCAAGCTGAACCTGTGGGGTTCACCATCCCCTATTAGTATTGCCTTCTTGTCTAAGGGTTTTAAGAGGGTTTTTCTTGTGCCTGCCACTTTGACTTTGGGGCTAACAGCCCTAACTTTTTCAACAAGATTTCTAGTTTGGGTTGCTATACCACTCATTCTTCCTATGATGTTTAATGCTGTCCTCTCCACCAGCAAAATCTTTCGTGCATTGCCCTTGAGCTTTATAACTACAGTTCCCTTTTTCACGTCATCGCCGTCCTTAGCTTTAAGCTCAACTTTAACGCCGAAGTGTTCAAAAAGAGCCTTTGCCTCTTCTAGGCCCGCTATAACTCCATCTTGCTTTGCTATAATTACAGCCTCTGCCTCCAAATCCTCGGGAATAACAGCTTCACTTGTGACATCGCCGAATGGGACATCTTCCTCCAAAAAGCGGAGAAGGTATGTAAGGGGAATCATTTTTCATCACCTTTTTCAGTTAAGAGGTAAAGAAAGTAGAAAAGTTTACCTCCCTACTTAGCTACTTGCTCATCTCCAGCATTCTTTCAATGGCCTTTTTGGCTTTTACAGCAATTTCTTCGGGCACTTCAATTTCGTATTTCTCGTCTCTAAGGGCCTCGTAGATGTGCTTGAGCGTAATTGATTTCATTCCAATGCAGAAGGCATCCTCATTTGCGGGATAGAACTTTTTGTCTGGATAGAGCTTTTGCAGCCTATAGATCATTTCCTTTTCAGTAAAGACAACCCACTCATCGTGCTGGCAGGCGTTTCTAACCATCCCACCAGTTGAGACTATTAAATCTGCTCCTTTCTGCACTTCGGGATTGCACTCGGGGTGAACCATTAGCTTTGCATTTGGATATTCTTTTCTTGCCCTTTTGACATCTTCGAGGGTGAACTTTTTGTGAACATAACAATGGCCACCTTCTGGGATTGGGATAATCCTTTTGCCAGTCTTTTTAGCGACGTAGTACGCTAAATTGTTATCAGGCCCAAAAATTATTGTATCTGCGTTAAGTTTCTCTACTATCCTAGCAGCGTTGGCCGAGGTTACTGTTACATCAGCGTAGGCTTTAGTTTCGGCGGTGGTATTAACATAAAGAACGACCGGGGCACCATGATATTTTTCCTTAGCCTCAAGAATATGTTCCACCTTTAGCATGTTGGCCATGGCACATGTTGCCCGTCTTGTTGGGAGGAGGACTTTTTTGTGGGGATTCAAAATTTTAGCAGTTTCGGCCATAAAATCAACGCCAGCAAAAACTATAATGTCGGCATCAACATTTACAGCTTTTCTTGCTAATTCGAGGCTATCCCCTAAAAAATCAGCTATATCTTGTATCTCAGGTAGCTGATAGTTGTGGGCTAATATTACCGCATTCTTTTCTTCTTTAAGCCGCATAATTTCCTTAATTAAGTCCATATTAGCACCTCCAAAAGCTGGGTTTCTTAAACTCCTCTCTTGTGAATGGAAAGTCTGCTCTATAGTGCACACCTCTACTTTCCTCTCTCCATAAGGCACTCTTTAGAATCCCTTCTGCGAGGCATTTAATTCTCTCATCTGCTTCAATGTTTTTAAGCTTTTTAATACCTTCCTTGAGCTTTTCTCCACTTCTCACAATCCCTGCATGTTCCCAAAGTACTTCCCTAATCTGCTCTACATCCCCGGCTTCTTGGCTAGTATTCGCTGGCTCTGTATTTTCTCTAAGTTTTGGTCTCTCTCTAAAAATAGTCCTTGAAACTTCAAGGCCGCTTACGATACATTCTAGGAGTGAATTACTTGCCAATCTATTTGCCCCATGAAATCCATTATTAGCAGCTTCCCCAATGGCATACAAGCTCTTTATGTTGGTTCTATAATAAATGTCAACATTTAAACCGCCAATTGAATAATGAGCTATTGGAGAGACTGGTATCATAGTTTTCTCAGGATTTATACCTTCCTGTTTGAGAAATGCATATATTTGGGGAAACCTTAACTTGAAGTCTTCTACGTGAGTGGCATCCAAATAAACCTCCTTTCCCTCCTGTATTTGCATATAAATAGCCCTTGCAACGATGTCTCTTGGCTCAAGTTCATTGACAAACCTCTCCCCATTTGAATTGACCAGCTTGGCTCCAGCTCCCCTCACTGCTTCGCTTATGAGCTTTACTCCACTCTTCCCAATGAATCCAGTGGGATGAAATTGAACAAATTCTAAATCTCTTGCTAAAGCCCCCTTCATAACAGCATCTCCAATCAGTATACCGAGATTGAGTGGGGATCCAGCTGTGTATTTGAATAAAGCAGTATAGCCTCCAATTGCTAAAACTGTGGCATCGAATCTTAAGAGTTCACCATCAAGAAATACACCATAACATTTGCTGTTTTCAATAGCTAATGATTCTGCAAGTCCTTTGATGAAGTGGACATTCAACTCTCTCGCCCATGTGTAAAGGATCTTTGTTACATGCTTCCCGGTTTCATTTTTGATCGTGAAAACCCTGGGAAAACTATGCCCTCCTTCAACTTCATTTTCTTCAAATTCCACTCCAAGTGAGAGTAAAAAATCATAGGCTTCGCTTGATCTCGAAATAACACTCCAAACGACTTCTTCAGTGTTTAGATGCCTACCTGCTTTTATTGTATCGAGAACATGATTCTTTATAGAGTCCCCACTTAAGATTGGAAATGCTATACCTGCTTGGGCCAAATAAGAATTCGTCTTTTTTATAGTGTCTCCAACAATATAAACCTCAGTTCCCTTTTTTGCAAGAGCTATTGCAGCTGTTAACCCTGCTATCCCGTTTCCTACTATTCCTATTCTCACAATTCTCCCCGAACAAATGTTCGGGACTTTGTTTTAAAGTTTTCTGGTAGAAAGAGTCTAAAAATACAAAAATAATATTGCAAAATTAAGAAAGTTTCACTCCCCCAAAAGCGCAGGAAGTGAGTTATGAAGTGCTTTAGCACTCTCCAAGTTTAAACTTGCAGTTTCTTTGTTTTCATGTTTGAATAGTAGTGTTTTTCCTGTTACTTTCCCGATAATAGCAAACTCATTGAAGAGGTCTTTAACTTTCTCGAGATTCTTTTCTTCGAAGCTCACTATAAATCGTCCTTGAGTCTCTGAAAAGAGCACTTCTACTGGTGAAAGCTCCTCTTCTGTCGGGATTTTTGTTATGTCTATCTCAAATCCCTTATTTCCTGCAATTGCCATTTCTATAAGTGCAATGGCTAGTCCTCCTTTGCTTACATCATGAACAGCTTTGACAAGCTTGAGCTCGATTGCTTTCAAAATACCTTCAACGTTTTGTTTCTCCCTTTCAAGGTCAACTCTCGGAGCGATTCCCTCTTTGATACCAAAAATTCTGTAAAACTCGCTTCCTCCAAGCTCTTTTTTGGTGGTTCCCACTACCGCTATTAAATCACCTTCGTCTTTGAAGCCCATTGTTGTAATGTTTTCAAGCTTCACTTTTCCGAGACCAGCAACGACTGGTGTTGGTTTTATGGGTTTGTTTCCTACCTCATTGTAGAAACTAACGTTCCCACTGACATAGGCTAGGTCAAAAGCTTTTGCTGCATCAGCCAATCCTTTAATGGTTTCTATGAAGCTCCAGTAAACTTCGGGCCTTTCAGGTGAGGCAAAGTTAAGGTTGTCTACGAGTGCTAGGGGTCTTGCTCCAACGCTAGCGAGGTTTCTTACCACCTCAGCAACAGCGCTCATTGCTCCGTGATATGGGTTTAAGTGAGAATAGGAGGGATTTCCATCGCTCACAAAGGCTAAACCATATTCGTCGTTTATCTTGAGAACTGTTGCATCAAGGCCAGGCTTTAAGACAGTCCTTCCCTGAACTTCATGGTCATATTGTTGCCATATCCATGCTTTACTAATTATATTGGGGCTTGAGAGAACTTCAAGGAGGGCCTCCTCAACGCTGATTTCTGGTGTTTGTACATCTTTTTCGATATCATATGGTTTAGCTTCCCACTCTATTATGGGAACGTCTGCTAATAGATCTATAGGGAGGTCTGCTATTTTTTCGTCATTCCAATAAACAATGTATCGAGGCTCTTCTATGGTTTCTCCTACAATAGTCCATTCGAGTTCGTATTTTTCAAAGATCTTACCTATATCAGTGACATCTTCCTTTCTAACGGCAAAGAGCATTCTTTCCTGGCTTTCTGAGATCATAATTTCCATTGGATTCATGTTTGGCTCTCTTTGGGGGACTCTGTCTGCATAGATTATGGCTCCAAAACCTTTCTTTCCGGCCATCTCTGATGAAGCACATGTTAAACCCCCACCACCGAGGTCTTTAAGGGCCTTGACTTTCCCAGTTGCAAGGGCCTCAAGAGTTGCCTCAATCAAAAGTTTCTCTGTGAATGGATCTGGAATTTGAACAGCTGAGCGGTCTTCCTCTTCCGCATTCTCGCTTAGCTCTTCGCTCGCAAATGTAACTCCATGAATTCCATCTCTTCCCGTTTTGTTTCCCACCAAAACTAGGAGAAGTCCGCTCTCCTCAACATAACTGTGCACAAGTTCTTCAGGCCTCATTAAACCAATGCATGCCACGTTCACAAGTGTGTAGTTATCTAAGCTTTCATCAAATTCCGTTTCCCCACCAACTGTTGGGACACCAATTCTATTTCCATAATCTGCTATTCCCTTAACAACATACTCGAACAAATAGCGGTTGCGCTCCCTCTCAATCGGCCCGAAGCGTATAGGGTCGAGCAAAGCTATGGGACGAGCACCCATACAGAGTATATCCCTCACAATTCCTCCAACTCCTGTGGCCGCTCCGCCATAAGGCTCAACAGCCGAGGGATGGTTGTGGCTCTCTATTCCAACGACTATAGCAGTGTTTTCGTCAAACTTTACAACACCTGCATCTTCTCCGGGGCCTAGAATTACGTGCTCATTTTTGGTTGGTAAAAGCTTGAGCCATTTTCTGCTTGACTTG
The DNA here is from genome assembly GCF_001317345.1 of Thermococcus sp. EP1. Classification (NCBI taxonomy): domain Archaea; kingdom Methanobacteriati; phylum Methanobacteriota; class Thermococci; order Thermococcales; family Thermococcaceae; genus Thermococcus; species Thermococcus sp. EP1. Next base: position 209,565 of record NZ_JXCG01000001.1, on the reverse strand, counting down.
TATGATGCATGCTCGCTCCACATTACCTCAAGCATGGCTTTTTCAACTTCATTCGGCTCTCTGTCGAGCCTCTCTTTTATTAGCTCTTCTTCGTGAGGAAACATGAGAATCACCTCTTAGCATACTCTACCATTGATTTGAATACTCGCAAACCATCCTCGCTACCCAAAAAGCGGTCGCTCGCCCTCTCCGGGTGGGGCATCATTCCCAAAACGTTGCCCTTTTCATTGCTTATTCCCGCTATGTTCAAGAGTGAACCGTTTGGATTCGTATCATCCCTTATGTTGCCTTTTTCATCGCTGTACTGGAAGGCTATCTTTACCTTATTCAAATCATTGGCGTAATAATTACCCTCTGCATGGGCTATTGGCATTCTAATGACTTCTCCTTCTTCATAGAATTGGGTAAATGCGGTTTGAGTATCATTAACTTTAAGGTAAACCCACTTGCATAGAAACCTTGGAACCTTGTTTGGTCTCAATGCCCCAGGCAAAAGGCCGCTCTCGGTTAAAACTTGAAAGCCGTTGCAAATTCCCAATATTGGCTTTCCATCGTTAGCGAGAGCTTTAACTTCCTCCATTATTTCTGCTCTAGCACTTATCGCCCCAGCTCTCAAATAATCAGCATAGCTAAAGCCTCCAGGCAAAACAACGCCGTCGAAGTCTTTGAGTGAGGATTTATACCAGACTCTCTCCACTTTTCCTCCTGCTTTTCTAAGTGCCTCAACTGTCTCAAAGTCACAATTAGTCCCTGGGAATACTATAACCGCGAATTTTGGCATCTCACTCACCTAAAGGTTCTATCTGGTACTCGTACGTGTGTATAACAGGGTTCGCGAGCAAACGATGGCACATCTCTTCTACGTCTTTTTCAGGATTTTCGCTTTCAAAAGTGAGTTCAAAGTACTTTGGAACCTTCAACTCATCAATTTTATAGCCCAAATTCTGGAGAGCCTTTCCAATTACTCTTCCTTCTGGGTCGTTTAATCCTTCTTTTAAGCGAACTACAACTTTAGCTTTCCATTTCATGATCATCACCTTATGTAACAACCTTCTCAAGTTCATCCAGCTCAATAGCACGCTTTATCTCAAGCGCAATCCTCCTTCCGGTACTCATCTCTTTCCTCCAGAGAGCGTTTCCATAGGGGTGGCCCATTGCCATGTGAATGTTTGTTCCACCACCTGTTCTTGGAGCAACATCATAGATGTAGAAGTTTAAGTCTTTGTCAACGGCCGTTTGGAGTGTGAATGGGCCAATAACGCCGGGTGAGTAGTACTTCTTTGCAGCCTCAACATAGCGTTCGGCCATATCAAAGACCTTCTCTAAGAGGGACTCTCTAAGAGTGGAACTTGCATGACCGCAAACAGTGTACTCAGGTTCAAACTGATGTTCAGGTAAAGTCAACTGCTGTGGAGCTGGCAATCTAACATGACCATCCAGACTTGTCTCAAAGCGCCAGTCTATCCCAAGGAGCTCAATTTCTTCATCTATTGGTGAGTAGAAGAAGTCGAAGTTGAATACGGGGCCGATAATATAGCGTTCAATCCTTGCTTTGCCCAAATCTTCCTCAGTGATTACACCGAGCTTTATAAGCTTCTCAGCTTTTTCTCTAAACTCTTTATAGCTTGCAGCGGTGAAGAAACCACGCTCAAGCCTCTTTTTTGCGTGGGGAAGTTTGACTATAACGAGACCCACATTGTCAATTTCCTCTGGTTTAACTGGTTCAGGGTAAGGTAAGCCAGCTTTCTCTAAGAGCCAGTAGTAGCTCTTTTCTTCACTTCTCTCTTCGCTCCTTAGTAGGTTTCTGCTTCCAAACAGAGGCACCAGGAATTCGTTTTCTACCTTCTCAATGCCCGTATAGACTACAAAGGAACGGTTAGGGATAAAGATAACGTTTTTCTTCCTCAGCTCTTCTTGAATATCAATGATTTTACCGAACTTTTCCAATACAATTACTTCATCAATAAAGCCCTTTGTTAGCCCGTCCTTTGTTGTTTTTTCTTTGAAATATTCTGTATAGGTTCTGTGTCTTCCCCTTTGGGAAACAATAAGAGTTTTGAATCCCTCAGCCTTGGCTCCATCTGCTATGTCGAGGGCAGAGTGGCTCCCAATCGCCCCGATAATTATGTTCTCTTTATCGTAATTTTTTAAAACCTCTAGAATCTGCTCTCTTTCAATCATCTCACTCACCTCTAATTGTTTTCATGAGTTCAATCCTTTTTGCGATGCTCTCTTTAGTTCCTACATCGGCGCGGTAGAAAATTTCACCCTTTACATGCTTTATCCCTGCAGAGGCTATTTTTTCCGCTTCTTCGAGAGAATTGGCAATTCCAACGATTGCTAGGGCTCTTGAGCCAAGCATTGTGAAGTTTTCATCTACCGAGGCATAGTAGACCTTAGCCCCTTCTTCCCTGATTTTATCCTCGCTGATTTGAACTTTAACTCCCTTGATTGGATCAGTGGGATAACCTTTGGGTGCTATATACTTCACAACAGTGGCTTTTTTCTCAAACTCCGCTTTCTTTAGATTGCCATCAATGATGCCTTCTCCAATCTCTACAAGAGAAGTTCTCAAAATTGGTAGAACGTTCATGGCCTCTGGATCCCCAAAACGGGCATTAAACTCTATAATCTTTGGTTCATCGTTTGCAAGCATAAACTGGCCATATAGAATACCTTTGTAAGGAGTTCCCTCTTTATACATAGCTTCAACTGTTTTTTTCAGAGTCTCAAGAGCTTTGTGATAATCTTCTCTTGGTACAAATGGTAGTAAATGATCCTCGCAGGAATAAGAACCCATACCTCCTGTTATTGGGCCCACATCACCCTCATATGCATGTGGATAATCTTGAGCCAAAGGCATTGGAATAACTTTCTTTCCATCTGTGAAAACTTGGAACGTGAACTCCACGCCATCAGTTCTTTCCTCAACGAGGACTTTCCCATCCTTCTCTATCAAGGCCTTTGCATATTCCTTTGCCTCTTCATTGTCTTTGAGCTGGTAGCCGACGACTTTAACTCCTTTGCCTCCGGTAAGTCCAAGAGGTTTAACAACAACAGGCTTTCCAAATTCATCTATCCATGCTTTCATCTCAGCAACGTTATTGAAAACTTTGAATAGCTTTCTTCCTGGAATTTTGTACTTTTCCATTAATGCTCTTGCAAAGGCTTTGTTTGTTTCAAGTTGAGCTGCTTCTTTTGAAGGGCCAACTGTTGGAATCCCATTTTCCTCAAGAACATTGACAATGCCCTTTTCAAGAGGGGCCTCAGGCCCAATAAATGCTAAATCTACTCTCCATTTTAAAGCGAAGTCGAGGACTTTTTGAACATCAGTCTCTTTAGTAAGGCCATATTCCTTTGCAATTCTTTTAATCCCAGGATTTAGGTGTTTTGCAACTACATAAACCTCTGAATCTCTTGAAAGAGCCTCAGCGATTGCACTCTCCCTTCCACCTGCACCTACGAGCAAAACGCGCATGATCTTCACCATGAATTTGTTAAAATATATTGTTTTTAAGCTTTGTTTTAACATGTAAATGATAAAATTTATAAGGGTAAACCTCTAGAGGGATGTGGTGATATAATGAAAGTGCTTGTGGTCATGGGGAGTAAAAGTGATTCTCACATTGCGGAGAAGGTTACAAAAGTGCTTGATGAATTCGAAGTTGACTACGATGTAGAGGTGGCATCCGCTCACAGAAACCCGGAAAAAGTTGAGAAACTGGCAAAAAAAGACTATGATGTCTTTATTGCCATAGCAGGTTTAAGCGCTGCTTTACCAGGGGTGATAGCGGCTCATACAATAAAGCCTGTGATAGGAGTGCCAGTCTCAGCAAAGCTTGGTGGTTTGGATTCTCTCTTGAGCATTGCCCAAATGCCTCCAGGAGTCCCGGTTGCTACAGTTGGAATAGATAATGGAAAAAATGCAGCGTTGCTTGCTATTGAGATTTTAGCACTGAAAGATGAAGAACTTAGGCAAAAGCTTGAAGACTACAGGGAGAAAATGAAAGGATGAGTATGGAGGTTTAATCTGCCCCTCTAAATTTCTTTCTTGTGATTTCAAGGCTAAAGTAAGTGTTTCTTTTTAATGAACTCTTGGCTTTGCCATTCTCCACTTCTTGTTTTGAGTTCCACCATGTGAGCAACTCTTTCTGCCTTTTTCTTCGCGACCTGGACGTCACTATCCCACGCAAGGGCAACACCAAGACGCCTTCCTTTATAGGCTTCGGGCTTTCCAAAGAACCTAATAGTTGTGTTTGGAACGTTTAATGCACTAAAAACCTTCTTGAATCTTGGACCAAAGCCCTCTTGGTTTGCAAGAATCACATGGGTGGCTGCAGGGGTTAGAATTGGGAACTTTCTAATGCCATTTTCTTCTACCGCTGGGATTGGGAGGCCTAAGATTGCCCTAACGTGGAGTCCGAATTCAGAGAAGCCAGTAGGATGAGATGCCATAGTCACCATTCCTGTGTCATGAGGCCTTGGAGAAACTTCGTTGGCCCATACTTTATCTCCTTTAACAAACATCTCCACACCAAAGATTCCAAGACCTCCGAGAACATCAGTGATCTTCTTGGCTATTCTATACACCTCACGCTCGGCCTTTTCACTTATCTCTGCAGGTTGCCAGCTTGAGTGGTAGTCTCCTTCAATTTGGTAATGGCCGACTGGCTTTGGGAAAGTAGTAACTATCTTCCCATTCTCGTCAAAGTGTCTCACTGCCAGTTCGGTTATTTCGATATCAAAGTCTATATGTTCTTCAACTATTATTTTATCAGCACTGCCACGAGCTTTCTTTTTTGCAACTTCCCATGCCTTTGGTATGTCCCCAGGCCCTTTTACAAAGTAAGATCCCTTCCCACTGGAGCTCATTATGGCCTTGGTGTGGCATGGATATCCTATCTTCTCACATGCATCATAAAGCTCATCTAGGGTTGTTGCGTATGCGTAACGAGAAGTTGGAACCTTTGCTTCCTTTGCGAGTGTTTCTCGGGTTCTCTCACGGTGCATTGCAATCCACGTGGCCTTTGCATTTGGGACAACAAAATAGCCCTCCTTTTCAAGCTCAAATAGAGCGTCAAGGTTTATAGCTTCTATTTCCGGTACTATTGCATCAGGTTTTTCTCTCTCTACAATGCTCCAGAGGAAGTCTTTATCCTTCATATTACCCACATAGGCCTTATGGGCTACCTGCATTGCAGGAGCATTTGGATATCGATCAACTGCGATAACTTCAACTCCTAATCTTTGGGCTTCAATAGTTATCTCTTTTCCAAGCTCACCGCTTCCAAGGAGCATTATCTTGACAGCAGAATCAGTTAAGGGAGTTCCAATTTCGTCTCTAATACTTATCATGGGTATCACCTAAATTTATTGACGTTTGTATGTTAAAACTATAGAAATATTTAAGAGTTTTTGAACATAAAAATGATAAAATTTTTAAAAGGCAATAGAACGGGATATTAGAGCTCTCTCAAAACTCGTTCTATCACAGGGTCGGTTATTGAGTATAGCTTTTTTCCATCTTTAAATTCACTTTTTATCCAACTCATTCTTTCAAGATTTTTAAGCAAAGAGGAAAACCGTGCATTTGTTATCCTGCCTTCGTGAGCCTCAAGATATCCTTTTATTTTCTCCCAGCGATTGAATCCTAAAGCTACAGCTTTTAAAATAAATGTGTATCTCCTGCTCCTCTTTTCTAGCTCTTTGATTTCTTCTAACATTGTTTGTTGTGCCTTTCTCATAGTGAGCTCCAGTGCCTTCTTAGAATCTTTTGTGTGGAGATAGTGGAATCCATATTCAACCAACCACCCTGGAATTCCATCCAAGACCTCAACTGCTCTCTCTAGTTCCCATTCTCTCACTTTTAAGTTGACCTCGTTGAATCCTCTCTTAAGAAACTCAAGAGACTTTTCTCTTGTAAATGGTGTTATGGTAATTTCGTTGTGTATTCTACCGAAAAGAAGCGCTTCGTGATTTTCAAACCCTAAAAAGTCATGTAAGAGGCCAATCTCTGAACCAGTAAAAACAAAGTGTATTCTAGGCAGATTATCATAGGCGTATGCCACCAAAGCTAGGAATTCTTTACCTCCTTTTGTGCCATAGAATCTTAGATATTGAGCCTCATCGAAAGCAAGCACAATAGTTTTGCCTTTCTCTTCTCCAAACTTATTGAGCTTTTCTAGGATTTCCACCAGATTTTGCTCCTTAAATGAAAATTCAAATCCTTTTACTGATACTTTTGATATGTTAAGATATGAGAGTAGGGGCTTTAGAATCTTTGGTTTTAGATTCAATAGTGCATTTCCAAGCTCTCGCTTGAGTTCATCTTTTGTGATCCACCCTCCCACGTTTGTGTACAGTTTCCTAGCATCAATATAAACTCCAACTGTGTTGCTCTCGTTAAGTGCTACTTTTAAAACAGAAGACTTACCAACTCGTCTAATTCCGAGGATTAAGGTTATGGGATAGTTTTCAATTGATTTAATTACTTCTGTTATCTCCTTTTCTCGGTCAAAAATTTCCTCTCTTCGTGTTTTAGGTCGTGGCTCAAATAGCATATGTATCGCCCCCGATACTAAGTATCGCCTCCGATACTTATAATCATTTTTAGACATTAAAATGTTTAAATAATAAAAATAATTATATTAAATCTACATTAACATGGCAAATTTTTTAAACTCTTCACAAGATCAAATCTTGGTGATGTTCATGCTGACATATGCTCAAGCTGGTGTTGATGATAAAAAAACTCAAAAAGCTTTGAAAAGTATTATTTCCCTTGCAAAGGCCACCTTTGAGTTTAGAAGAGGAAAAATTGGCGAACCAAAAGAAGATATTGGTCATTACGCTGCACTTATGGATTTTGGAAGTTTTTATCTTGCAATGACGACGGATGGAGTTGGAACAAAAATCCTCGTGGCAGAAACAATGGGGAAGTTCGATACTATTGGAATAGACATGATAGCAATGAATGTAAACGATTTGATATGTGTGGGAGCTGAACCTGTGGCTCTGGTTGATTATCTAGCAGTTAAAGAGCCAAATGATCAAATTTTTGAAGAAATAGCCAAAGGGCTTTATGAAGGGGCAAAGCAGGCAGGTATTGCAATTGTGGGCGGAGAAACAGCTGTAATGCCCGATTTAATTGAGGGGCTAGATTTAGCTGGGACCGCTATAGGAGTTGTTGAAAAGACCAAAGTTATCACTGGTGAAAAAGTAAAGCCTGGGGATGTCGTGATAGGGATAGAAAGCTCGGGAATACATTCAAATGGATTAACGTTGGCTCGTAAGCTTCTTATTCCAAAGTATGGTCTTGAGTATGAGTACGATGAAAAACCTCTGTGGAGGCATCTGCTTGAACCCACAAGGATTTATGTCAAACCAGTTTTAGAACTCCTTGAGAGTGTTGAGGTTCATGGTCTGGCGCACATTACCGGTGGGGGCTTGCTTAATCTAAAGCGCATCACTAACTATGGGTTTTCTCTTAAAATGCCCCAAATACGTGGAATTTTCAAGCTAATTCACGAGAATGGCGTGCCTTTAGATGAGATGTTTAAAGTGTTCAACATGGGAGTTGGTTTTATCGTCGTTGTAGATGAAAAAGACAAAGAAAACGCGCTTGAAACGCTGAACAAGTATTATCCGAGCTTTGAGATTGGAAAGGTTACAAAGGATAAGGGGATAATAGTTGATAATTATAGGGTAAGGCTTTAGTTCTCTTCTATAACTTTATATTGGAACTAAAATATAAAAAACAGATTAAGAAAGGGTGTTTATGCGGTGAGACGCTTATAGAGCTCTTCATAAGCATTTATAAGCTCTCCTTTGTCAAAGCGGAAAACGTCTTTATCGAGACTCTCTTTTGTTTCGGCATCCCAGAAACGGCAAGTATCTGGACTTATTTCGTCTCCAAGGATTATCTCGCCTCTCTCATTTTTGCCGAATTCGAGTTTAAAGTCAACTAGGATTATCCCTCTTTGAGCGAAATACTCTTTTAAGATATCATTTACCTTTAGGGCTATATTTTCGATTTCTTTAAGTTCTCTCTCACTTACTCCAAGGACTTTTGCATGGTAATGGTTTATCATAGGATCTCCAAGATCGTCATTTTTATAATAGAGCTCTATTATTGGTTCTGGAAGTTCTGTACCCTCTTCTAAGGGTAGTCTTTTTTTCAGACTTCCAGCAATCACATTTCTAACGACGACTTCAACTGGATACATCTTGAGCTTCTCTACAATGAGCTTGTTGTCACCAGCGACCCCTATGAAGTGGGTTTTGATACCCTTTTCTTCAAGTACTTTGAAGAGAATGGCACTTATTTGAGCGTTAAGCCATCCTTTGCCTTTGAACTGTGCTTTTTTCTTCCCGTTAAAAGCTGTTGCATCGTCTTTAAACTCCATTATGACCTTTCCGTCATCCAAGAGGATTACCTTCTTAGCTTTGCCCTCATAAATTTCCATAACTATCACCATGTTCATGTAAAATTATACTGTATTTAAGCTTTATTTTGACAGTTTAATGTTAAACAATAGGGCAAACTTTTTAAGTCAGTGATGTTAAAATGCTCTCAGTGCTAGGATTTGATTAACATTTATAAGTCAATATTTTGTGAGGGGAAGTTATGAGGGAAAAATGTGGAATCTTTGCAGCCAAAACCGAAAATGCTCCTAAGAAGGCATACTATGCCCTTATTGCTCTTCAACATCGTGGCCAAGAGAGTGCAGGAATAAGTGTATGGAGACACAAAATACGAACTTTGGCTGGTAGGGGACTAGTCTCTGAAGTTTTTCGAGGCAACGAACTATCAAGACTCAAATCAAACATGGTTATTGCCCACGTGCGTTACTCTACTTCAGGCTCTCTTAATGAAACTCAACCTCTCGAAACTTCTTGCCGTGGGAAGAAAATAGCAGTAGCTCATAATGGCACACTTACTAATTTTCTCCCTTTAAGGAGGAAATATGAGAAAAAAGGTGTTAAATTTAAGCACTCGGTTGATTCAGAACTTTTGGGGATTTCTTTTCTCTGGCACTTCAAAGAGACGGGTGATGAGTTTGAAGCTATGAGAGAAGTCTTTAATGAGGTTAAAGGAGCTTATTCTGTTGCTTTTCTTTTTGATGGTAAAATCTTAGTTGCCCGAGATCCGGTTGGGTTCAGGCCCCTCAGTTATGGTATAGGAGATGGTCATTATTTTGCATCGGAAGACTCTGCTTTGAGACTTTTTGTTGAAGATATCAGGGACGTTACACCTGGAGAGGTGTTTTTAATCTCTGATGGGGTTGAAAATAAGGTCTTAGTTAAGGAGAAACACCATCACTGTGTTTTTGAGTACATATATTTTGCTCGGCCAGATAGTGTTCTTGATGATGTAAGTGTGTATTCAGCTCGTGTTAAAATGGGTCGTGAACTTGCACGAGAAAGCCCAGCAAATGCGGATGTCGTCATACCCGTACCTGATTCAGGGAGGGCCGCTGCACTAGGGTTTTCTCAGGTAAGTGGAATACCCTACGCTGAGGGATTAATAAAGAACCGTTACATAGGTAGAACTTTCATAATGCCTGGCCAGTTTTATAGAGAACTTAAAGTAAAACTCAAGCTTTCTCCTGTCAGGGAGATTGTCAGTGGAAAACGTGTAGTTCTCATTGATGATTCTATAGTTAGAGGGACCACAATGAGAAGAATTGTGGCGATGTTAAGGAAGGCTGGGGCGAAGGAAGTTCATGTGAGAATAGCATCTCCACCGATAAGACATCCTTGTTATATGGGGATAGACATTCCAACTAGGCATGAGTTGATAGCAGCGTTTGGGGGCATTGATAGAGTTAAAAAAGCCATAAACGCAGATAGCCTAGCATATCTTAGTGTGAATGGACTAAAAAAAGCTGTAGGAAAAGGAGAGCTATGTTTGGCCTGTCTTACAGGTAATTATCCAGAATGGGCTTTCCACTTTTAAGTTTTCTTATCTTTGCCGCTGAAAATTTAAATTCTGGTGTTCCAGCCTTGTTAAGGGCATTATTGGTAATCTTATTGGCTTTAAAATGAAATGGAACTGCTACTACTCCACGGGCTACTTTTCCGATTTTCACCCTCATACGTATTTTCCCTCGTCTTGTTTCAATTTCCACGAGATCATTGTCCTCTATCTCAAGATCTTTTGCATCCTCTACATTTATCAGGATTTTTGGTTCTCCCATGAGCTTAGTTAAAGAGGGACTCCTCAATGTCATTTCACCCGTATTGTAGTGACTTATGAGTCTTACTGTTGTTAGGGCGAATGGATATTCTCCGTTGGTGCTCTCCCATGGAGGAATTTGTTCCACAGCTATAAATCGTGCTTTCCCATCTGGAGTTGCAAACTCCCATGTGTGAAGTCTTTTCTTTGGTAAAAACATTTCTTTTCCTTCTTTAAGATCTTTTACGCTCTTCTCTTCTAGTTCGGGAAATAAGTGGAAGTATTCTTCTGTTATTTCCTCCACGCTAGAGTACTCAAAGCCAGGCAATCCAAGAGCCTTTCCTAGTAGTGTTAGTATCTCCCAGTCAGGTTTAGAGTCTGCTAGAGGCTCGTAAACTTTCTCACTCCATTGGAGCCTGCGTTCACTGTTCATGTAGGAGCCTTCTTTTTCACAAAAAGCTGAAGCAGGGAGAATATAATGGGCATACTTAGCTGTACGTGTAATGAACAAATCTTGTACCACCAAAAGATCTAGCTTTCTGAGGGCTTTTCTAACCCTGGTGAAGTTGGCCTCACTAACGGCAGGATTCTCCCCCACGATATAAAGCGCTTTTATGTCTCCTCTTTCTATTGCGTCCCAAAGTTCAGTTAAGTAGAGACCTCTTTCTGTTGGAAGATCCTCAACACCCCAGAGTGAGGCAACTCTTTTCCTAAACTTTTCATTTTCTAGAGGTATGTATCCAGGTAAAAATTCACTAAGGGCACCCATATAAGCTGCTCCTTGGACATTGTTTTGTCCTCGCATTGGATAAAGGCCACCCTTATTTCCAATATATCCCAGAAGAAGAGCAAGGTCTATAATAGCAAGGACGTTTTCAACTCCAGAAACATGTTGGGTTACCCCCATGCCCCACATAATGGCTCCGCTTCCAGCTAAAGCAAAGTCTTTTGCAGCCTTTTGGATAAGTGATGCAGGGACTCCAGTAACTTTTTCTGCATATTGAGGGGTATATTTCATGGTGGCCATTCTAATCTCTGAAAAACCAGTAGTCCTGCTTTTAATGAACTCGTCGTTATAGAGTTCTTCTTTGATGATAGTATGTATCATGGCATTGGCAAGTACTATATCGGTGCCAGGCTTTATGATAAACTTATAATCAGCGAAATTCATTGTAATTGTCTCACGGACATCAACGACAATTACTTTGGCACCCTTCTTTTTAGCACTCTTTATATAGTGTATGATTACAGGATGGGTTTCAGCAGGATTATAGCCCCAGATAAGTATGGCTCCAAAGTTCTCTAGATCTTCATAGGGATTTGTTTGAGTACCAGTCCCTACAGTTGTTTTAAGTGCATGAACACTTGCTTCGTGGCAGAGTCTTGCACAGTTGTCAATGTTATTAGTTCCAAAGAGTCTTGCAATTTTCTGGAGGAGGTAATTTTCTTCGTTGGTGATCTTTGAGGAGGCTATGAAGGCCACGGCATCTGGTCCGTAGAACTCCTTTATTTCGAGAAGTCTATGGGAAATTTCTTCAATAGCTTCTCCCCATGTTATTGGTCTTAAAAATTTTTTATCTCGTTTTAATGGTTTTTTGACCCTGTCTTTTGAGAGAGCAAACTCTATTGCGTAAAGCCCTTTTGGACATAGCTTTCCTCTGTTTGGTTTGCCTTTGTGGGGTTTAACAATTAATGTTTGAGGATCAACAAGAAGTTTGCAACCAAAACCGCAATATGGGCATATGACTGTTTTCACACTATCACCGATAAACACTTAAATAGCAAAAATAAAAATGTTTCTAATAAAAATTAACAAAAAAGTGTTAAAAGATATATTTTCTTGGTACTGGTAAGGTTTATAAATCCCTCACTTAACTTAACATCGGGCGCAGCCCCGTGGTGTAGCGGCCAAGCATGCGGGACTCTGGATCCCGCGACCGGGGTTCGAATCCCCGCGGGGCTACCAAATCGCTGGGCTCCAGATTCTTATTTCTTCTCTTCAAAAACTTTTAAATTCAATGAATTCCTTCTAGATACGGAGGTGAGAAAATGTACACCGAAGAACAGCTTTTGGGTGAGATAAAGAGGCTTTTAGAGAATGATGAACTTTACTCTCTTTATGAGATGACTTACAGGGAATATAGGCACTATTTTGATACAACAAACTACATAGTCCTCAATATTTATCGGTTTAATGATCATGGTGCTATACATGTGCTTTTAACTACAAGAAGAGCTCTTGAGGTCTTGAATATTCTCAAAAGGTTTGGAATCAAGACTACAGCTGAGCAACTCGGTAAGTCTTTTGAATGGAGCAAGTTTATAGTGGCTTTTGGAGCCCTGTTTCATGATATCGGAAATATGATTCACAGGGATAATCACTATCAGTTTAGTGTTCTTTTGGCTGAACCCATGGTAGATGACCTCGCTAAAAAATTCGAGAAGGAAGATTGGCTTCTTCTAAAGGCACTTACTTTAAATGCCATCTACACCCATGATGAAGCTGTTCCATGTACGACAATTGAGGGGAGCTGTGTCACCATAGCAGATGGCTGTGATATGGAGGAGGGAAGAAGCAGATTGGCCTACAAGAGGGATAAGGTGGATATACATGCAGTTTCCGCATTAGCTATAGACAAAGTGGAGATAAAAGAAGGGGATCATGAGGCCCCTATTCTCGTGGAAGCTTGGATGAAGCATTTAGCTGGGATATTCCAGGTGGATGAGATCCTTACAAAGAAAGTTAAAAGCTCTCTTTTGAGTGGGAGAGTTAGGATTAGGATACACGCTGGTGACGAAATCTTAGAAAAGGTGGTATAATGTTATTTTTGGCTTACGAGGATTTGAAATATCTGCTGAATCGAGGGTATAGGAAAAAGTATGCTCTTGAATTCGTGGCTAACCACTATCTTCTCACTTCCAAAGAGAGATACTTTTTAATGAGATGTGTTTTCTCAGATAAGGAAATTGAAGAAAGGAAAAGGAAACTGCTAAAAAAAGATGGGCTCAGGGGGAAAGTTATTGGCATCGATGGATTTAATGTCTTGATAACTCTTGAATCTCTACTGGAAGGAAAGGCAATTCTATGTGAAGATGGCTTTTTAAGAGATTTAAAACATCAAAGAGGTTACAGGCTACATGAGGATACGTCAAAAATCCTTGAGCTACTGGTAGGGTTTTTGAGTAATATGGGGGTTAAAGAAGTATGGTTTTTATACGATTCTCCTGTGAGCAGAAGTGGAGAAATAGCTAAGTTAACTGAAGAAATCATGGTGAGGTTCAAGGTTCCTGGAAAAGTCGAGCTATCTAAAGCTCCAGATCATGATTTAAAGAGGTTTGAAGTAGTTGCAAGTTCGGATATTGCGGTGATCCAAAAAGTGCCCCTAGCTGTTGACATACCAAAGATGATAGCAGAAGATAGAGGGCTGAGGTGGATATCCTTCTTTGAAATTTTGGAGAATCCGCATCTATTAAAATCTTAACCATTAGATTCTTTTTTGATCTTGGGAATTTATTTGAAGATTTAGAAAACTATTTATACTTACGTGCCTTAATAATTTTTATACTATATTCTTGTCCGCTTTGTTTTTTGCGGACTTCTTAGGGGTGGGAATGATGAGGAAAATTGGCTACACTCTGGCCCTGCTTTTAGTAGGGCTTGTGATAATTAGCGGCTGTATAGGTGGGGAAAAGATTACTGAGAGCATTAAGGAAGAAGCAAGCAGTGTCATAGAAAGCTATACTGAAAGTCAAAGTGAGTCTGTCACAGAAACTGAGGAGTATACCACAACGGAGTCTCCACCAGAAACCTCCACCGAAACTCAAGCTCCTGCAATTTGGGAAACTCCTTGGGATGCTTATCATCCAGTAACAATAGATGGGGAACAGTATCTGATAGTTTACATTAAATACTATCTTCGGGTTAGAACGGAAGAAGGAGGAGAGATTTACGAATATGAAGTGGAAAAGAAACGTGGAAAAGTGAAAATACATGTATATGGAAATCAGATTAATATGGAGACAGGAGAACAGCAGAAGGTTGATCTAGGCGAATTTGAAGTCTATGAATATTATGGAAAGATAACCCCCATTAAAGGGGAGGGGATGGAAAATCCACTAGAATTTAAAGTTTGGGTAAAGGAGAGGACTAAAGATAGTGATACATTCTTCCTTCTACCTTCTCTTGACTTCATGACACTATATGGAGCAGTATACATGGGGGGCGGAGATGTTATTGGAATATCAATAACATATGGAGATCAAAAATTCCTTTTCTATAATCCTGCAGCAGTCGGAGATATGAGCTCAATGCCATATCAGGAGGGAGATATTGGGATAATTTCTAATATTCCTGATGTGGGCAATATTTATACGAGCTGGTATGGCTTCTATACCTTTGGAATATGGGAGGCAATTGCAGGAGAGGATCTTTACAAAGCTAAGAAAGACTCGTGGGGAGTCATGGGGTATATGTTTAACTATGAAATAAACCCTGACGGAACTATTACCCTAGGAGGAAAATCATTCAGAGTGTCTAATGTTAGATGGACATACACCTTTGGAAATGCCCAAGGACAAGGCGAAGCTACATTAACAGCAGCACTTCCAGTTCCTATAGAGAGCAAAGGTGTTTTTATCAGTGAAGGCGTGAACATCTTTACACACATAAAAATAGAGGACATAGGGTTTGAAAAGATTTGAGCAAAACTTATATCTTTTCTTTCATATTTCCTAACATGTTTGAGGAACATGAATTAAAAACTAAGTTTATACGAATTGCCGGGAGAAAAATCCATCTCCTTGAGGACAAAGGTGGAGTCATCAGGTATAGGCGGGACAATGTGGAGAGACTTATTAAAAATAGTGAAGAAAAGCTCAGAATATTGCCCTCTCCTGCAACTGGTTATGGAGTAAAACTTCTCATGATAAAATTTAAGGAACCAGTTGTACTTCCTCCACAGGATTCTTTAATTGGATTCGTTGAGGCCCCTATAGAGATTGATGTAAAGGTTGGAAACCTAACTATAGACCATTTCATATTAGGCAGGGAGAAATATGCTTTGTACGGGACACTAGAATCGGGGATTATAAGTAGATATCACATAAGCCCCTTTTATCTGGAGGAACCGGATAGTTTGGGAGTAGCAAAATTGATCGTCTCGAATCCATCCACTGAGTGGAAATCGCTTGAGAGAGTGGTAATTCCAATAAAAGGGACTCCAATGTATTATGAGGATAAAAAAGCATATTATCCACTGCTTGTTATCACGATTAAAGACCACATCCCAGAAGTTAATAATACCGGAAGGCCTCCAAAAGAGGGATTAAAATCCGTGGGAACTGAATTAGCTCTTCCAAACTTTCTCATGAGGTGGTGAGAGATGAATGTTACTAATGTATCCACTATTTTTGAACAGGGAATATTTGGTGAGAATCTTTTTCTGACTTTAACTATAGGTACAGTGATTAAAGCGCTGTTAATTCTTTTGATTGGTCTTGTGTTTGCTAAGATCGTCAAGAGATATCTTATTAACCTTTCAAGAAGCACCAAGTACGTATGGATAGTGAACGAAGATACAGCGTCAACCCTCCATAACTTAATCATCATAATCTCAGTTGTGTATTCATTTGACGCTCTTGGAATTCTTTCTTATGAAGTTTTGGGAACAAGTTTAAGCAATCTGCTAACGGCATCCTTAGTCTTTTACTTCTCTTACCTTCTTGCTAAGAAGTCAAAGGACTATTGGATAATGCGTACTCCTCAACAAAGGCTTCCAGAAGTTCAACTTAAAGCAAAGCTCTTTTATTATATCTTGGTTATCTTAGCGTTTTTTATAGCTCTTAATATAGCAGGGTTCACAGGAAAATTAACCACCTTATTAGCAGCAGCGGGTATAACAGGTATTATTTTGGGATTTGCCTCTCAGACTGTTGTTGCAAACTTCGTTTCGGGAATTTTCATGTATTTTGATAAGCCTCTCAAAATTGGGGATCCTGTTGAAGTTGGTGGTTATTCGGGCATTGTCCACGATATAAGAATACTCTCCACTAGAATAAGAACGTGGGATGGCCTTTTAGTAAGGATTCCAAATGAAAAGCTCTTTAACAGCGATATAAAAAATCTCCAGAAATACCCTGCGAGGAGAGTTGATATTATTGTAACCATAGCGTATAAAGAAGACATCCAGAAAGCCATTAATCTCATAAAGGAAATGCTTGATGAGATGCCATACGTCTTAGCAGAACCTGAGCCGGCAGTTTTTGTAGATAACCTTGGAGATAATGGTGTCCACATAGCTGTTAGAGCATGGGCACCTAGTGAGAAGTGGTTTAATGTAAGAACTCAAATACTCCAGAGGATAAAGGATACTCTCGAAAGAGAGGGAATAGAGATACCATTCCCACAAAGGGTAAATTGGTTTGCTGAGGAGCTTAGGGTAAGAATTGAAGGGAAAGAGATCTAATTTCATTCTTTTTCTATTAGAGCATAGAAAAAGCCGATGGTCTTATGTCTATGGGGCCATGCTCTCATAGTGCCAGGGAGAAAGCCTTCATCATAGGGTCCCTCTAAAGGAACCAACTTTGCCTCACTGTGGCGTTTGAGGAACCATGCTACGACTTCCTCGTTTTCCTCTCTCAGCATTGAACATGTTGAGTACAAGAGTCTGCCTCCAGGTTTCAAGAGTTCCCATGCACTTTCAAGGAGCTCTTTTTGGATGGATACTACCTTTGGGATATTCTTCTCTCTTAAACGCCATCTAAGTTCAGGGTTTTTTGCTATAGTTCCATCACTTGTGCAGGGAGCATCGAGGAGAACTTTATCTGCTATCTCTTTTCCTAGAATTTCAGGGGCTTTTCTTCCATCTGCCTTGATAATTTTTGTAATTTTAACACCTGTTCTCTTTAATACTTCTTCCATGCGCTTTATCCTTTGTTTTTCAATGTCGAAGGCATAAATCACGCCCGTGTTCATCATAATCTCTGCCATGTGGGCAGTTTTACCACCTGGAGCTGCTGCTAGATCTACAACAACATCTCCGGGTTTCGGGGCTAGAATTAGGGAAGCCATTGCAGAGGCTTCCTCTTGAGGTAGGGCAAATCCTTTGTTAAAGAGCCATTCTGGATTAAAAGCATCTGAGAGTCTCAACACGGTCTTAACTCGTCTGCTTCTCTCAAAACGAATATTTTTACTTTCAAGATATTCCTCTACCTCTTTCATGTTTGTTTTGAGAAGGTTGATCCTTATGCTCATTGGAAGGGTGTCGTTGAGTGCTTTAAGAAGGTCTTCAGTCTCTTCTCCAATAAGGCTTCTCATTCTCCTTATGAACCATTCGGGAAATAGATATTCCCATTTGAGCTTTTTTTCTTCGCTATCGAGCTTAGGAATATAGTTTAAAATTTTTGGAAGGAGATCGTAGTAATAATAACCCACATATGGATGTGTTCTCTTAGAGAGAAACTGTGCTAGGCCCTTTAAATGACCTCGTGTTTTTTCATTAGGATTCCTAAAAATAGCGACTTCTATGGCAACTCTAAGCGTTGCCCTCAACCATGGGTCTAAGATAAGAGGAGAAGTCCCTACAAGTTCTTCGATAATTTCGTCTATAACTCCAAGTCTACGCTGGATAGAGTAAAATATTCCGGTTAACTTTGAGTTTTCCCACCCATTAATCTTGTACTTTGCAAAGGCCTTTCTCTTCGCTTGTTGGCTTGGCTTTACCTCTTCACCAAGCTTAATTGCTTCAATGAGTGCATATAGTTGTCTGTCGCTTAGTTTAAGTTTTCCCATCTTTATTCCCTCTCAAAACGATATATGTCAACTAGAATTCTTTCGAGCTTCTTTTTATGGAAGAAAAATTGAGCTGGGATCTCAAAAGGCAAGGTCATGCGATGAGTTATCTTGAATCCGTTGTCTCTTATAAAAGCTTCTATAAATTTCCTTACCTCGGATTTTGCTAGGTGGATAGAATACACAACATTACTAATCTCGAAAGCCTTTAAAAGAAAGGGTCTGTCTGCTTTTGGGTTTTGGCTTCCAAAAGGAGGGTTCATTATCACTATATCCACTTTAACATTAAAGTCGCTAACATCGCTTTCAATGAAGTTTATATTTGTGATCTCAAGAGTTTTGGCATTTTCTATTGCTATTTTTAAAGCATTTCCATCTTTGTCTATTGCATAAACCTTTTTTGCACCCATTAAACTTGCTCCTATACTCAAAACTCCTGTTCCGGCTCCTAAATCAGCTATAACTTTGTCTTTAACTTCCCCTAGTGTGTAAGCTAACCAAAGAAGTTCACTTGCAACGTCCCCTGGGGTTTTATACTGCTCCAGTTCTGGCTTGGGATCCTTAAAACCCTTAAGATTTGAGAGAATCATTGCAAGATGTTTCTTTTTCATTCTACCACCTATGGATGAGTTGTTATGTAGTGGAAAAGTTCTTCCCATGTCATATTAAGCTCTAACCCCTCTATCCCAAATACAGTGCCAGCGGTTGTTAATATAAACATTATCACAACCACTCCAAGAAGAAATCCAAATTCTGCTGTGAGTGCGACAACAAAGGCTTCTTTTAAGTTTAATTTTATTGGTCGTAGGAGGATTATAAATAACACTAATATTCCCAAAAACAGGTCTATTTTGAGAGAAACAACAACTCCGAGAATCGAGATCATCAAAATTGAATAATTCCTTAATTTTTTATACGTAAATACTTCTAAGGCCGTTTTTAAGAACATATAATAAACAATGACAAGGAGGGCATAAACCACAGTGTCAACGATACTCATGGAAGAAAATTCGAGCTTTTAATTTATAAAGGCTTTGGGAGCTTCAAGCTTATTCCCAGAGGTTCATCTTTCCTTCTTTCTCCTCCCAAGATTTCATCAAATTCGTAATCTTCTCTTAACCCTAGCAAAATTTCTAGTTCCTTTGGGGTTAGTACTGGTTTCCTCCAGTTTTCTACATCATCTATTGGAACCCTTGGGCATGCTACAACAACATACGCATCGAAGTCGAATCCTTCTAGGGCAGGATAACTTATGTGGTTCATTGCTATAAGCTGCCCTTCTTTCCCATGCTTTTTGAGGAGTTCTAGTATTCTTCTTGCTTCCCCAATTCTCAGTTGACCTTTTTTCGTGCTTATAATAACTCCGAATCTCTTGGCATCATAGGCTTTTGCTATTTGTGCCCACCTTTTCCTTATCATCTTCTCCGCTTCTTTATCTACCCATATTGCATCTCCGCTGTAAGGATTTATGGCTAGGGTGGGTTTTTTAATCGTTAAGGCTACTCCTATTGGGTGGAAATATCCAGCGCCTATGAATAGAACCCCCCCTACGTCTTCATCTACCTTAGCAGAGGAGAAATTACACCCTATGACCTGTCCTGGAAAGGACACTCTCCCATCGCCTTTTCCCAAGAAGACATCAAAACCTTCTCTTTCTAGGAAGGCTTTAACATAATTTAGATCTTTTATGTGCTGTACTGTTGTTACAAGAGTTATTTTTCTCCCGAGCTTTTTAATCTCGCTGAGATTCTTTTTTAGAATCCTTTCCATATTGACTCTGGCAAAGGCTGGAATAAAAATAGTTGGAACCTCTAAATTCAGCTGCATATATGAGTGACCCAAGTGGATTAGAGCGTCACACCCTAATTGTTTTGCTTCTCTATCGGCTGGGTCACATGATCCATAATTTATATCACCACTTATTATTGTCTCTATCCCATTCTCTTCTAAAAACCTCGCAAGCATCTGTGCCTCCCTTTTGAGGCCTTCTGGAGTTTGGATAAGAACTTTTTTGGCTTTAATCTCTCTTAACTTTTCTAAAACTTCTCTCTCGTAAATTTCGTGCATGTACTCACCACTTCTTTTCGAAACGAAATTCTTTTAAATATTTAGTTCTAACAATACCTCGAACTTCGAGGTATGGTGATGCCCATGAAAAAACTTACATTGTTTTTTATCATTCTCCTGGCCACTTTTGCTTTAGCAGAGAGGCCGTACGATAATGTTGCAGAAGCCACTTTTAATGCACTCAAAACGGGAGATTATTCACTCTTAGAACCTCATCTTGATGATGCCATGAAAAGTGCTTTTAAGGAAAATGACTTCAAAGCCTTTAGAGAAGATCTGATTTCAAAATATGGGGATCTTCAAGGATATAGCTTTGTTAAGGAAGGAAAAGCTAAGGAGTTTATTCTGGGTTACTATGCCTTTGAATTTGAGAAGGCTGATGTAACTTTGAGGTTAGTGTTTAGAGAAATTAATGGAGAATACAAGCTTTCGGGTCTTTGGATTGATGCTGTAAACGCTAAAGAGTCCGGTCTCCCCTTGGGAATAGCGATTTTCTTTCCAATAGCTGGAGGATTCTTGGCCTTGTTAACCTTCTATCTTCTTGGATTCAAAAAGATAGGTGGGGCTGAGATATTGCTGGGTTTTGTACTGGTGGCAATAACTCTCTTTGTACAACCTTTGATTCAAAATGCTCCCTTCTTGGGGACAAGTATAAGGTCGAATTCTGACATTGTGGCTAGGGGAACATCATTTATGATCATTGTAGCTATATGGCTCGGATTTGTTGCAGGGTTCTTCCAAGAAGGGTTGAAATACATTTTCTGCAGGAACAGATATTTACGTGACGCTCTTTTCATAGGAGTGGGGTTTGGACTAGGTGAGGCAATATTGCTCCCACTTATACAAGCTGTTCAGCTAATGACTGTTGGGGGAATACCACCTCAACTCACAACTTCCTTGCTTTCCATGGGAGAGCGTTACTTGGCTACTCTCTTCCATGCGGGAACAACGATTGTTCTAGCATATTCATATAAGAATGGCTTTGGGCGAAAGGCACTTTTAACTCTGAGTATTGCTCATGGAATCGTGGATACATTTGCTGCCTATTATCAGCTCACCCAATCCCGGATAATTCTTTTGATAACCTATGTACTTCTTCTACTAGTATCACTCCTATTGCTTCATTATGGGCTTCCAAAAGTTAGAGAGGAAAGGGAGGAAGACAGGATTGTTTGGTAATTCCAAAGAGAAGGCCCTTACAAAGCTGAGAAAAGAAATAAGAACTGGGATATATGCATATTTTATCCTCTCTCTTTTGAAAAAAGACAAAATGCATGGTTATGCAATAAGGAAAGCACTGGAGGAACTAAGCGATGGAAACTTCGTACCCACTGAGAGCACTCTTTATGGTATTCTGAAAACTCTTGAGAAGTATAATATGATAAAAGGAGAATGGATGGAAGTGGGGGGAAGGACAAGGAAATATTACGAAATAACCCATTTAGGAGAAGATGTTTTTCAAGAGTTGAAAAAAGAAATTGAACTAGTTAAGAGACTGCTTGAAACAGGTTATCTTTGAATTTTTCTTCATAGAATTCCTTTTAAGTCCTTTTTTGAATTTTATTGTGGTGGTATAAATGGTAAGAGAATTCTTGAGGGAATGGAGAAGACGCTGTCCATTCATCAGGGCAATAGAGAAATGGCGCTTTGAGAGAAAGAAGAATAAATTTGAAATAAAAAAGAAGTAAAACTCAGCTAGTTGATCCGTTCATCACGTTTCAGCGACGGGTTTGTTCATCATCCAAGAATCTCTTTTGCTTCTTCTACAATTCTCTCTATGATGACTTGTTTCTGTTCTCCACTTTCCATGTTCCTTATTGTGACTTTCCCTTCCGCTAAATCTCTTTTTCCTAGAATTATTGCAACTTTTGCTCCTATGCTATTCGCGTAATCAAGAGACTTTCTAAGCTTTCTTCCTTGCAGATCATACTCTGCTTTAATGCCTTCTCTTCTAAGCATTTGAGTTATTTCTATAGCCTTTTTCTTTATTTCAACGTCCTTTCCCACGTAGGCAACGAAAGCATCACTTCCAACTTTAAACTTGGGTAGTATTCCTTTATTCTCAAGTATTGGGATTAAACGTTCTATTCCTATGGCAAAACCCGTGGCTGGTGTTGGCTTGCCTCCAAAGACCTCGATTAAATTGTCGTATCTTCCGCCCCCACCGATTGAACCTATTCCAAGCTCGTTGGGGGCTATGGCTTCAAAAACTATGCTGGTGTAGTAGTCGAATCCTCTTGCTATCCCAAAATCAATGAGGGCGTAGTTTTCGACACCATAGGCTTTTAAAAGCTCAAAAAGTTCCTCAATCTTTTTTAATTCTTCTTTTGCAATTTCACTTGTAAAAAGCTCGTATGCTTTTGGTAAAACCTCATCTGGTTTGCCCTTTAACTCTATTAAATCAAAAACCTTCTTAATGTCATCTTCATTCAATCCGAAGTCTTGGAGTGCTTTTATAAACTCTTCCTTTTCCATTTTATCTTTTTTGTCAATCAGTCGCATAAGCCCAATATCGTCTTTTACTCCAAGCATTTTAGCGAACTCGTCTAGGAGAATTCTGTCTCCTATGTTAACAGTAAATTCCTTCAAACCAGTACTTAGATAGCTTTCTATAAGGAGCGCTATTACTTCAGCATCTGCTTCTATATTTGGTGAGCCTATAAGTTCAACTCCTGCTTGCCAGAACTCTCTAAGGCGACCACTTTGAGGCTCTTCATATCGAAACATGTTTCCTATGTAGTACCACTTTATGGGCTTTGGCGCAGTTTGGAAGGAGTTAACGAATAATCTGGCAACGCTTGATGTCAAATCAGGCCTGAGGGAAAGATTTCTTCCACCTTTGTCCTCAAAAGCATAAAGCTGTTCGACGACTTCTTCTCCACTTCTCAGCTCAAAGAGCTTTGTGTATTCAAAAGTTGGCGTAAGTATTTCTTTAAATCCATAAGCCTCAAATACTTCCCTGATTCTCTCGAATACATACCTACGTTTTACCATATCTTCTGGGAGTAAATCTCTCGTTCCTTTAACTCGCTGGATTCTTTCAACCATTTGTCCCACCTACCCATTGAAGCAAAAAGGAAGTTAAAAAGTTGTTGATTTCATAAGTTTGAGGAATATTCCTCCAACACCTTCCACCATCATTTGGGCACCAATTGCCATTGTGAAAAGACCTATTATTCTAATAAATATCCCAAGGGTTGTTTTGCTGATATTTTCCATAGCGTACAGGGCTACAAGCATTAAAAGTGCAGTACTTAGGATTGCTACCATAATGGCCAAGGCTGAAACTTCTATTCCATATTCAGCTGTTAGTGTTATTGCGGTTGTTATTGCAGCTGGACCAGCTATTAATGGGGTGGCTACAGGAACAGCTGCTAGGGCAAGTATGTTCTTCTCTTTCTTTAATGTTACCATTCCACCCCCTTCTAGAGCCTCAAGACCTATTTTGAAAAGCACGAATCCTCCAGCCACTCTAAGGGCGTTTAAGTCAATGTGAAACACATCCTGCAGTATTATTTTTCCAGCTAGTGCGAAAAGGATGAGGAGGAGAAATCCTATGAGGTTTGCCCTTAATATGAGTTGTTTTATGTCCTCTATGTGAAAATCTTCCCTAAGTAAGCTAACTAAGAGTATCTTATCACTAGGGTCTATCATGATTATCATAAGTAATGCTGAGCTTAGAACTTCAGCTATCATAGGCCTCGAAAGGTTTTCAAAGTGGTTTGTTTATAAAGTTATGCGATGATGAAACCGGCACTGGATGATGGATGATTATCACTCGGTTGTCTGAGCATTCATAGAAAGATTTATAAACTACATCAAGATGAGTAGTGATTGAGGGCTGGGCTGTAGGGTCCCGCGGTAGCCTAGCCTGGGAGTGGCGGCGGACTGTAGATCCGCAGGTCCCCGGTTCAAATCCGGGCCGCGGGACCACCAAAATCTTCTATCGATATTGTGAGCGTTTAACTTTCTCCAGCTCAATTCTCAAGAGCTCTAAATCTTGCTGAATTTCTTTTAAAGTTTGTTCGAGATAATTCATGCGCTCTTCGAGAAGGTTTAGGCTCATTAATTTGGCCTCTAGAAACCTAATTCTTTCTTCAAACTCTGAAAATCCTTTTTCTTCATTTTCCAATGTTTCCACCAATACGATTATTGCTTTGCTTTAAAATACTCTTTCTTTTCTAGTTCTCTTGTATAAAAACTATCAAAAATCTTTTAACCTTCAAAGTCGTGTTAAACTATGGTGTTTAAAATGAGAACTTTCCTCACGGATCAGCAAATCAAGATATTACGCTTGAGGGCTAAGGGACTAAAACAGAGTGAAATTGCTGAAGTTTTAGGAACAAGCAGGGCAAATATCAGTATTCTCGAAAAACGTGCTTTGGAGAAAATTGAAAAAGCCAGAAATACCCTGCTGCTATGGGAACAAATAAACTCTAAAGTTACGGTTGAAGTTAAAAAGGGAGAAGACATTTTTAGAATTCCCGATGAAGTTTTTAAAAAAGCAGACAAGCTTGGGATAAAAGTACCTTATACAACAGCTGAAATTATAGCATTCTTAGTAGAAAATGCTCCAATTGTGGATAGAATAGCAAAGGAAGATTTTGTTCTCTTTTTGGATAATCATGATAAGCTCAGAATAAGTGGGTACTTACTTGATGAATTTGATGAGATAGGGAAGGACTAGAGATGTAAAAATCCCATTTAATGCCATAGCAAGCCCACTAACGGCCCCAGAAAGTTCATCATCGAGTATTATCCTGGCAGTTCCAAGACCATGAGATGAAACTCCCATTGCGAGACCTCGTGCAACTCTATCTCTCACTTTAGAGAGGTTCAGGAGTTCAACACCTATCGCGTTTCCAAGAATACCAGTTAATATTACCAAAACAGCTGTTAATGGGGGTATTCCCCCTATTTTCTCACTAACTCCTATTGCAATTGCAGTTGTGATACTTTTGGGGGCTATACTCAAGAGGAGGTTTTCACTTCCTCCGAGGAGTTTTATGAGGTAAACAGCACTAAGAATAGCTAGAGTTCCGCCAAAAATAACCCCAATAAATATTTGCCTTGAATAGGCCTTAATTATGCCCCGCTGCTTATAGAGAGGAATTGCAAGGCTTACAACTGCTGGTCCAAGTAGGAAACTTAAAAAGCGAGCACTCTCCATATAACTTTCATAGCTTATTCTGGTAAATTGCAAAAAGAGTGCTATAGCAATTATTGAGAGTAAAACGGGATTTAGATAGAATGCTTTTTTTCTCTCGTATATTTTTGAAAAGGCATAGAAAGAGCCAATGGTGATAAAGATGCCTAATGTATTCATCTTTCACCACCACTCAGGTACTCTACCAGCTTGGCTGTTAAAATCAATGTTAGAAGAAAGCTAATTACAAGTGTCGTAGTTATTGGAAGTATTTGACTTTTTATAAGACCCCAATATGCGATTATACCAACTCCCGGTGGGATAAACATCACACTCATGTTTCTTATGAATAACTCTGCTTCTTTTTCCACATCTTCTATTTTAACAAGCTTGAATAAGAGCGCAAAGGTTAGTAGGATCATTCCAATAACGTTCCCTGGTATAGGGAGATGAAGCACTTCAGTTATTCCTTCCCCGATGAAAAGAAAGCCGAATATGATTGCAAGCCCCTTATACATGGAACATCAGAAAAAATAGGTAGTAAAAAGATAAAAAGCTAACTAATTTATTCAAATATTACTATTGCCTCTATCTCAATCTTAACATTTTTGGGCAACTTTGCTACCTGCACTACTGCTCTTGCTGGTTTTGATTTCCCAAAGTATTCTTCATAGACTTTATTGAACTCTCCAAAGTCATTTATGTCGTCCAAATAAACGTTTACCTTGGCAACATCTTCTACCTTGGCTCCTGCTGCCTCTAAAACAGCTATGAGATTTTCTATTGCCTGTCTTGCTTGCTCCTTTATGTCTCCTTTTATGAGTTCTCCAGTTTCAGGGTTTATTGGAATCTGGCCTGATATAAAGAGTATCTTGCTTGGATTTTCCACGAGAATTCCTTGGCTGTATGGACCGATTGGTTGTGGAGCTTTCTCAGTATATATTATTTCTCTCTTTACCATTTTTAATCACCACCTGGGGTTGTGGCGGGGGATTATTAAAAACTTTTTGGAAAGGGGAAGAAAAGAAAGGGATCAGCGAAGCGAAGACTCCTCATCGCATTGCTCGGGTGTCCTCGGCCTCATCATGCTTTATTAACTTTTTTCTAAGTATTTTTCAAGTGGTTTCGGTGGGATATCAATTGTGAGTCCAACTTTTTCTAGGGCCGCTCTCAATGCATAGATTTTTGCATGTTCTCTGAATTCTTTTGGAGCGTAATTCTCTATAGGTATGTGTAAGAACTTATCAACAAGTGTTTTTATCTCAGTTTCGCTCTTGACTTTTTTAATGTCTGCAAACCACTCGTTAATTCCTTTTATATTTATCTCTGCATAAATGGGGATCTTTGAGATAGTGGTTTCATTTATACTGCTTAGTAATCTCGCAATATCCGCCATGGGTGTTTTGTCATCAATTATCAATCTTTTCACAACGATCCAGCTTCCATGTTTGGCAGTAAAGTTCACATGCTCATCATGGTAGATAAGGGTAGTTCGTAACTCGGTTATGGGATCCTCTGGATAATTGATGGTAAGCTTCTTTAAAAGAGTCTCCCTGGCCAATAGGGCTTTTGCCACGGCAAGTAGGTGTTTTTTAAGTTTTTTATTTTCCTCAAATATCATAGGGTTGAGCTTTCTTGAAGTTCCGGGAGATTTTAATGTTTTTAAAATTTCCCAAAGTTCTTTCTCTGCGATTTCCTCAGCCAAACTCATTATTCCGGCAACATTCATAACCTCTGTTAGATACTCTGGAATTTTTAGGTTTACAGTGTTGGATATGCTTGCAAGGAAGTGGGCTATCTCATGACTCTCCATCGCCAGTAATTTGTCTCCAACTTTCCAATTTTTATGGTTCGCGGTAAAAGCTATATGATCTTCGATTTTCATTTCCATCACCCCGTAGCTTTTTGGGTTTCTATTATTTTAGCTTTTCTGCGCTTTGTAGTTTTCTTTAAAAAAAGTTTATAAGTTCACTTAAGCAACCGTAATTTGAGAGAGGTGAGGTATTTGAGCGAGGAAATTAATAAAATCAAAAACGAACGCTCATATGGTGAAGAACTAGATTTGGGTCTTGAATTCCAGACTACTGAGGAAATTACTGTCCCTGAAAAGTTGATAGATCAGGTAATTGGTCAGGAGCATGCGGTTGAGGTTATTAAGACTGCTGCAAAGCAGAAGAGACATGTTCTATTAATAGGTGAGCCAGGGACAGGAAAGTCAATGCTTGGTCAGGCAATGGCTGAACTTTTACCAACAGAGAATTTAGAAGATGTATTAGTTTTTCCAAACCCTGAAGACGAGAACATGCCAAAGATAAAGACTGTTCCGGCGTGCCAAGGAAGACAAATAGTTGAACGTTATAGGCAGAAGGCAAAAGAACAGGATAATATAAAGTCGTATCTCCTGCTTTTCGTGTTATTTGTTGTTATGCTGGCCGTTCTTATGGATCGTTCAGCACAAACTTTATTATTTGGGGTCTTTGTGCTTATAGTGTCATTAATGGCCCTCTCCAACATGAGGCTCAGAAATCAAGCGTTAGTACCTAAACTGCTCATAGATAATTGTGGAAAAAGAAAGGCTCCTTTTGTTGATGCAACTGGGGCACATGCAGGGGCACTACTTGGAGATGTGAGACATGACCCATTCCAGAGCGGTGGTTTAGGAACTCCTGCTCACGAACGTGTTGAACCAGGAATGATCCATAGGGCTAACAAGGGAGTTCTCTTCATAGATGAAGTGGCAACTTTAAGCATAAAAATGCAACAAAGCTTGCTCACTGCAATGCAAGAAAAAAAGATGCCAATAACAGGACAAAGCGAACTATCAAGTGGTGCCATGGTAAGGACGGAACCAGTTCCATGTGATTTTATCCTTGTAGCAGCTGGAAACTTGGATACTGTTGATAAGATGCATCCTGCCCTGCGTTCAAGAATAAGAGGTTACGGTTATGAAGTTTACATGAGAACTACAATGCCTGACACTATAGAGAACAGAAGAAAGCTTGTTCGCTTCGTTGCCCAAGAAGTTGTAAAAGACGGTAAGATCCCCCACTTCACAAAAGATGCTGTTGAGGAGATAGTTAGAGAGGCCCAAAAGAGAGCTGGTAGAAAGGGGCACCTTACACTTCGCCTTAGGGATCTTGGAGGGATTATAAGGGCTGCAGGTGATATCGCTATTAGAGAAGGTGCAAAATACGTAACGAGAGAGCACATTTTCAAGGCTCTTCAACTTGCAAAACCACTTGAAAAACAGTTAGCCGATTGGTACATTGAGAGAAAGAAAGAATATCAGGTAATTAAAAGTGAAGGTGGCGAGATAGGTAGAGTTAACGGTTTAGCAGTTATAGGAGAGCAAAGTGGTATTGTATTGCCAATTGAGGCTGCTGTGGCACCGGCAGCAAGTAAAGAAGAAGGAAAGATAATTGTCACTGGAAAACTGGGTGAAATAGCAAAGGAAGCTGTGCAAAACGTTTCAGCTATAATAAAGCGCTATAAGGGAGAAGACATAAGCAAGTATGATATCCACGTCCAGTTCTTGCAGACTTATGAAGGAGTTGAGGGTGATAGTGCAAGTATAAGCGTTGCAACTGCTGTCATCTCGACCCTTGAGGAGATTCCAGTAAAACAAAATGTTGCCATGACGGGTTCGTTGAGTGTTAGAGGTGAAGTACTTCCAGTCGGAGGAGTAACACCAAAAATAGAAGCAGCAATTGAAGCAGGCATAAAACAGGTTATAATACCCAAGGCAAATGAACAGGATGTATTCCTAAGTCCAGATAAAGCAGAAAAAATTGAAATAATCCCTGTTGAGACTATAGATCAAGTGCTTCAAATAGCTCTTGCGGATTCAAAGAAGAAAGAAGAACTCATAAGCAGAATTAAAGGGGCCCTGCCCCTTCATGCCTAATCTTATCCGTCCAAAAGTTCAGAAAGCCCAGCACATTCAATTATCTTTTTTGCAATTTCTTTTCCCATTTCAATGTCAGTTAACTCTTTTACTATGATTTTACCGCTTGGATATATGCTTGTTTCGTATCCATCAATGATAGCTATGGCAAGCATTTTTGGAATAACGCTCCTTACCTCATAACCATTATTTCTTAAACATTCAGCAGTTTTCTTCAGGTCAACTGTAACCTCTCTCTCCCAAGAGTAGGGTTGTACTATTACTCCTTTCATTGTTGTACACGGTTTTGAGATTATCACTACCACCACCATCTTCACTTTTGATGCCATGCTTTTATTTCTTTTGAAGGTTTTGTATTTTAGGTACTCTTCGGTGATGAGTATTGAAAAAGTTAAAAATTAAAGTTCGAAATTAAATCATGCTGCTTGAAATACTCCTAGGAATAATACTCCTTTGGGATGGTTATTTCTTCTTAAAGTATTTACTCAGTCTTTTTAACCCATATAAAACTAGAGGGCATCTTCCCCTTATTAGTGTTTTAATACCAGCGTACAATGAGGAAAGGACTATCGTTGAGACAATAAAGTCGGTTCTCTCTCAAGATTATCCGAATTTTGAAGTAATTGTCATTGATGATGGGAGTGAAGATGGTACTTTTGAAAAGGCAAACTTAATCTCTCATCCGAATCTTAGAGTTTTCAAAAAGGAACATGAGGGGAAAGCAAGAGCCCTGAACTTTGGTCTCTCAAAAGCCAGAGGAGAGATAATAGTTACCACTGATGCAGACACTGTATTGGCACCGAATGCATTGAGAGGATTGATTGAACGCATCTATTCAAAGGAGATTGTAGGAGTTGGTGGTCAAGTTCGAGTTTTGGGAAGCTCTTTCCTTGAGAGAGCTCAAGATGTTGAACATCTTAGGATAGCCATGTTTAGAAGGGCCAAAGAACTTGAGGATCTAAGTGTTGCTCCAGGTCCAATATCGGCTTTTAGAAAAGATGCCTTAGAAAAAATTGGAGGTTTTGTTGATAGTGAAGTTGAAGATTATGCAACTACAAAAGAAATCAAAAAGTTAGGAAAAGTTGTTTATGCTCCAAGGGCAAAAGCCTATACAAAAATGCCAAAGACACTTAAAGTTCTCTGGAAACAGCGAAAAAGATGGTTTATTGGGGATTTGAAGCACTTAGGAGGAGGGTTTGAAAAAGACTTGGGCTTCCTACTTTTGGGAGATTTTATAGCTTTTTTGGATATATTAATTCCTGTTGTACTTCTTTTAACTAAAAACTGGAGTTTATTCACTCTATTCATGGGCTTTGAAATTTTAACTTCTCTTATTCCTACGGTGGTGGAGGGAGGCGCAGTGGTGAACGCTGTGCTTTTTCCATTCTTTTTGTGGTATTGGGCCGTTTTCTATTTGTCACTTCACGTTTATGGGTACTTCTCCAAGCTTTGCCACAAAATTTAAATAATTGAAAGTTTCTATATAGACTATATACTCTATATAGTTATGTAACAAGGGGAGAAAAAATGGAATGGGTCATATTTCCAGCTCTTTTCATGGCATGGGCTATAGGGGTAAATGATAGTGCAAAAGCAGTTGGCACTGCTGTAGGTTCTGGATTATTGGGATTTAAAAAAGCCATTCTAATTATTGTAATATTCACTACTCTTGGAGTGTTTTTTGGAGGGAGAGGGGTTTCTGCAACTGTTGGAGAGTTGGCTATGGAGTTGAGTACTAATTCAATAGGAATAGTTCTCTTTAGTGCTGCCACAGCTGTTACTATCTCAAGCATGAGAGGTTTGCCTATCTCAACTACTCAATCAATTATTGGAGGGTTAGTAGGGGCAATTTTGGCATTTAATTTGAGAGTAAAGTGGGGAATACTTCTCAGGGTAGTTTTTGCTTGGATCTTATCCCCTCTAGCAGCTGCTGTTGTGGCAGTTGTTGTTTATGAAATTTATACAAGGCTGTTCAAAGGAATAAAACAAATCCAGCTTATTGAGGTAATGTATAAGTGGCTTATTTTCACGAGTGCGGCATTTTCTGCTTTTAATTTAGGGGCAAATGAGCTCTCTAATGTTGTGGGATTAATGGGAGTTATAGGAGTTAATGGTTTCTTTAAGGGTATTCTTTCTCTAGCTCTGGCTTTTGGAGCATTAACATTCAGTTATGAGGTAATTATGAGTATTGGTAAAAAGCTAACTCCCCTTGATCCTAGATTGGCCTTTTCATCTCAATTTGGCTCTGCAATAGCCGTGACTACTGCAAACGTGTTGGGGCTTCCTGTTAGTTCTGGCCAAGCTGTGATTGGGGGAGTCACAGGGTTAGGTCATTACGTAGGTAACCCTATTAATTGGGAGCTAGTCCGTGGTATAGTATTAAGTTGGCTTTTTACTCCAGTGATTTCTGGAAGTTTGACGTTCTTGTTTTTGCATTTGCTTCCGTAGGTTTTTAAACCCAAAATTTTGAAACTGTTGTGGTGAGAGAAAATGAGTGAGTTCAGATTTGAGATAAGGGCGAGAGACGCAGCGGGTAGAATAGGGCGAATTGAAGTCAATGGAAAGAAACTGGAGACTCCGGCAATAATGCCGGTTGTAAATCCAAAGCAGCTTATAGTAACTCCAAAAGAACTGAAAAAGATAGGATTTGACATCATTATCACAAACTCTTATATCATTTACAAAGACGAAAAGCTTAAAGAAGAGGCTCTTGAAAAGGGTATCCATGACCTCCTGGATTATGACGGAATAATAGAAGTGGATTCTGGTAGTTTTCAACTTATGCGATATGGAGGAGTTGACATAACCAATAGGGAGATAATTGAGTTTCAACATAAAATTGGGGTAGACATAGGAACTTTTCTTGACATTCCCACAATACCCGATGCCCCCAGAGAAAAAGCTGAGGACGACCTAAAGATAACTCTTGAGAGGGCTAGAGAAGCTGAAGAACTTAAAAACATAGCAATGAACGCGACAGTTCAAGGCTCAACACATCTTGATTTGAGAACTTATGCAGCCAAAAGACTCAGTGAAATGAACTTTGAGATTCATCCTATAGGGGCAGTTGTTCCTCTTATGGAAAGTTATCGATATAAGGACTTGGTTGACATTGTTATAGCTTCAAAGGTCGGTTTAAGGCCCGATAGACCAGTTCATCTATTTGGGGCTGGACACCCAATGATATTTGCTCTTGCCGTGGCCATGGGGATTGATCTCTTTGACTCTGCATCTTACGCCCTTTATGCGAAGGACGACCGTTACATGACTCCTGAAGGGACCAAACGGCTCGAAGAGCTTGAATATTTCCCGTGTTCTTGTCCAGTCTGCTCTCGTTACACTCCCCAAGAGTTAAGAGAAATGCCAAAAGAAGAGAGAACAAGATTATTGGCCCTTCACAACCTTTGGATCATTAGGGAAGAACTTAACAGAGTAAAACAAGCAATAAAAGAAGGTACTCTCTGGGAATTGGTGGATGAACGCTCGAGGTCCCATCCCAAGATGTTTGCCGCGTATAAAAGACTCCTTGAGTATAAGAAGTATCTAGAGGAAAATGAACCAATAACAAAGGCTTCAGCCTTTTTCAAAGTAAGTGAAGAAATGATGAGAACACCAGTAGTTTTAAGGGCCAAGACAAGGGCTGAGAAGGTTAAAGAGAAATTCTCGAAAACAATGAGACATCCAATTTTTGGGGAGATTCCAAAATATCTTGGCTTAAGTTTTCCTTTTGCTCAAAGTGAAGGTGAAGAGGACTTTGTTATAGAAAAGCCCAGTAAAGATGAGGTTAAGTTTTACGTCCAAGCAGTCGCTGAATATCAGTTCGGAGAAGGGGCAAGTGAAGCGTTTAAGGATGTTTTTGTCGAATTATCTAGGAAAACAGGAATGCCAAGACAAATAAAGGTTAAAGGCAAGCATATAGCAACTTTTAGGGCTGAGGATGGCCTTTTGACTCTTGGAATTGAAGGAGCTAAGAGACTTCACTCATTTCTTCCGTATCCGAGGATGAGGGTTGTTGTCAATGAGGATGCAGAACCTTTTGCAAAAAGAGGAAAAAATGTCTTTGCAAAGTTTGTAATTGATGCTGATGAGAACATAAGGCCTTATGATGAAGTGCTTGTAGTGAATAAGAATGATGAACTTTTGGCAACTGGGCAGAGCTTATTGAATGGTAGAGAACTAAAGATTTTCCAGCAGGGATTAGCTGTAAAGGTAAGAAGAGGAATTGAGCGGTGAATTTTTCGTTTTGCTCCAGCAACGCAATCTTTTTATTTTTGCTGCAGGTAATTAAGAAGAGGTGAAGGTATGAGTAAAGTTGGTATTGTTTATGGAGAATCAAGCACTGATTACTTTACTTTTATTGTTGATCCAAGGAACATGCCCAATTTTGGCGAATTTGTGGTAGTTAAGAATAGAAATGGAGATGAGGTTCTTGCAGTTGTTAAAGGCGTGAGAAATATAAACTGGCTCATGGGAGCTGGGAAAGGAAGTTATGACTATATCGAAAAAACAGTCAATGTTTTTTCTAAAGGTGTCATCGATAAAAGCGAGTCGATAATAGCTAGTGCTAAGGTTCTGGGTGTTCTTAAGACTAAAGAGGACATAGAAAGGGGAAATTTTGAATTCAGACAGATACCAAATAGAGTGCCCATTAAACCAGGGGAAGTAGTTAAGCTAGCAAATGATGAAGATCTGAAGAAGATTTTTTCTAATGGCCACATAAAAATTGGCCGTCTTTTGGCGAGAGAAAATGTTGAAGTTGGATTGGATGTAAATAAGCTTGTTTCAAGACATTTTGCAGTTTTAGCTGTTACAGGAGCAGGGAAATCTAATACTATAGCAGTTCTCTCAAAAGAAATTATTGATAAGACCAATGGAACCATAGTTATTCTTGATCCTCATGGTGAATATTCAACCCTTTCGTGGAGAAGTTCAAGGGTAAATCCAATAAAGGCTACTATTGATCCAGCGAAAATAAAAGTAAGTGAGCTTGCGACACTCTTAGGAGTTGCAGAGAATGCAGCACTTCAGAGGAGATTCTTGAGTCTGGCCTATTATACTGTGGAATGGGAAGCAAAGAAGAACTCAAAGATCTTGGGAGGCATGGCCTTTGTAAATGCACTAGAAAACAAAGTTGAAGAATGGATTCGAGCGTATGAAAGTAAAGAGAAAGGTGAAGATGTTATTATTAAATATTACGATTCTCAAGGAAAGCAGCTAGAAAGGAAAATACAGTCGCGAGATCTAGACTCACTAATAAGATTAAAGGACTATCTTCAAGAACTTAAAACCAATTTTGGCGAGTTCATAAAGCTAGGAAACATATTATCGGAAATAGTTCCTGGAATGGTTAATGTTATAGATTTAAGTGGTATGGAAGAGGATCAAATGATTGCCCTTGCTTCTTATCTTTTAAGAGGAATATTAAAACACAGAGTTCAGTATATGAAGGCAGTTAGAATGAATGATTCTTCAAAAATAAGAGAAACTAAAGAAAAGTTCCCTGCATTGACAAAGCCCATTCTTGTGATAGTTGAGGAAGCCCATATATTTGCTCCTCGGGAACACAAAACTCAAGCCGCTTACTGGCTGGGTAAGATTGCTAGGGAAGGAAGAAAATTTGGTATAGGGCTTGGTATAGTATCTCAAAGGCCTAAGAAACTTGATGATGATATACTGAGTCAAACAAACACGAAAATAATCCTTCGGTTAGTCGAGCCTCATGACCAAAGATACGTGCAACAGGCAAGCGAACAAATAAGTGAGGATCTGCTTATAGATATAGCTGCTCTTGGAATTGGTGAAGCTGTAGTCGTAGGCTTTGCGATACCGTTACCTGCTATGGTAAAAATATACAACTTTAAAGAAGAGTTTAATGGATATTACGGTGGAGGGGACATTGATATCGTAAAAGAATGGAGTGAGATTGAGGAGGAAAGTGAGATAACACTGGAAGACCTTGCAGGTGAATGAGATGAAATTTGCTCACATAGCAGATGCTCATCTGGGAAGGGAGCAGTTCCAACAACCCTTTAGGTACAGAGATTATCTAAACGCTTTTAGACAGGCTATAGAAAAGTCAATAGATGAGAGGGTAGACTTTATACTGCTTGCAGGTGATCTTTTTCACGTAAGTAAACCATCTCCAAAAGCTATTAGAGACGCAGTAGAGATTTTGAACTTAGCGAAGAGAAAGAATATACCCGTTTTTGCAATAGAGGGTAACCACGATAAAACAATAAGAGAAACTTCAATATACGATCTGCTTGAGCATTTAGGATTAATCTACACCATTGGAATAAAGAAAACTCCAAGAGAAAGCGAGTTTCAGAAAAGTGTGAAGAAGGGGAATCTGTATCTTGTCTATGGGGTTTTTGGGGATATTGAAATTTATGGTCTAAGGCATAACAACAGATGGCAACTTATTAAGAATGGACGAAGTATCCTAAAGAGTATTTTTAGAGGAGGTTCTAATTCGGTTTTAATGCTTCACCAAGCAATTGATTATCTTGCTGAGGGCACACCCTACAAAGATGCCTTTGACTTGAAACTCAGTGAGATTCCAGAGGGATTTAGGTACTATGCATTGGGACATATCCACATGAAAAAGGAACTTAGAAGAGAAGAAAGTGGTCTTTCGGGGGATATTATATATCCAGGATCATTAGAACGAACTGAAATTAGAGAAGCGAGCCACAGGATAACTTACGATAGGAGAATAAGTGTTAAAAAACTTGAGGAGAACATTAAGGGCTTCTATGTTGTTGAAGACTTTGAGCCACGTTTCGTGGAAATAGAAACTCGACCATTTTATAATGTCCTAATAAAAGGAAAGTCAAAAATAGAACTCAGAAATAAGATTTCTGATATTAGGGAATATGTAGAAAGAGATAGTATAGTCCTCATAACTCTTGAAGGGGTTGTTAAAGGAGGAGTGCATGTAAGTGAGTTCTATGATCTGTTAAAAGATTGGGATCTTTCATATTACAATTTTAATAATAGAGTGTCTTCAGAGGTAGTGGGGATAGATCCAACGAAAACTGTAGACGAGCTTTTAAATGAGATATTGTCTGATTTTGAAAGGGATTTATTCTTACAACTTGCGAATGACCCAAGAAAGTTCTCAGAAGAACTTGATAACTTTATTGATTGGTTGATGGACGTATATAAACATCCTAAGTCTTCAAGAGAGGCACAAGTTATTGAGGAGGAACATAAAGAGGTACAAAAGGAAGATAAACCCAAGTTAAAGGGCCCCAAAGCTAAGACTATCGATGCTTGGCTTGGCATGAGGTGAGAGAAATGAGGATAAGATCCCTTAAAATAAAGAATTTTAGAGCTCATGAGAGTTCTTACATTGAATTTAATGATGGGATTAACTTAATAATTGGTCAGAACGGTTCTGGTAAGAGCTCAATTCTTGAGGCAATCTTCGCTGCCCTTTATCTTGGCCATGGGAGTTTTCCTAGGGGATATAAAAGGGTAAACACGAGAATAGGGAAATCCGGGTTTGAACTAGTTCTAAAGTTTGAACATAATGGTAAATGGTATGAAATTGTAAGAAAGTCTAATGGTGAAAGCTATCTTAAAGAAAACGGAGTAATCCTGCATGACAGAGATAGTGACATTGCCAGATGGTCTGAGAAGTATCTTTATCCTCTTCACGTTTTTAGAAATGCCCTTTATATAAAGCAGGGTGAGATAGAGAACATTCTAATCGATGAGAATGTTAGGGAGAAGGTTCTTAGAAAAGTTTTAGGGATTGAAGATTTTGAAAATAGTGCTAATAATGCCCAAGAAGTTGTTAGGGAGCTGAGAAGGAAAAAAGACTATCTAGAAAAGTTAATTCAAACTTCTGGAGATCTTCAAGGAAGGATAGAAGAGCAAGAGAAAAAGCTTAAGGAGATACTTGTTAGAATAAATGAGCTTAGGAAGCAGGAGATTGAAATTTCAGAAAAGTTGTCTGGAGTTTCAAGGAGATATGAGTATCTCAAAAAACTCAGAGAATTATTAGGTCAAAAAGAAAAGGAAAAACTCTCAACTGAAGGCTCATTGAAACAACTTGAAACGGAGATAAAGAATATTAAAGAGAGAATTTCAGAGTTAGAGAAAGAACTTAATGAACTGAGAGATAAGGAAAAACGTCTAATAGAGATTAAATGGGTGGAAGAAGAATATGGAACGCTTAATGCTATTCTCTCAAAGAGAGCTGAACTCCAAAAAATTGAAATTGGAGAAAGCCGGTTAGAAGAACGAATTAGAGGAATACAAAGAGAGATAAGTGAGCTTAACTCAAAGGAAAGGGAATTTCAGGAAGCTAAAAAGCTCGAAAAAGAAATTTTAGAGAGATATAGAACATTGAAAGGATTTGCGGAAGAGTATGAAAAAGTTAGACAGTTGCTTGCTGAAAAGGAGAAATATTTGAAGGAGCTTGAAAAAGCAGGTTATACCAAAGAAAAGCTTACTAACGAGCTAGAGGAAGTTGAAAAGGCAAAAGAGAAGTTAAAGGAACTTGAAGATAGGCTCGTGAGCCTAAAAGGTGAGCTTAACGGATTGAACAGAATTGAGTGGAAACTAAGGGATAATTTATCAAAACTAGAGGGTGCAAAGGAATGTCCTCTTTGTAAGAGGCCTATACAAGAGCACGATAAAGGAGAAATTGAGAGAGAATATAAGCTGGAATTCGCCAAGATAGAAGAAAAGAAGAAAGAAATTAGTAAACAGCTTAAAGAACTCCAAGAGGAAAAAGAGAAACTCGAAAGGATTAAAAATAGAGAAAAGACTTTAATCAAGCTATATAAGACATTGGAGTTCTTGGAAACTGTTGAAAAGAAGCTTGAAAGGTATGATATTGAAAGCTTGAAAACAAGTGCTGAAGAATTCGAGAAAGTGAGGGAGAAGGCTATTGAGATAAAAAAAGAAATTATCCGATTGAAGAGGGAGACGGAGAGACTTGCTAAAGTAAAAAAGGAACTGGAGATTATATCAAAAGATTTAGAGAAACTTAAGGAGAGAAAAAGAGCGATTCTTCAAGAAATAAGAGAGAAAGGATTTACTTCTTTTGAAGAAGTAGAAAAGAAGATAAGAGAATTGGATCCCATATACAAAGAGTACATAGAGCTTAGGGCAGTTCCAAAGGAGATTGAAATTCGGAAAAAGAAGCAAAATCTCTTAAGAGGCACATTAGAGAAGAAAGAACGAGAATTTAATATCCTTAAAGAGAATCTTGAAGTTATTTATGGGGAGTTAGAGAAGCTAAATAGAGAATTCAGCGAGGAAGAATTTGAGGCTATCCGTAAAGAGCATCTAAATCTATCTAATACTCATGCTGCTTTGCTTAAAGAGATTGAAGGTAGTGAGGTTCTTAAAGAAGAGGTCCTCAAAAATCTAGAAGAGCTCAAAATAAGACTTGAGGAGGTTAAAAAGGCCGAGAAAGAACTTGAGCTTGTTGGTAGGATGATAGCAGACATGAAAACCTTGAGAGAAAAGTTGCTTAAACTAAAAGCAGAAGCAGAAAGGAAGGGTTTAAGTGAAGTGGAAAGAGTTGCAAGTGAACTTTTCTCTGAGATGACGGAAAGAAAGTATCAGGGGATAAAAATAATCAGGGAGAAAAAGTTTGGTAAAGAGAGAATTAGGATAGTCGTCCTTTATCAAGGACAAGAGAAAGAAATTGACTTTCTAAGTGGGGGCGAAAAAATAGCTCTTGGATTGTCTTTTAGGCTGGCGTTATCGCTTTACAAAGTGAAAAACATGGAGCTCTTAATTTTAGATGAACCCACTCCATTTTTGGATGAAGAAAGAAGGAAAAAGCTGGTAGAGATAATAACTCAGCATCTAAGAAAGATCCCACAAGTGATAATAGTCTCCCATGATGAGGAATTAAAGGACGCAGCAGATTATGTTATCAGAGTTACCCTTGTTGGTGGAAGAAGTAATGTAGAGGTGGAAAGTCTTGGCGCGTATTAGTCAAAGTCATCTTAATGATGTGAAGAGATATTTAGACTCTCAGCTGGAGAGGATTGAGGGATTGAAG
The DNA here is from genome assembly GCF_001317345.1 of Thermococcus sp. EP1. Classification (NCBI taxonomy): domain Archaea; kingdom Methanobacteriati; phylum Methanobacteriota; class Thermococci; order Thermococcales; family Thermococcaceae; genus Thermococcus; species Thermococcus sp. EP1. The sequence continues at coordinate 170,452 of NZ_JXCG01000001.1, read as the reverse complement.
AGGTTAGTTGTAGAAGCAGGATATACGTGGGAAGATTTTCCTCCTGAGAGAAAAGCAAACGTTTTTGCCATTGATGGGAGCAGAATGGTGAAAAGATTGAGTGGGGCTATAATCTATGCGGTTTCATCTGTTGCTGTGGGAGAGGACATTCTTCAATGGCATGAAATCGGTTTGGTATCTCCATATAAACACGTTGATGAAAGAATAAGGCTTCATATGGAGATGCTTGAGAACAGGATGGGCGCTTTAACATTTGAGTTGAAAAATGCAGATCTTATCTTAATGGATGGTACGCTAAGTGGTTCTATAGCACGTCCCCCTGCTTATTTAGAAAGTGCCACGAGGCATTTCTATGAGGAAGATAAAATTGGCACTGTGAATCTGGTTAAAGGTTTTTTAGAACTTCTTGACTCGGAGTGGGATAAATGGAAAAGGGTTCTTGACAAGGAAGGTGTTATTAACTACTCTACAGTGATGGCCAGAAGAGAAGAAGTTTTTGAATTGTTAAAGCCTTATGTTGTCGAGGAAGAACTTGTTGAAAAAATAGAAAGTGATCCAAATTACAGGGAAGACTTCATAATATTTCTTGAATACTTGGAGTACCTTCATTCAATAGATAAGCTCCTCCAGGGTAAAGTGGCATTTGTGGCAAAAACTTTCTACACTGATGATATAATAAAACAAGTTACAGAAGGTAAGAAGGAGAGCAAATATGCCTTAATGCCTGATGTCCCAATAATAGACTCAATCTCGAAAAAGAGAGGTTACATGCGGTTTAGATATAGGGAAACTCGAAAATGGTCTCTTCCAGAGGTTATCAAAAAAGCTGCAGGAGATAAGTATCTTCAAAGGGTCATGCTCTTGTTCCCCGAGGAGGGAAACCCAGTCCAGAGTATTCAACCGGCTTATGTGAGGTTTATTGATAATGGCGTCATATATCTCCTAGAAGCAATTGAGCTTGATGATGAGCTATTATCCGCAATACTCTCTGTTTCTGAAGATGAGTACATTATACCTCTAGAGTATGCTCATCACACTGTTGTTATAAAGAAGCAAGAGTTTGATACTTATGTAGATGCCATACTTAATGCTTTAATAGGAGAAGATCAAAGATATCTAGCATTTTTGAGATATGGTAGAGAGCCATTGGAATGATTCTCTATCTAATTCATTTCTTTTAATTAGGAACTTGGCAATTTCTGCTAATATGGCCCTTCCTATCTTTAAATAACAAATTCTAAAGCTCTCAATCAATAAGATTAAAAACTTACAAAGCAAATATTAAAACATGAGTGTCTCTTCCCGAGATTTCCTTCCCCGGAGAATACCTCTAAGTCTCATTACAATTCGACCGGCCACCCTTTTTGACTTAAACGAGATCATGCGTATTGAAAGGCAATCGTTTAGAGAACAATACCCTAGAGGGTTATTTCTAATGTTCCTTGAAGCAAATCGAGAAACTTTCCTAGTTGCTGAGTATAATGGTCAAGTCATTGGTTATGTTATGGGTTATTTGAAGCCGGATATGGAAGGACATATAATGAGCATCGCAGTTGATCCTCTTTACAGGGGAAATGGGATAGGCAGAGCATTAATGGAAGCAGTTATAGATAGGTTAATAAAGCGGGGTGCTCGGTATATAGGGTTGGAAGTTAGGGTTAGCAATCAGGGAGCGATAAAACTCTATGAACGACTAGGGTTTAAGAAGATGAAAATTATCCGGAGGTATTACTCTGATGGAGAAGATGCATACTATATGATGTTAACTCCAGAGAGTTGGGGGGGCAAGAGTTGAGCGAGTTCAAATTTTATATCAGCGGGGAGAGGGTTTTCAGCACCATGGAAAGTGCGATAAACAAACTCTATAACAAGAGACATTACGGAGAGGTTATTAGTGGAAAGTTATTTCTCTCATTTATTGAAGCTGCCTATCTCCTTGAAAAAGAGTGGATTAGGGTTTTTGAAGGTGAAAAGGAACTAGGTCTTGAAGAACTTTTTGAAAAAGGTAGAAAGAAAGATGAGCAGTTTGACTTAAAATTCTTGGTATACAAGGATCTTAGAGACAGGGGATACACCGTCAAGACTGCTCTTAAATATGGCTCTCATTTTAGAGTATATAGGAAGGGTATGGAAGAGCATGCTGACTGGCTTATCTGGGTTGTAAGTGAGAGTCAAAAAATGTATCCAAATGACTTGATTGCAAGGGTTAGGGTGGCCCATGGAGTGAGGAAAAAGATGGTTCTTGCAGTTGTTGATGAGGATAATGATGTTGTTTATTATCAAGTTGAAAGAGTAAAGTTTTGAAAATTAAGAAAAGTGGAAAATCACTTAAGGAACCCAGTTTTCTTTCCAAGGTCTTCAAACGCATCAATTACATATTGTAGGTCTTCTTTGCTGTGGGCTGCTGAGGGTTCGAGTCTTATTCTCGCGGTTCCTAATGGAACGGTTGGATATACGATAGCCTGTGCAAAAATATTGTACTCCTCGTATAATCTTCTACTGAACTCTTGGGCAAGTTTTTCATCATAAAGCATTACTGGGGTAATTGGGTGTTTGGTATTACCAAGATTGTACCCAATATCACGGAGACCCTTTTGGAGGAAGGATGTGTTGTCCCAAAGCTTTTTGACAAGCTCATCACTGTGTTGGAGGATCTCAACAGCAGCAATAGCTGCAGCGACATCTGGTGGATTTACTGCACTGGAGAATAGGAAGGGTCTTCCTCTTTGTCTTAGGTAATCTATTGCTTCCTCTGGGCCGGCAACGTAACCCCCGATGACACCAAAAGCTTTGCTTAGAGTTCCCATCTCGAAGTCGACTCTATCGTGGAGATTGAAGTGATCCACTATACCTCTTCCGTGTTCTCCTAGAACACCCTCACCATGGGCGTCATCCACATAAACCATGGCATCATATTGCTCTGCTAACTCTACTATTTCCGGTAGTGGAGCTAAGTCACCATCCATTGAGAAAACTCCATCCGTGACTATGAGCTTTTTCTTCTTGTCTTTAACCTCTTCAAGCTTCTTTTTGAGGTCTTCCATATCAAGGTGCTTGTAGATAACTTTGGGAGCACCGCTTAATCTCATACCATCTATGATGCTCGCGTGGTTGAGTTCTTCACTTACAAAAACCCCATCTTCACCTTTCTTTATGAGGGCACTAATGGCTCCAAGGTTTGCATTATAACCACTCTGGAAGAGAATTGCAGCCTCCCTCTTTTTGAATTTTGCCAGTTTCTCCTCGAGCTCTACGTGGAGTTCCATTGTACCAGCTATAGTTCTAACAGCTCCCGCACCTATACCATAGTCGAGAATTGCTCTTATTGCGGCTTCTTTGATTTTTGGATGTGCAGCAAGGCCAAGGTAGTTGTTGGAACACATGTTAAGAACTTTCTTCCCATCCACAACAACCCAGGGGCCTTGAGAACTTTGAAGGACTCTAATCTTAACATAGAGGCCTTTCTCTTTAAGTTCATTAAGCTCCTCAGTAATCCAATCAAGCTTCGCCATATACACCACCGAGTAGAATATCTACTTTTTACACCTATAAAAGTTTTTCATGCTCTCAATGATATATCTATGTTTTCCACTAGAGACCATATAATGGCTTTTTTGTATGTATTGCTTTAGATTAGGCCCTAGAAATTTACGATTATCAGCCGTAAATTTTATATATTTCAAGTGCTTAATTTTCATGAATCTTCGTAAGGAGGAGGGAATAAAGTCAAAAAATTAGAATATTGATTTGTTTGGTCTGTTTAGTTACTGGCTAAATTTCCACAGAGTGGAGATGTAATCGTACTGAGTTGAGGAGTGTAAGTGAGTATATAAGTTTAGGGACACTAGAGGTGAATTCCTAATGATAGAAAAATTAAAAGGGAACTTTTATTTAATTCTTGTGTTCTCTGTTGCTTTTGTTCTATTCTTTTCTGTTTCACTTGGAATTTACGCCGATAAAATAGCCAAAAACGAACTTCAAGATAAATTCATTGGTGAAAGAGTAGCTTACGTTTATGTGGCTCCAAATGAGAGTATAGAGGCAACTATTTTCTGGTGCCCTTCCTCTGTGGAATTAGAGAAAGATAATATTAGTATAACCATTTCTACGCCTCTAGGCTCACTGGTTCAATACAAAGGAAAAGAGCTGCAAAGGTCATTCAGAGGGTACTTTAGAATGATTGTACCAATAAGGTTTTTGGGCCTTGAGTTTGGGAGTCATGAGGTTGAGAATTTAAACTCCTACATTTATGTTACCACTCCAATTAGAACAAAGAAGTTTACTCTCTCTTTAGGAAATTGGGTCATTGAAACTTCCAAAGAAATTGCCCCAAAATTAATTATTACGGAAAACAGCCGATATGCTACTACATTTGTAAACGATTCTAAACTGGTAAAATATGAGATAGGATTGTTTAATCCAACAAACGAAACTATTTACGTAGTAAACTTCTCTTATGTTCTAGATCCACAGGCTCTAAAAACTCTAGCGATAGCGTGTTACAATGCAACATCCATTTTAGACTTGCCAAAAGTAGAAGATGTATCAAAAATTCCAAAAGAAAGTCTTGTTTCCCCTACTGGATGTCAGATACTACCACGAGAAAAAAGATACCTTGTCATGTATATCGAAGTTGATCCTACAGTTGAAATGCTCTTATTGAGACCAAAAATAGAGTATAAATTGAACAATAGTACTTTTTTCATGCCTGGGGCAACAATGGAATTTGTTAGAATAACAGAAAGGTGTACCAATTAGTAATTTTCCCCAATTTAAGAAGAGTTTGCTTTTCTGTTCTAAATTTTTGAGATGTAAGTTTCTATATACTAATGTTTAAGTAAAGATCAAGTCGCTCTAAGACTATGAAAACTCCAAAGCTTTTAAATATCTGCTTGAGTATAAAGAAGTTAGGTTACGATAATAGGTGATCGCTATGGTTGAGGCGGTAAAAGAGGTTAAAGAAGTCAAAATTCTTGAAAAACCTTGGGTTGAGAAGTACAGGCCCGAGAGACTTGATGACATTGTTGGTCAGGATCATATAGTGAGGAGATTGAAGCATTATGTTAAGACTGGTTCGATGCCCCACCTTCTCCTAGCTGGACCACCAGGCACAGGAAAAACGACTTCTTCACTGTGTTTGGCAAGAGAGCTTTTTGGAGAGGCATGGAGGCATAATTTCCTAGAGTTGAATGCGAGTGATGAAAGAGGTATAAACGTCATAAGGGAAAAAGTAAAGGAGTTTGCAAGAACAAAGCCTATTGGAGGAGTAAGTTTCAAGATAATATTCCTCGATGAGGCCGATGCTTTAACTCAAGACGCTCAACAAGCCTTGAGAAGAACAATGGAGATGTTCTCAAGCAATGTTCGCTTTATCTTGAGCTGCAACTATTCCTCTAAGATCATTGAGCCCATTCAGAGTAGATGTGCTATTTTCCGCTTCAGGCCACTTAGAGATGAAGATGTAGCCAAGAGACTCAAATACATAGCAGAAAATGAAGAATTAGAGCTCACTGAAGAAGGTCTTCAAGCCATACTTTATGTAGCTGAAGGAGACTTGAGAAGGGCTATAAACGTACTTCAAGCAGCTGCAGCTTTGGACGTAAAGATTACTGATGAAAACGTTTTCTTAGTGGCAAGTAGAGCTCGTCCAGAGGATGTTAGGGAAATGATGCTTTTCGCTTTGGAAGGAAATTTCCTTAAGGCTAGGGACAAGCTAAGAGAAATTCTTCTTAAACAAGGATTAAGCGGAGAGGATGTTCTTATACAGATGCACAAAGAGGTGTTTAACCTTCCAATAAGTGAACCAAAGAAAGTGGCCCTCGCAGATAAGATTGGTGAATACAACTTTAGACTCGTTGAAGGTTCCAATGAAATGATCCAACTTGAAGCGTTGCTCGCTCAATTTACGCTGCTTGGCAAGGATTAGGTGAGTGTAAATGCTCCCGTGGACTGAGAAATATAGACCAAAGAGACTTGTGGATATTGTAAACCAAGATAAGGCCTTAGAAAAGATCAAGCCATGGATTGAGCAATGGCTTCATGGAGTTCCTAAAAAGAAGGCTCTTATCTTGGCGGGCCCTCCAGGTAGTGGAAAAACTACTACAGTGTATGCCTTGGCAAATGAATACAAATTTGAGGTTATTGAACTTAATGCTAGCGATGACAGAACATTTGGGAAGATAGAGCGTTATTTAAACGCTGCTTATACAATGGATGTTTTTGGGAGGAGAAGGAAGCTTATCTTCTTAGATGAAGCGGATAACATAGAACCCAGTGGGGCTAGAGAAATAGCCAAACTCATAACCAAGGCTCGCAATCCAATAATAATGTCTGCTAATAGATACTGGGAGGTCCCGATAGAAATAAGAAATAAGGCTGAAATCGTTGAGTACAAGAGATTGACCCAGAGAGATATATTAAAGGCGCTATTTAGGATAATTAAGGCAGAGGGGATCTTTGTTCCTAAAGAAGTTCTCCAGATGATTGCCAAGAGAGCTAGAGGGGACTTAAGAGCTGCTATAAACGACCTTCAAACTGTTATAAGCGGTGGGATCGAAGATGCTGAGCTAATTTTAGCATACAGAGATGTTGAAAAGTCCATCTTTGAGGCATTAGGGACTATATTTGCAACTGACAACGCTAAAAGGGCTAAAATGGCTCTAATGAATCTTGATAACACTCCAGATGAGGTTCTTCTTTGGCTAGACGAGAATATTCCCTACGTATATTACAAACCAGAAGATATAGCGAGGGCCTACGATGCCCTTAGTAGGGCAGACATTTACCTAGGACGAGCTAAAAGATCAGGAAGTTACGGGTTGTGGAAGTACGCTATGGATATGATGACTGCAGGGGTTGCAGTTGCAGGAGTAAAGAAAAAAGGATTCATGAGATTTTATCCTCCAAAAACCTTGAGGATTCTTCGTGATACAAAAGAAGAACGTTCTATTAGGGATTCAATAATAAAGAAAATAATGAAAGGAATGCATATGAGCAAACTTGAGGCCATTGAGACAATGCAAATATTTAAAGCAATATTCGCCAATAATCCGGATGTTGCTGCTCATATAGCTGTTTTCTTGGAATTAGGTGATAAAGAATTAGAGTTTCTAACCGAAGATAAAGAGAAAGCAGCGAAAATTAAAGGAAAAACCCTTTCAATACACAGAAAGCTCAAAGAAGTAAAGACAGAGTTGGAAGCAAGAGTGGAAGAAGTAATAAGGAAAGAAAAAGAAGAGAAAGCTGAAGAGATGGATAAAGAGAGTGAAAAAGAGGAGGCCGTAGAAGCAGAAGATAAAAAGGAAGAAATAAAGCCAAAAGAGGAAAAAGAAGCAAAAGAGAAAAAGAAGGATAAACAAGCAACTTTATTTGAGTTTTTGAAAAAATAACCCTTTCTTTTTCTTCCGAAAACCCTGTCCTTTAGAGGAGGTAGATCACTTCTTTGGGATGCTTTGGTTAAGAATCTTAATATCAGCACACACCTTATACACATGAGGCTTAAAATCAGATACCTTCTTTATTTTAACTTCGCACTCCTTTCCAAGCTTTCTACATTCTCTAAGAATTCTCTGTTTAAACTCTTCAAGCTCATTTTCATGAACAAACTCATAGTAGTGAACCCATTTTTCGGCCTTTTTTAAAGCTAAGTTTAGGGCATCTACTCCCCTAGGGGTTGGACTTATAACTCTATCGAAATTTCCCAGCTTTGGAACAACATCAAAGACATCTCCTTGGATAATCTCTATCTTTCCTTTGAGTCGGGATTTATTTAACTCAATGTTTTCAATGCCTAGAGCTACAGCCTCTTTATTGAGCTCTACTGCGGTGATGCTGACATTCTTATATCTGGCGAGAACAAGAGCATACGGGAGTACTCCAGCAAAAAGCAAGAGAATTTTTTCCCCGTCATTGGCAAGCTGAGCCAATCTATACCGTTCCCCTTTCATTCTTGGGTTAAAGAAAACTTTACTTAAATCCACTTTAATCTTTACCCCGTTTTCCTTATGGATTGTTGTTAAGCGGTTTTCTCCCCAGATTATTGAGTACTCTCGTATTCTAAAAGCTCCAGTATGAAAACCTTTTCTTGCTATAACTTTGAGAAATGGGTGAACTGTTAGAAGACCTTCTACGATCTCTTTTTGCTTATGCTCGATCTCTGGAGGTATCTGGGTGATTGCTATATCACCAATCACATCATACCGCCGTACGAATTTTAGCTCTTCTTCTGTAAACTTGTTCTTTAAAACGCTTTCAAGACTTTGATATATCTGTCTTTGGGGTCTCATTGGAAGCTCAATATCAACTATTTCAAATCCCAATTCTCTCACTTTTTGTGGGTTTAGTACTGGAAGAAAAATGTGCTCGTTAGATCTTTTTGGTCTTCGCTTGCCATCATATATGCCAAGTTTTTTAAGAAGTTTCTTAATCCTCTCAGCGTCGCTTTTCTTTACTTTTATCGCCGGCATTTTCATCTTCACCCTCTAACATGTTTGCAAGTAGTTTTTGGGAGACTTCTCTAACTAACTCATTTTCTTCCTTTAATTTAAATTCTTTGAGAATCGTAGCCTCTTGAGAAGTCTCTAATATCTTTGGAGGCAGATAGAGAATTAATAAAGAATTTCCTGAAATTGCATAGTCTTTTAGTGAAAAGAAGAATTTCGCAACAGAAGTAAATTCATTATACAGCATCAGATATTCAATCCCCTCAAAGTAGATCACACATCCACCATCATGCTGTCTAATGAATTTGAGGGCCTCATCTTGAATTACATGTAGTTTCAAGGGGTCCACTCTATCTTCCCCTTCTATTCTGCTTATCCAGAGGAATTTATCTGGTTCTATTCTGTACTTTTTAACCCAAAGTGCCTTTTGTGTTCTACTTATTACAAGTAATCCAGATGAGTACCTAAAGAAAAACTCAGCTCTTTCTGGGGAGAGAGGTTTTCTAATTATATACGCTCCGGATATTGGTAACTTGCCACGTTTCTTAATTATTTTTCCCTTCTTTCTTGTTTCTTCTGTGGTACTGTATAAGTATCGTAGTAATGATGTTGCAAGATAGAGATATGCGGTAGTAAAGAAAACTGCTCCTATTTCCCACAAGTGTTTATGGCTGATAGCATCGATAATAACACCAATTGAACCTAGGGTAAAAAGGATAAAGGAGATCAATAGTGTTTTAGCTAAAATTTTTTTAGGTTCTTTAAGTGAACGATAATGTTTATATGCCTTAAAAACTCCAAAAATGCCTATATGTATTACTATAAGACCTGCTATGACCCCATATAAATTAATGCTCATTCTTCCCCCCTCAAATTGCAGATTAGGTGTGATTTATATTAAAAATCTTTTTATTTTCCTGATGAGGAACATTTCTTAGTTACCATTGGGATTTACAATTTTGCGGAGAGTACTTCACTTCCAATAGGGTTCTCTCATGAGAATAGCTTTCTTAAAGATTTCAATGAGCTCTTCATCGCTAGCACCCTCTCTTATTGGAGTTACTATGTCTACTAAATCATCTTTCCTAAGGAGACATGTTTTTAAGTGGCCAGTTGAGGTTAATCTTATCCTTGTACAGTTTGCACAAAAAACGGTATTATGCATTGATCTAACTATTTCAACTTCAGCTGTACCGTACTTTGTTGGTATGAAGTATTTTTTCCTTCTGTGCATTCTTCTTTCCTTTGTTTCTATGGCGATCTTTTGGAATTCTTCCTCTAATGGCTTTAATGGATAAAAATATTTCTTAAAAAACCACGAGTTTTCCATCTCTCTAGGAACTTCGATTTCAATAAGCTGAAGAACAGCGTTATTTTGGGCAGCGTAGTTCACCATGTCCCAAATTTCATCATCATTAAGCCCTTTCATAACAACCATATTTAGTTTAACGGGAGAGAAAAGCTTAACTGCCTTCTTTATCCCCTTGATCACCTGTGGGAGCACGTCAAAACCTGTGATCTCCTTATATTTATTCCTATCTAATGTATCTAGACTTATATTTACCCTATCAAGTCCTGCATCTTTTAAGGCTTCTCCCAGGACGTTCATCGTTGTTCCATTTGTTGTCATTGACAGATCGACAACATACGGTCTTATCCTTCTTACTATCTCAACTATATCTTCTCTTACTGTTGGTTCCCCTCCAGTTAGTTTTACTTTTTTTACCCCCAGCTTTGAGGCTATTTTGACTATTCGTTCTATCTCTTCTGGACTCATCTCTTGAAAGTTGAGTGTTTGCCCTTCCCTGTGACAGTAGAAGCAGTTCAAGTTACACTCATGAGTTAGAGAGATCCTAAGGTTCGTAACTGGCCTTCCAAAACGATCCATTAAGATCATGAGCTTCCCTCTAATTATTAAAGTATTTTGCTTTAAAAAAAGCTTTTGGATAAACATATTTGTTAAACCTGTTACCTGGCGAAAAGTAAAAGAACGATGAGAGTGTATTATATTTTAGGGGGGAATTACCGTGGATGTAGAGAAAATTCGTGAAGTTGTTAAAAAAGCCGAGCTTCTCCATAAAGAATTTCAGAAAACTTTTCTGAGGGCTTATTCACTCTCCTCAAATTGGGACTTTGATGAGCTAAGGGGGCTACTCTTAACCCTTCATGAAATAATTGAGAAAAAATTTGATGTTGCGTCTGAGATAGTTAGCTTGTCTTCTTTAATTAGGGGTCGTTTTGAAGTTTTTGCAAAGGAACTTCAAAAAAATGAACATCAGATGAAATTTCGTGTAGAAGAACTTCTTCCACTGGTTGAGAATCCTAAAATTAGTTTTAGTGAGAGAGCTAGGATAAATGCTTCACTTCAAAGACTTTTGCAGTTTTATAGGATTTATGATTACTCTATAACTCAAGCAATTCAGAAATTAACTGGGGAGCTTGAAGGGCTTATATTTATAAGCGAAGAGAGAAAACTACCACCGACTAATATCTTGAATAAAATGCAAAAAATAGAGATGTTAGAAAATACAATTGATACCCTCATATCCTTTGTGTATTACTTGTATTACTACCCTTCATGGGTTCATAAAGTTGAAGAGGCTCTGAGAGACTGGCATTCCAAAGGTCTGTTGTGGGTTGAGGTGAGGAACGTAGAAAAAAATAGTGGTGTTGAGAGAACTCATGCTGCTAGAATCCTTGAAGGCTTAATGCTCATCGGTGTTGTGGAAAAACGGGAAAGAGGTGGTGAATATGTCTACAAACTCAGAGGTTTCGGTGAGGATTAGAGGAATATACAGTACTGCATTAACAAAACTGCTACTTGACGAAGGATTTAAAATAAGCCAGCCAAGCCAGAGAATCGTCGAAAGGTTAAACATTGAAAAAGCTTATGATGAATTCGATGTAGATATTCAGGACAAAAGAGATTCCCATGGTGTAGTTTTAGTTGGTACAAAAGTTGAGGAAGTTAAAAAAGTTCTTGAAGAAAAATTTTTGGATGTTTTTTTCAGAAAGATGCCGTATCAGCTGTATGGTATATATAAAGGAATGGTAGTTAAAAGAGACGACAGATACGTCTATGTTGATATAGGAAGTGCCATTGGGACATTGCTAATTGAAGAATTCCCAGACGCTATGGAAGGAGATGAAGTGCTAGTTCAGGTAAAGAAAAACAACCTGCTTCCACATTTAAGCGTCCTTCTCACTATCCCAGGAGATTATGCAGTTCTTATTCCAAAGCCAATTGGCACACAGAGACACGTTAAAATTTCTAGGAAAATTAGGGAGCAGAGTGAGCGGGAGAGACTTAGAATACTTGGATTAAGTGTGGATTTAGGGGAATGGGGAGTTCTATGGAGGACAGCTGCAGCATACAAAGATTGGAATTTATTACGAGATGAGCTTATTAAACTTTCAAAAATTGCTGAAAAGCTTAAAGAGGCAGATAAATACTCAGCTCCAGCAAAAATTGTAGAGGGAAGGGATATATATGAAGTAGAATTTGGAGGAGCGGCTAAAGCAAAGCTTGACGATATCAGAAACACTGTGGTTCCCACAATAGAGGGTCACCATAAATTCAAGGCCTACGACCCCGAGTTCGGGTTTGCAGTTGAGATAGGAGAGGGAATTCTAGCTAAAATGCCATCTCAACGAAAAAAAGTTAGTGAAGGCTTTTTAGAGACGTTAGTTAATAATAAAGGTCCAAAGTCTGGATGGCTTTTTAGATTTGAACATGTAAAGCCAGATGGCCAAATAATTAAGATTGGGCCAGGGGAAATTTTAGAGGTCTCATTAAACCCAATCAAACTTAAGGTTAGGAGGTATCTAAAGCCAGGTAAATTTTATGATGGGCTAGATGTACCAATAGAACACGGAGATTATGCAATAACAGAGATAGAGGATGGTAAATGGTGGTTCAAACACAGCTACTATGATAAAGAAGGGAATCTGAAAGGAGAATACTACAACATTTGTACTCCAGTTGAGATCTATCCAGACAAAGCCCGTTATGTTGATCTAGAAGTTGATATTGTCAAATGGCCTGATGGAAAGAAGGAGATAATTGATAAAGAGGGACTAAAGATGCACTACGAAGATGGAGTGATAAGCGAAAAGTTATACAAGGCCATATTGAGGCTTACTCAAGAATTGTTTGAGAAGATTTAGTTTTTTCTACATCTTCTATTCCTTTATCTGTTATTTTAAAATATACAATCCCACCTTCTGGTCTGAACCTATGTCTCTCCAAGACAGCTATTCTCAAACCAGGCCTTAATTTCTCTAAACGTACTATGTCCTTACATTTGTATCCTAGTGTGTGTTCAGCTATTGGCTTTAGCGTATTTTGTTTTGAGTCAAAATACACTTGGTTAGTTACGATAACCGCTAAATTGTATTTTCTTGATAACCATAGGAGCACTTGGAGTTGTTTTCCTAAATCTGCTGTTATAGCACTTTTGTTCTCTTCAACTCGATAGTGATTTGTTATTGAGTCAACAATAATCATGGAAAAGGTTTCGTTAACAATTTTCTTAAGCCTTGATATGGTTTTTCTTTGTTCTTTGAAGTCAAATATTTCAAATATCAGAAATCTTTGAAGAACTGTAGCTGCATCCATCCCTCGTGACTCAGCCATTTTAGCTAGCCTTTCTGGAGAAAAACCCCCTTCAGTATCAATATATGCTATCTTCCCCATATTTAAAAGCCCTACTTGCATTGCTAGTGTAGTCTTTCCAGTAGCAAATGGTCCATATATTTGTGTTAGAACTCCTTTATCTATACCTCCTCCTAATAACTCGTCTAGGGCTTTACTGCCAGTGGTTAGCATTGTTCACACCGTTAAATCTCAAAAGGCTTGCCGATCTCCAAGACTTTCACTAGACTCCAAACCCTTTTCTCTCGGAGTTCATTGATAAGTTTGTTTGGGTCAGCCTCACTGTAGGCTCCATAATGCATAGGTATTGTGATCTTTGGTCGCATGATTTCTACAATATTTGCAGCCTCTCTCACATTTGCTGTTGATCTCCCACTTATTGGAACAAAAAGAACATCAACCTCTCCACGCAAGTTTTTGAAGATTGGGGTGTAATATGTGTCCCCAGGATGGAAGATAGTTTTCTTTCCATTGGAAATAATGTAACCAAGAGGATATTGGCTGGAGGGATGTTCAACGAAAATCGCTTTTACTCTCACATTGTTTTCTAATTCTATCTCTTCTCCCCCTCTTATTTCCCTCACTTTGGTGATTCCATCACTTATTGCCATCAAATAAACAGTTTTTGGTCCAATCACTGTAGCATCTCGGAGTCTTGCTAGGAGAGGAGTCTTTCCATAGTGATCAGTGTGCTCATGGGTTACTAGGATGTAGTCAATGCCGTCTATGGCATCATCATTTACATACTCATAAGGATCTATGAGGATTTTTACCCCTCTTGTTTCAATCCAAAAGCACGCGTGTCCATACCAAATAATCTTCATAGGCGTAGCCTCCACGGATAATAGAGTGGAACTCCACTTAAATCTTTCCCATATAACGTTGGTTTTATAAAGGAGTTCTCATTATTTCGATTTGAAGCCATATGAAAGAGCTGAGAGTTAGAGGATCTTATTCAGTATGGAAGTTTAAAGAAAAAAGAGAAAATGTTTGGAATATTTCAAGTAGAACTAAAGAGAAAACTTGCAATATAAATAAGAGATTTGCTATTGAGAAAGTAAAACCTACAAAGGTTCTTGGGTTCTTTTCTCTTAATAAGAATAAGCTGGAAAATATCCTAATCCAGAAGGATTTCTTCACATGGGTTAATGTTAGGGGGGTTTAAAATTGAGAAGATATTTTTTCCTGCCTCTGACTTTGCCGTTTTTAATTTTCCTGGTCTTGTTGTTACCTTTGTTATTCATTCTCTTTGCTAGTACAATAACTATTGCTTTCCAGAAACTGGGACTTCCTTTACCTGTAGCGTTTACTTTATTCTGGGCAGCTTTGATAGGAAGTTTTGTGAATATTCCAATTACAGAAATAAGGAGTTATGGTCCAATCGTAAAGGTAGCAAAAGTCTCTTTCTTTGGAGTTACGTATCCAGTTCCATATGTGGATTGGGGAGAGCAGAAGACTATTGTTAGTATAAACGTTGGTGGTGCACTTGTTCCTTTAAGTATTGTTGTGTATGAAGTAGTAAGACTTTTAATCCTTGATGAGACGTTCCTTCTCACTAGGATGATAGTGGCTATTTTGATTTCTGCTGTGGTCAGTAAAGCTTTCTCTAGACCCGTGAAAGGCTTGGGGATAGCTATCCCAACCTTTATTCCACCTTTAGTTGCGGCAATACTTGCTCTTTCGATAGGTGCCTATAATAAACCGCTTATTGCATATACCAGTGGGACCATGGGTGTCTTAATAGGAGCCGATCTCTTAAATTGGGACAAACTCAAAGAACTCAGTGCTCCAATGGTGAGCATTGGAGGAGCGGGAACCTTTGATGGTATATTCTTAGCTGGTATTATAGCGGTTCTCTTGGTATGAGAAAAGATATTAAGTCTTGGGGGAACCTTTCATGGAGGTGATAAGAATGAAAGTAATTTTAGGTAGTGGTGCATATCACATGACAGAGGAAATTAAGAACAAAGCTGAGAAGTTTGGGAAAACTGTTGTTGAGGTGGAAATAAAAACTTTCCCCGATGGGGAGAAGTATGTTAGAGTGCTTGGAGACGGCGAAGAAGCTTTAGTTATACAATCGACCTTTAATCCTCAAAATGAACATCTAATTGAACTTTTGCTTCTAGGAGATGCACTCAAGGAAAAAGGATTCAGGCATCTTAAAGCAGTTGTTCCCTACTTGGCATACTCTAGGCAGGATAGAGTAACTAAAGAAGGTGAGTCCATAAGTGTTAGGGCAATCATGAAGATGATTGGACTTTATTATGATGAACTTTATGTGTTTGATCTCCACAATCCTAAAACACTGGAATTTTTCCCTGGCAAAGCTGTGAATTTAAGTCCTGCCAAAGCCATAGCCAAGTACTTTAAAGAGAAGCTTGGCAACGGTTTAGTTCTTGCACCAGATAAGGGTGCATTAGAAAGAGCAAAGGCTGTTGCGGATATTTTAGGCTTGGACTTCAGTTATTTTGAAAAGAAACGCATCTCACCAACGGAAGTGCAAATGACACCTGTAGATGTGGACGTTAAAGGCAAGAACGTGCTTATAGTAGATGATATTATAAGCACCGGCGGAACTATGATAAAAGCTGCAAATATTCTCAGAAACAGGGGAGCAGGTAAAATATTTGTTGTTGCTACACATGGAGTTTTTGCAGAAGGAGCTATTGAAAGAGTAAGTGCTGCTGTTGATGAACTTGCTGTTATAAACACAATTCCTACACCAGTTTCGAAAATAAGCATTGTTGAGGACATTTTGAGGCTTTAACTTTTTTAATTTTAAAGTTTCAACTTTAGATTTCAACTTGAACTTCTCACGATGATTATATCTAGCTTCTAGTATATTTCGTGGTCCAATGGTACTGCAGGTTTGCATTGATACTCCTCGACATTTCAGCTAGGATTAAGATTTTCTCTAACACTGTTAGCGCCAATGAGTAGGTTCATTCAATCTAAAGCAGCTAATCATATTAGCACCATTTGCATGGTTACAGTGGCTGAAGTTCCAAGAAATTTTACATTTATTTGTTGAAAAGTAAGCATTCTTAAAGAGATTTTTGACAGTCTTTTTTTCAAAAATCTCTCCGCTGAAGGGTTTTGCAAAAATTTTTCATTGTGGGGGTCTCGGACTATAGGGTGGAGCGCCCGAATGAGGGCGCCCAAAGCCCAGGCATAAAACGGCGGCGTCGAGGGGAGTGGGTGCAAAGCACCCAACAATGAACCCCGCCCTCCAGCCTTGGGCACAGCAAAGTGCGCTCCCAAGGAAACCCGAAAGGGGACCCCTTGGGGGTAAGGCAGGCCCAACACCCCGACCAAACCCCGGATGGGTTTTATGGTACTCCCTTTTGAAGGGAGTCCCACCGGCCGTACTCCTAATAGCAATTCCGGTTGATCCTGCCGGAGGCCACTGCTATCGGGGTCCGACTAAGCCATGCGAGTCACGGGGGTGTCCCTTTGGGGCACCACCGGCGGACGGCTCAGTAACACGTCGGTAACCTACCCTCGGGAGGGGGATAACCCCGGGAAACTGGGGCTAATTCCCCATAGGCCTGAGGTACTGGAAGGTCCTCAGGCCGAAAGGGACTTTGTCCGCCCGAGGATGGGCCGGCGGCCGATTAGGTAGTTGGTGGGGTAATGGCCCACCAAGCCGAAGATCGGTACGGGCTGTGAGAGCAGGAGCCCGGAGATGGACACTGAGACACGGGTCCAGGCCCTACGGGGCGCAGCAGGCGCGAAACCTCCGCAATGCGGGAAACCGCGACGGGGGGACCCCGAGTGCCGTGGCAACGCCACGGCTTTTCCGGAGTGTAAAAAGCTCCGGGAATAAGGGCTGGGCAAGGCCGGTGGCAGCCGCCGCGGTAATACCGGCGGCCCGAGTGGTGGCCGCTATTATTGGGCCTAAAGCGTCCGTAGCCGGGCCCGTAAGTCCCTGGCGAAATCCCACGGCTCAACCGTGGGGCTTGCTGGGGATACTGCGGGTCTTGGGACCGGGAGAGGCGGGGGGTACCCCTGGGGTAGGGGTGAAATCCTATAATCCCAGGGGGACCGCCAGTGGCGAAGGCGCCCCGCTGGAACGGGTCCGACGGTGAGGGACGAAGGCCAGGGGAGCAAACCGGATTAGATACCCGGGTAGTCCTGGCTGTAAAGGATGCGGGCTAGGTGTCGGGTGAGCTTCGAGCTCGCCCGGTGCCGTAGGGAAGCCGTTAAGCCCGCCGCCTGGGGAGTACGGCCGCAAGGCTGAAACTTAAAGGAATTGGCGGGGGAGCACTACAAGGGGTGGAGCGTGCGGTTTAATTGGATTCAACGCCGGGAACCTCACCGGGGGCGACGGCAGGATGAAGGCCAGGCTGAAGGTCTTGCCGGACACGCCGAGAGGAGGTGCATGGCCGCCGTCAGCTCGTACCGTGAGGCGTCCACTTAAGTGTGGTAACGAGCGAGACCCGTGCCCCCAGTTGCCAGCCCTTCCCGTTGGGAAGGGGGCACTCTGGGGGGACTGCCGGCGATAAGCCGGAGGAAGGAGCGGGCGACGGTAGGTCAGTATGCCCCGAAACCCCCGGGCTACACGCGCGCTACAATGGGCGGGACAATGGGATCCGACCCCGAAAGGGGAAGGGAATCCCCTAAACCCGCCCCCAGTTCGGATCGCGGGCTGCAACTCGCCCGCGTGAAGCTGGAATCCCTAGTACCCGCGTGTCATCATCGCGCGGCGAATACGTCCCTGCTCCTTGCACACACCGCCCGTCACTCCACCCGAGCGGGGTCTGGATGAGGCTCCGTCCTCTGGGCGGGGTCGAGTCCGGGCTCCGTGAGGGGGGAGAAGTCGTAACAAGGTAGCCGTAGGGGAACCTACGGCTCGATCACCTCCTATCGCCGGAAACCCATCCGGGGGGCTTAAGGGGTGTTGGGCCTGCCTGAAGTGGGCCGGTAGCTCAGCCTGGGAGAGCGCCGGCTTTGCAAGCCGGAGGCCCCGGGTTCAAATCCCGGCCGGTCCACCACGAAGAGGTGCACATCCCGAGCTTTGCTCGGGGTGGAAGGGTCCTAGGCCCCGAACTAAGGGGTCACGATGAGGACCGTGCATAGGCAGATTTGGCCCAAAAAATGTCCAGCCTCCAAGTAGGGGGTAAGAAACCTAAGCCACCTGGTGGATGGCTCGGCTCGGGGCGCCGACGAAGGGCGTGGCAAGCTGCGATAAGCCCCGGTGAGGCGCAGGCAGCCTTCGAGCCGGGGATTCCCGAATGGGACTTCCTGCGGCTTTGCCGCACTCCCACCAGGGAGAGGGAACGCGGGGAATTGAAACATCTTAGTACCCGCAGGAAAAGAAAGCAAAAGCGATGCCGTGAGTAGGGGCGACCGAAAACGGCACAGGGCAAACTGAACCCTGAGTGGAAACACTCAGGGGATGTGGTGTAGCAGGGCCCTGCATTGGAGCCTCTCGGGTGAAGCCGAAGTCCGCTGGAACGCGGCGCCGGAGAGGGTGATAGCCCCGTAGGCGTAAGCCCGAAGGCTCCTGCGGGGTTCCTGAGTACCGTCGGTCGGATATCCGGCGGGAAGCTGGGAGGCATCGGCTCCCAACCCTAAATACGTCCCGAGACCGATAGCGAACTAGTACCGTGAGGGAAAGCTGAAAAGCACCCCGGGAGGGGGGTGAAAAGAGCCTGAAACCAGGTGGCGATAGTTGGGTGCGGCCCGAAAGGAATGATTCTCCCCGAAGGAAATCCCGGCGACGGGAGAGTACGAGGGAAGAGGACCGGGGTTGCACCGTCCGTCTTGAAACACGGGGCAGGGAGTTCACGGCCGTGGCGAGGTTAAGGGGGTAAATCCCCGGAGCCGTAGGGAAACCGACAGGTCCGCAGGCGCTTCGCCGAGGGACGGGGTGTGAAAGCGCCCGGAGTCACGGCCGTGAGACCCGAAACCGGTCGATCTAGCCCGGGGCAGGGTGAAGTCCCTCAACAGAGGGATGGAGGCCCGTTAGGGATGCTGATGTGCAATTCGCTCCCGTGACCTCGGGCTAGGGGTGAAAGGCCAATCGAGGCCGGAGATAGCTGGTTCCCGCCGAATTATCCCGCAGGATAGCCTCCCCGGAGGTAGGTAGTGGGGTAGAGCACTGATTGGGTGTGCAGGGGGCGAAAGCCTCCGGCATCCTGTCAAACTCCGAACCCACTACCGCCGTAGATGGGGGGAGTAGGGTGACGGTGTAAGCCGTCCACCGAGAGGGGAACAACCCAGACCGGGGTTAAGGCCCCAAAGTGCCGGCTAAGTATTACTCCAAAGGGTGTCCCTGGCCTTAGACAGCGGGGAGGTAGGCTTAGAAGCAGCCATCCTTTAAAGAGTGCGTAACAGCTCACCCGTCGAGGTCAGGGGCCCCGAAAATGGACGGGGTTCAAGCCGGCCGCCGAGACCCCGGCGCACGGACCGATTGGTCCGTGATCGGGTAGGCGGGCGTCCCGGTGGGGTAGAAGCCGGGCCGTGAGGTCCGGTGGACCCGTCGGGATTGCGGATCCTGCCGGGAGTAGCAGCATAGCCGGGTGAGAATCCCGGCCGCCGAAGGGGCCAGGGTTCCACGGCAATGTTCGTCAGCCGTGGGTTAGTCGGTCCTAAGCCAGCCCGTAACTCGGTGCTGGCGAAAGGGAAACGGGTTTATATTCCCGTACCGCGGAGGTAGGTGCGGCAACGCAAGCTCCGAGGGTGACGCCTCGGGGTAGGCGGACCGGTCCACAAGGCCGGCTAAGCGTATAAGCCCGGGGAGTGCCGTAATGGCGAGAACCGGGTGAAAGCGCGAATGGCCTCCCGTAAGGGGGGTTCTGCCGATCCCTGGGGCCCGTGAAAAGCCCTCGGAGAACGATCCTCCGCGACCGTACCGAGAACTGACACTGGTGCCCCTGGGTGAGAAGCCTAAGGCGTGTCGGGGGAAACCCAGCCGAGGGAACTCGGCAAATTGGCCCTGTAACTTCGGGAGAAGGGGTGCCTGCGGTTGCGTAAACCGCAGGTCGCAGTGACTAGGGGGGCCCGACTGTTTAGTAAAAACACAGGTCCCAGCTAGCCCGAAAGGGTTTGTACTGGGGCCGACGCCTGCCCAGTGCCGGTACGTGAAGCCCGGGTTCAACCGGGTGAAGCGCCGGTAAACGGCGGGGGTAACTATAACCCTCTTAAGGTAGCGAAATTCCTTGTCGGTTAAATGCCGACCTGCATGAATGGCGTAACGAGGTCCCCACTGTCCCCGGCTGGGGCCCGGCGAAACCACTGCCTGGCGCATATGCCAGGGACCCCCGGTGGGAAGCGAAGACCCCATGGAGCTTTACTGCAGCCTGCCGTTGCCATACGGCGGGGGGTGCGCAGCGTAGGCGGGAGGCGTCGAAGTCCGGTCTCCGGGCCGGATGGAGCCGTCCATGAGACACCGCCCACCCTTTGCCGTATGGCTAACCCGCGAAAGCGGGGACAGCGGTAGGTGGGCAGTTTGGCTGGGGCGGCACACCCTCGAAAAGGTATCGAGGGTGCCCTAAGGTCGGCTCAGGCGGGTCAGGAATCCGCCGTAGAGTGCAAGGGCAAAAGCCGGCCTGACTGGACCCGTAACAGAGGCGGGTCCAGCCGCGAAAGCGTGGCCTAGCGAACCCCAGAGCCTCCCCGGTGGGGGCCTGGGATGACAGAAAAGCTACCCTGGGGATAACAGAGTCGTCTCGGGCGAGAGCCCATATCGACCCCGAGGCTTGCTACCTCGCTGTCGGCTCTTCCCATCCTGGTCCTGCAGCAGGGGCCAAGGGTGGGGGTGTTCACCCATTAAAGGGGAACGTGAGCTGGGTTTAGACCGTCGTGAGACAGGTCGGATGCTATCTACCGGGGGTGCTGGCCGCCTGAGGGGAAGGCGCCCTTAGTACGAGAGGAACAGGGTGCCGCGGCCTCTGGTCTACCGGTTGTCCTACAGGGCATAGCCGGGCAGCTACGCCGTAGCCGATAAGGCCTGAAGGCATCTAAGGCCGAAGCGGCCCCCGAAAATAGGCGGCCACTCCCTGGCGCAAGGGGTCGGGTGACCGGTCCGTTGCCAGGGACGAGGGCGCCCGCAGAAGACGGGTTTGATGGAGCGGGGATGTAAGCGGGAAGGGAAACCGACCCGTTTAGTCTGCCGCTCCCAATAGCCCGAGGTTCTTACCCCCGAAAGGGGGCTGGGCATTTGATAGGCCAAATCTGCCTATGCACGGTCCTTGTAACTTTAATCTCTTCTGAGTATATGTTCTAGTTCAACGATAATTTCAAAAAATCTAAGTTATGATTATTTCTTGGGTGAAAAAATGAAATTGTTGATTCTAGACCTTGATGGTACTTTGTGGGATCACTATGATGCATCTAGGTTGGTCCCTCCATTTAAAGTCAATGGGAATGAATTAGTTGACTCCTATGGAAATAAATTGAGACTTTTTGAGGGAGTTATAGAGTTTTTAAGATGGGCAAAAGACAGATTTCTCTTGAGTATTGCAAGCTGGAATGTAGAAGAATTGGTTCGACCTATTCTTGAAGAGTTTGGTATTTGGCATTACTTTGTTTTTCCTAAAATTGAAAACCATCCAAATAAAGCCGACATGATACTTAGGACTCTCAAACAACTTCAAACCATTGGATATGAGATAGATGAAGTAATCTATGTTGACGATAGAACTCTTCATCTAGAAGAAGTTAAAAAGGCAATTCCAGAGATAAAGTTTGTTCATATGTGGAGAGATGTAAAAAATTTTGAAGAACTTAAATTCTACCTCATAGAAAGAAGTTGAGGTGAGGAGAATGGAACTTTTGATAGTTAGGGATAAAAGGATTGATTATGATGGCTCTGCCATAAAAAGTCACTGGGCATACAGGAACTTTGGAGTTCTAGGGAATTCAATAGTCATTTTCAGAGGGAAATGTAATGTCAAAGTTGAAGAAATGATCGATATTGAGGATCTCCGTCAGAAAAAGGAGATAAAAAGTGATGACATGGTTCATTATATAATAGAGGTTTTTGAGGTTCCAAATGTTTTCTTAGCGTCAGTCCTTCAAAAGCTCTTTATAGTAAAGCTCTGTGAAGTTTTGGAAGCATACGGAATAAAAACTTCCAGACGCGGCGATGACATTTACGTTAATGAGAAAAAACTTAACATCTCTATTGCTACAATCTCTCCGGTGAGTATTAAAGTTCACATAGGGATAAACGTGGAAGCAAAAGGAGTTCCAGAAGAAGTTACTGCAATAGGTCTAAAAGAGCTTGGAATAAGTAACGTTGAGGAATTCATGGAAGCAAGTGGAAAAGCACTAGTGGAAGAATTCTTAAAGGCCAAAAAAGATAGTCTAAAAGTTAGATGGGCTGAATAGCTAGAGTATACCCCTAATTAATATCCCTATGATTGGTACGGAGAGATTATCGTCTATAAATTGCTGGTATTCAGCAAATGTAAGAATAATACTCCATAAGAACTTTGAGTACCAAGAAACACTCTGAAGGAAAAAGAAGGCTATTAAAAGGCTGGAGAAAAAGTATCCTACACTGCCACTCCAGTGTTTCTTTAGCTTTACGTTATACCCTCTTTTTCTGAAATAATGAAATCTTATGATTCCAGTAACCCCATCACTTATTGCCATAACCAAAAGAAGTGCTGTTGCATATTCTCTGGGGAGGAAAAATGCCACTACAGCTGCAGAGAATGCAAAAAACACCTCCCCATAATTCTTATCTATTTGATACCACTGAAGTTCTCCCTTCTTTATGTGCAAATATAATTGGGCGGTCCCAAAAAGAAGTGCTGCTAAAGAGAATACTTCTTTGGGGATTTCTTCGAAATAGTATAGAAGTGTTGCAGGCACAATGCTGAAATGAATTATTTTTCTGTTTACCCATGCATATTCTTTGCCTAGGTACTTTGTTATGAATATTGCACTCAAAATGGGGAGTGCCGCAAAAAATACTGCCGTTACTATGTTCATCTCTATCACCCGTTAATAAGAGGTCGAAATATTTAAACTTTGTTTGTTTGCATTCCTGTTTGAAAACGCAGAGCCAAAACTTAAAAATGATTTTTATGACTCTACCTTGGGGGATGAAAAATGGTTCATTGGGCTGATTATATGGCTGAGAAAATTATTCGAGAAAAGGGGGATAAAGAGTCCTATGTAGTTGAGAGTGGAATCACTCCTAGTGGTTATGTCCACATAGGGAACTTTAGGGAGCTTTTCACCACTTACATAGTGGGTCACGCTTTAAAAGACAGAGGGAAAAAGGTTAGACATATTCACATGTGGGATGATTATGATAGGTTTAGAAAAGTCCCGAAAAATGTTCCCAAGGAATGGCAAGAGTATCTCACAATGCCTGTAAGTGAAGTTCCTGATCCTTGGGGATGCCATGAGAGTTATGCTGATCACTTTAGAGAGCTCTTTGAAGAAGAAGTAGAAAAGTTAGGCATTGCTGTGGATTTCCTAAGAGCGAGCGAACTCTACAAAAGTGGAGAATACGCTAATGATGTGAGGATAGCCCTTGAAAAGAGAGACAAGATTATGGAGATCTTAAATAAGTTTAGAGACATGGCAAAACAGCCTCATTTGCCTGAAGATTGGCAACCAGTTCAAATTTATTGTCCTAAATGCCGCAAAGAGGCTCAATTTGTCGAATGGGATGGCGAATGGAAAATAAAGTATAGATGCATGCATTGTGAAAGTGAAGATGTTACAGACATCAGAGACGGGAATGTTAAGCTCAGATGGAGAGTAGACTGGCCCATGAGATGGGCTCACTTTAATGTGGATTTTGAACCAGCTGGAAAGGACCACTTAGCAGCGGGTTCAGGGTATGAAACGGGTATTGAGATAATAAAGGCAGTTTATGGAAAGGAACCTCCGATGCCGCTCATGTATGAGTTTGTAGGCATAAAAGGGCAAAAAGGCAAGATGAGTGGATCCAAGGGGAACGTTATATTGCTGAGTGACCTTTATGAAGTTCTCGAGCCTGGGGTAATAAGGTTCCTCTATGCAAGACATAGGCCGAACAAGGAGATAAAAATTGACCTCGAATTAGGCCTGTTAAACCTTTATGATGAATTTGATAAGGTTGAGAGGCTGTATTTTGGAATGGAAGAGGCTAAAAACCCTGAAGAAGGGGAAGAGCTTAAGAGGACTTATGAACTTTCAATGCCCTCTATTCCAGAGCGATTAATAGCGCAAGCGCCTTTTAGATTCCTCGTAGTGCTAGTGCAGATGCCTCACTTGGACGAGGATAAAATAATAAACGTGCTAAAGGAGCAGGGCCATATCCCAACTGACCTAAGAAGAGAAGATCTAGAGAGAATAAAATTGAGGATAAAGCTTGCTAAAAACTGGGTAGAGAAATATGCTCCCGAAGGAGTTAAATTTGAACTCCAGGAAAAACTGCCCACAGTGGAGATGAGTGAGGACATCAAAGAAGCTCTGGAAGAACTCGCAGAATGGATTGAGAGGAAGGAAAGATTTACAGTCGATGAGTTAAACACAGTTATCTTCGATGCTGCTAAAAAACGGGGAATTCCAAGTAAAAAATACTTTAAAGTGCTTTATAGTTTGTTTATAGGTAAAGAAAGAGGTCCAAGATTAGCTCCATTCTTGGCTTCACTGGACAGGGAATTTGTCATTAAGAGGCTTAGACTCGAGTCTTAGTTTCTTATTTTTTCTTATAGATGTTTAGATATGAAAGTTCATCAAGTTTAATGGTCTCTATTGGAGTAAAATACATTCTTGCAAGTAGGTCTACAGTTGTACTTCCCCAAATAACAAATCTGACTCGAAAAGTGATTTCATCACTTTTGTATTCTATCAAGGCGGTTTTCTCTTCTTTATCTATCATGACTTTATTAATCCAATATTTTTCTCCTATGACAGTTCCCATCTGGATTCGAGAGAGTAGCTCTCTCATATCTATAAAGTTTATTAAAAAGAGCCCTTCCTTTTTAAGGATCCTCCTTACTTCTTTGAAGACCTTATTTAGTTCTCTTGGTAAAAAATGTGTCGTTGTGTTTCCAAGAAATATTACATAGTCAAATGTATTACCTTCAAAGGGAAGATTCATAGCATCCCCAATAAGGAATTCGACTTTAGAGTTCTTTTCGTTTCCATAAGTCTTGGCTTTCTCTATCATCTTTTCACTGATATCCACTCCGATTACATCGAATCCATACTCTTCAAGAAGAAATGAAAATCCTCCAACTCCACAAGCCAAATCTAGAACTTTTCCTTTCTTCTCCATGAATTTGAGTAAATAGGGCTCAAGTTCTTCTATCCTCTTTTGGTATTCCTTTGAGTAAATATCAGTATATGCCCTAAATGCCTGATAATATTCTTCAAATCCCATGAAAATAGATAGGGCATCTAATAAATAAATCTTCTCTCGAGCGCCAGATTTTTAACCCCTCTCTCTTAATATTCTCGGTGACAGGTATGGAGTTCAATTTAATCATAACCGGTGTTGGTGGTCAAGGGGGGCTTACACTCTCAAGAATCATTGGAAATGCCGCAATGAAAGAGGGTTATAATGTCAGAATTGGTGAAACTCTTGGAATGAGCCAGAGGTATGGAAGCGTGCTTAGCTATCTTCGTTTTGGAGAAGAGGTTTATTCTCCTCTAATTGAAGAAGGAGAGGCTGATTTAATGCTGGCTCTTGAACCTGCGGAGGCCTTAAGAAATGCTCGCTTTTTAAGTGGAAAAAGTTATGCAATAGTCAACGCATATCCTATTCACACAGCCACCACTTTGGTCGGGAAAGAGGAATACCCAGATTTGGATGACATCCAGAAGGCCTTAAAAAGAATATGTCCTGTTGAAATGATGAATTTCCAAAAGGAGGCAGATAAAATTAATCCACGAACCCTTGGGGTTTTAATGCTTGGTTATGCTTACGGTAGAGGTTTGGTACCACTAAGGAAGGAAAGCATCATTGAGGGCATTAGAGAAACATTGAAGGCTAAGCTGTGGGAAGTTAATATTTTAGCCTTAGAGAAGGGTATTGAACTGGCTAGATAATTTTTCAATTATTTTTTGTAAAACCAAAAAGCACTTAAATTATTTAGGTTACTCTAACCTAGGTGAGGTGTGTGGAAATAAGTAAAAGGGAAGAGGAGTACTTGGAGACTATGTATATTCTTCAAAAGAATAAGGGGATAATTAGGGTAAAAGATATCTCAAAAAAACTCGGGGTAAGGCCCCCGAGTGTTGTTGATGCGCTCAAAAAGCTTAATGAGAAAGGATTTATTGAGTATGAGAAATATGATAGGATTTTACTAACTGAGAAGGGAGTAGAAGTTGCAAAATCTACCTACCAAAAGCATCTACTTTTAATGAAATTCTTTACCGAAATCCTTGGGATTCCCCCTGAGATAGCAGAAGAAGATGCATGCCAGTTTGAACATTATGTGCATGAAATAACAGCTGAGAGAATGAAAGAATTTGCCAAGTACATACAGGAGCACTGTCCTTATGTGCTTAAGCAATTTCTGAAGGAGTCTAAAGAAAAAAGTTGAGAAAAGCTCTTTTCTTAAATTTTAGGGGGTCAGAAGACCCCTCCTAAATATGCAAAGTATCCTATGAAGATCAAGGTTAATATGTACATGAGTGGGTGTATTTCTTTTCCACGGCCGCTGAAGAGCTTAAGTATGGTGTAGCTTATGAAGCCCATTCCTATTCCATCTGCAATTGAGTAAGTGTAAGGTATGGTTATGAGTACTAGGAATGCTGGAATAGCTTCACTTGCATCGTCAAAGTCTACTCCTCTTATTGCACTTAGCATGTAGTAACCCACTATAACAAGAGCTGGGGCTGTTGCAAATGCAGGGATAGCTTGGGCAAGTGGAGCTATGAACAACCCTACTGCTAGGAACAGAAGACCTGTAACGAGGGCTGTCATTCCTGTTCTTCCACCTTCTTCTATACCAGCCGCACTTTCTATGTATGTAGTAACCGTTGAAGTGCCAAGCAATGCTCCAAAAGTCGTACCTATTGCATCAGTTAAAAGTACCTTTTCAGCATCTGGTACTTTTCCTTCTTTTGTTAGAAATCCTGCTTTGGCACTCAATCCTGTGACTGTTCCAAGTGTGTCGAAGAAATCTACCATAAAGAAGGCAAATACTACACCAATAGCCCCCACATTGAGAAGCCCCTGGAGATCAAGCTTTAAGAAGGTGTAGCTTATGTTTGGTGTTGAAAAGATATGGTCTGGCCAAGGTGCGGCACCAGTTATCCATCCAAGTATACTAGTGGTGATGATTGAGATCAACAAAGCTCCTTTAATTCTAAGGGTGATAAGGACTCCTGCGAGGAATAGTCCAAAGAAGAATAGCATTATGGGCTTCGTGGCAAGTGCGGATACGTTAAAGCCAGTGAACTTTAAGACACCACTTTCATCAACAAAGGCCGTTAAAAGGCCAACATCGTTGAGACCTATAAACGTTAAGAAAAGACCTATACCTGCTCCAACAGCATACTTCTGACTCAAGGGAATTGCATGTATTATGGCACTTCTTACTTTTGTCACGCTTAGTACTATGAAAAGTATACCTTCAACGAAAACAGCTGCGAGGGCAACTCTCCAATCATAACCCATCCCAATAACAACGCTGTATGCGAAATAAGCGTTAAGGCCCATTCCTGGAGCTAATGCAAAAGGTTTCTTTGCATAGAGTCCCATTATTATTGTGGATATTCCTGCTGCTAATGCTGTAACAGCTACAAGTGAGTTAAATGCTTCCTTACCTATTGCGTCACTCAATATAGCTGGGTTTACAAAGAGTATGTATGCCATAGTCATAAACGTTGTAATACCGGCGAGCACTTCGGTTTTCATATTTGTTCTATACTCCGTGAACTCAAAATACTCCTCGAACCACGACATTTCGCTCACCTCAAATTGATACAAAAATGCTAAAATAATAAGGATATTTAAATATTTTTGGACATGAACATGTTAAACTAAAGAAACGTAAATGTTTATAAAGAGCATACAAGATAAGGAAGGGGTTGTTGTAAATGATTGATGAAGAATTTAGAAAAAGGCTTGCCGAACATGCTCTTGGATATCATAGGAATAATTTTCCAGGAAATGGTAAGATAGAAATTATCCCAAAGGTGAAAGTGGAGGATCCTTATGATCTCAGCTTGGCTTATACACCAGGGGTTGCTGAACCGTGTAGAGCTATTGTTGCTGGAGAGAGTTATGAGGATTATACTATAATTCCAAATACTGTAGCTGTTATTTCTGATGGTTCTGCAGTGCTGGGTCTTGGAGATATTGGTGGCTTGGCTGGAATGCCCGTTCTGGAGGGAAAATGTGTTCTTTTTAAAGTGTTAGCTGGAGTAGATGCTTTTCCAATACTAATAGACACTAAAGAAGTCGATGAGATTGTAAATACTGTAAAGTTGATTTCAAGAGGATTTGGAGGTATAAATCTTGAGGATATTTCTGCCCCTAGGTGTTTTGAAATTGAAGAAAAGTTAAAGAGGGAGTTGGATATTCCAGTTTTCCACGATGATCAGCATGGAACAGCAGTTGTTACTTTAGCGGGACTTATAAATGCATTAAAAATTGTTGGGAAAAAGTTTGAGGACATAAAAGTTGTCATAAAAGGAGCTGGTGCAGCAGGAATTGCAATAGCCAAAATCCTCCACCATAAGGGGGTTAAAGAAATAGTGATGGTAGACAGGAAGGGAGTAATTTATGAGGGCAGAGAAGGCTTAAATCCATACAAAAGAGAAGTGGCCAGATTTAACATATACGGCATAGAGGGAGATTTGATCGATGCCATTGAAGGAGCAGACGTTTTCATAGGAGTCAGTGTAGGAGAGAGTGTAAATGAAGAAATGATCCAAAAAATGAGCGATGATGCTATAGTTTTTGCAATGGCAAATCCAATTCCGGAGATCATGCCTGAAAAGGCCAAAAAAGCAGGTGCTAGGATAGTTGCTACTGGTAGAAGTGATTATCCTAACCAAATAAACAATGTTCTGGGATTTCCAGGGATATTCAGAGGAGCGTTGGACGTGAGAGCAAAGGAGATAACATTGAACATGAACATAGCAGCGGCGGAGGCAATAGCTAAAGTTGTTTCAGATGAGGAACTTTCTGAGGAATACATAATTCCTACTCCCCTGCACCCGGAAGTTTATCCAAGGGAAGCAAGAGCGGTTGCAGAGCAAGCCATGAAAGATGGAGTGGCGAGGAGGAAAATCAGCGGAGAATGGGTAGAAGAGTACACAAGAAAGCTGAGAGCCTTTTATCAACACTACATTGCCCCAATAAACAGAAAAAGAAAGAAATTTGGTTAAACATCTTTCAATATTTCCTTTGGGGCGTTGGCAAATTCCACGAGATATTCTGCTTCTACTATATGAAGCTTGCCTGGGACTATTAATACGTGAGGTTGTTTTCCAAAATCTTCTTTTATCAGTTCTTTTACATATCCGGCCTTAAGTGTGGGAGTTAGTGACCCTGCTCTAGCGAGTACGATCGCTAATGTGTTCTCAGTGAAGACATCCTCTTTCTTCATTTCTTCTATCTGTAGAAGGATGCGCATAGCTTCATTTGCGCTCATATACCTTCCTTGGTCTGCCTTTATGTCAAGAAAGAGGAGAGTATGGAGCCCACGTTCTTTGTTTTCTTTTAGTACATCATAGTGGCTTGTTGGAAACCAATTTTTTTCTGGATATGCGACAGTAGCGCTTTTTCCAAATTTATAGATATGAAGCCCTGTTATTGATATGGCTGAGTATATTGAGGGGGCATGAATAATGTAACTTTCTATTCCCCTCTGTTTTGCTCTTATCCTTAGATCCGCGTGTGTAGTGGCTACCATTGGATCTCCAGCGGTTAAAAAAGCAACGTTCTTTTCTTTGGCCTCCTTGAGAACTATCTTTTCAAAGTTTAGTTCAACATCCTCTCGATTTAGAACTCTAATAGGTTTTCCTATCTGTTGCTCTATTTTTTCTATGGTAGTCCCTGCTAAAAGAGAGGTGTAAAACTCTGCGAATAATAATTCACACTTCTTTGCTATTTCTAGACCTTTAAGAGTGATATCCTTTTCATCATAAAGTCCAAGTCCTATGAAATAAATTGCCATTCTATTCACCTATCTTCTTAAGGGAGCACAGGCTAAAAATGTATTCCAAAAACTTTAAAATGGGTGCATCTGAACTTCTTCCAACGGTTTTGTTAAAAATTTAATCGGAGGGAGTGAAGATGATGGATATTGTGGAGAGAGTTAAAGAGAAAACCCCCATTCCGGTTTATGAGAGAAAAATCGAGAATGTATTAAGTGCTATTTTAGCGAGCAATAATCCATGGAAGATCGTTGATCTAAGTGAGGAACCACTTCCACTTGTAGTTGCAGTTGTTGAAGCACTCCACGACTTAAACTACGTTGAATTCAGAGAGGGCATAATTCTCACTCAAAAGGGCAAGGAGCTTGTGGAGAAGTATGGGATTGGAAAAAGAGAGGATTACACCTGCAAACATTGTGAAGGAAAGACTGTCGAACTTGATGCATTCAGCGAGCTTCTTGAGCAATTTAAAGAGATTGTAAAAGAGAGACCTGAACCGAAACATGAGTTTGATCAAGCTTATGTAACTCCCGAAACAACAGTCTCAAGAATTGCTTTAATGCATACTAGAGGAGACTTAGAGAATAAAGAGGTCTTTGTTTTAGGGGATGATGATCTTACAAGCATTGCTTTAATGCTTTCAGGCCTTCCAAAGAGAATTGCGGTTCTTGATATCGATGAACGCCTTACAAACTTTATTGAAAAAACAGCAGAGGAACTAGGATATGATAATGTAGAAATATTTACTTTCGATCTTAGAAAACCCCTACCAGAGTATGCCTTGAGAAAGTTTGATACTTTCATCACAGATCCGCCTGAAACAGTAGATGCAGTTAGAGCATTTGTAGGAAGGGGAATAGCTACACTGAAAGGCCCTGGATGTGCGGGATATTTTGGTATAACAAGAAGAGAAAGCTCTACTGATAAATGGTACCAGATAGAAAAGCTTCTCATAAGCGAGTTCAACGTTGTTATCACAGATATAATAAGGAACTTCAATGAATATGTTAACTGGGGTTATGTGGAAGAGACTAGGGCATGGAAACTCTTGCCAATAAAAGTTATGCCAGAGTATAACTGGTATAAGAGCTACATGTTTAGAATACAAACTATTGAAGGCTCAAAAGGTTACGAAGATGAGATTACCGCTGGGCAAGAACTCTACGACGATGACGAGAGTTCTACAACTTGAATTTTTCTTTCCACATTTTTGTTCCATAAGGTTTAAATTTGTTGTTTGAAAGTTTTCTTCAGGTGAAAAAAATGAGCGAAGAAAAAGCTGTTGAGAGGGAAGTTAAACTCACAAGGGAACTTGTTCTAGAAAAGCTCAAAGAAGTTATTGATCCGGAACTGGGAATAGACATTGTCAACTTAGGCCTCATTTATGAAATTGATCTGCGCCCCGATAACATTGTGTATGTTAAAATGACTATGACGACTCCAGGATGTCCATTAACCATGTGGCTCCTTCAAGCAGTGGAACAAAAGGTTCTTGAGATTCCAGGGGTTAAAGATGCTGAAATAGAGCTAACCTTTGATCCACCTTGGACTCCAGATAGAATAAGTGATGAAGTTAGGAAGCGTTTTGGAATGATTTGAATTCATTATTCTCCAAAATTTTTAAAGCAGTCTGCCTTTTTGTTGGTATTTAAAATGTCCTCTCACACCTTTGGTGGGGAAAATGTTTTTAAGCTTCTATCTCCTTTTATTTTTGAACTCCTTGGAGGTGTTAGAGATGAAGGTTGTTGTTGATAGGGACACATGCATTGGATGTGGAGTTTGTGCAAGCATCTGTCCAGATGTTTTTGAGATGGATGACGAAGGAAAAGCCAAAGTTCTTGTACCTGAAACCGACCTTGAATGTGCAAAAGAAGCAGCAGAGAGCTGCCCAACCGGAGCAATTACAGTTGAGTGAATTTCTTTCCTTTTTTCATTAAATATTGAAAAAGAGTAAACTATTCTAATGTGAGTCCAAATTTTTTAGCTTGTTCTAGTACGTATTCCCTTATTTCTCTTGCCTTTGGTAGATCTGCTACTATTTCTCCATCTTTGATTAGTGGTTTTAGGAGCGGTTCAACTTCTGCTCCACATAGAGGGCATTTTTTAAGTTGTTTATCTGCTGGAACTCTGTGATAATGTCCCTTCTCACAGCGGTAGACTTGTTTCCTTCCACTGAGTTTCCCTCTTTTTGTATGGGCCTTTCCTTCAACTTCTACTATGTCGAGAGAGAAGTCTATTGGCTTTGCACTTGCTATACTTCCACCCACGCCAAAAGCATCTGCAACCTCTACGAGCTCTTTAAGGCTCTCTTCGTCAAGTCCCCCACTTAAAAAGATTTTCACATGTTCATAACCTCTTAAATCCAGCTCCCATCTTACTTCTTCAATTATTCGTTTGAAATTCCCTCTTCTAGAGCTTGGTGTGTCTAATCTAATTGCCGCTAGTCTCTTTCCTAGGGCCTCAGCGGCCATTAATGCTTCTAGCTTCTCGTCACAGAGAGTGTCCACAAGAGCGACTCTTGGCACTTCTTCAGGCATTACCTCGTCAAAGTATTTCCATGCTTTGACCTGGTCTCCAATAGTTAGTATTAGAGCGTGGGGCATCGTTCCAACAGGCTTTTCTCCTATCATTTTCGCTCCAAGAACACCACTGACACCATCACATCCACCTATAAAAGCTGAGCGATCTATCATTGGTGCTATAGCTGGATGCATGTGTCTTATTCCAAATGAATATACCGGTTTAAATTTGGCTGCGATCTTTGTTCTCAATGCTGCAGTTGCGATTCCACTCGCTTGACTTAACATTCCGAGTAAAGCAGTTTCAAAAATTCCAAATTCTTTGTAGTATCCTTCGATTTGCATTACCGGTTCGTATGGGTGGAAGATTGTACCTTCTGGCATAGAATAAACGTTCACTGGGTGACCTTCCAAAAGTTTTGCCACTTCTTCAACTCCTGCTAAAACTCCCCATTTCCAATTTTTTGGGAGTGATGTGGTGCTTATATCTGCAAAAACTTTTTTATGAATATTCTTTTCCTCGAGAACTTTTTTTGTTCTGATAAAATAGACATCAGTAGTTTCACCGCTTTTTATCTCATCTTCATGAGCGATGTAAAAGTCTCTCATTTTCTACACCCCGTTATATCTTTGGTAGTGTAACTTTTAGTTTTTTGGTAGGTCTTAAAACTCGAATTCAACCCCATTTTCGTCTCCTTCCCACAAAACGATTTTGTAAAGTCTGATATTCTCCGGCAAGTTTGTTTTGATCTGTTCAGCAATCCATAGGGCTATGTTTTCCGTGGTTGGATTTTTAAATATTCTGTTGAGATTTTTATGTTTCAATGGTGCTATTGTCATTTCTATTATTTTTCTTAGTTCCAGAAAGTCCATTATATAACCTTCTTTAACCTCTCCTTCGATTAGAACTTCTCCTTTGAACGTATGGCCATGTATTTCTTCGGGTTCGCCATTAATTATTACAGCATGTGCAGCATCAAAACTAAACTTTTCTCTGAGCCTTGCCTTCATACTTTCACCAGAGGGATTTTGATTCAAGAGTTAAAATACTTTGCTGGCCTCCTCCCCGCTCTAAAGGGCGAGGCTTTCAAAAGAAAAAATGTAAAGAATTCAAGCACTAAAAAGTCTCTTGGAATAGAGAACCGATATATATTAATAGGCATATTTTCATGAGATGAAAATAACCCACCGTAATATTTAAAATTGGCGAGAACTTATAAAGGGCAGCGAGTTAGTCTTTGGGGGTGATAGGGATGAGGTTCACAGTGACATCTGCTTTGCCTTATGCTAATGGCCCTATTCATGCAGGGCATTTGGCCGGAGCCTACCTGCCGGCGGATATATTCGTACGCTACTTGAGGTTAAAAGGAGAGGATGTTGTATTTATATGTGGAACAGATGAGCATGGTACACCAATAACGTTCAGAGCCCTTAAAGAAGGAAAGAGCCCAAGGGAAATAGTTGATTACTATCATGAACACATCAAGACAACTTTTGAGAGGGCTAAAATTAGCTTTGATTACTTTGGTAGAACTGAGCTCCCGGTTCATTATCGTATAAGTCAGGAGTTCTTCCTTAAAGCTCTTGAAAATGGTTACTTAGTTAAGAAAGTTGAAAAACAAGCTTATTGTGAGCACGATAAAATGTTCTTACCTGACAGGTATGTTATTGGAACATGCCCTTACTGCGGTGCGGAAGAGCAAAGAGGAGATCAATGTGAAGTCTGTGGACATCCACTAACTCCAGAGAAACTTATAAATCCGAAATGTAATATCTGTGGAAACTCAATTACCTTTAGGGACTCAGCTCATTACTATATAAGAATGCAAGACTTTCAAGAAAAACTTAAGGATTGGGTTCTCAGGCAAGAACACTGGAAATCAAATGTTAGAAACACTGTGTTAGGATGGATTAATGAAGGTTTGGAAGAGAGAGCAATAACCAGGGATTTAAGTTGGGGAATTCCGGTTCCGCTAGAAGATGAAGATGTTAAAGGAAAAGTCCTCTACGTATGGTTTGAAGCTCCAATTGGTTATGTATCAATAACAATAGAACACTTCAAAAAACTTGGAAAAGAGGATGAGTGGAAAAAGTACTGGTTTAACATTGATGGTGAAACAAGAGTGATCCATTTCATTGGAAAAGACAATGTCCCATTCCACGCCATATTCTGGCCAGCATTCTTAATGGCTTATGGAAAGTATGAGGACAATAATGCTAAGTTTGAATGGAATCTTCCATATGACATCCCAGCAAACGAATACCTAAATCTTGAGGGAAGAAAGTTCTCAACAAGCAGAAATTGGGCGATATGGGTCCATGAGTTCCTTGATGCATTTCCTGCGGATTATTTGAGATACTACCTAACGGCTATAATGCCTGAAACAAGGGACAGTGACTTTAGCTTTGAGGACTTCAAAAAGAAAATAAACGAGGAACTTGTGAACAATCTTGGAAACTTTGTACACCGAGCACTGACCTTTGTGAACAGGTATTTTGATGGAAAGGTTCCAGAAACTGGAGAACTTGATGATCTTGACAGAAAAGCACTTAAAGAAATTGAAAAAACCTTTGAGGAAGTAGGTAGGCTTATTTCGAGGTATCAGTTTAAGGAAGCTCTCAAGAGGGTAATGGCCCTAGCAATATTTGGAAACCAGTACTTTGACTATCAGAGGCCATGGAAGACTGCTAAGACTGATAAAGTTAGAACAGGAACTACAGTAAATATTTCCCTCCAGTTAGTCAAGGCCCTTGGGGTTCTCCTTGAGCCATTCCTTCCAGATGCGAGCGAGAAAATCTGGCATCTGCTTAACATTGAGGAAGTGAAAAGATGGGAATTCGTCCCACTAGAAGCAGGTCACAAAGTTAGAAAGGCTGAAATTCTCTTTAGAAAGGTCAGCGATGAGGACATTATAGCATATGTAGTTAACTACATAGGCAAAGGAAATCCAGAAAGTGCAAGAATTCTCTTAGATAAGTACTACAAAATGGAGGATGTTATAAAGATAGCTAAAGAGAGACTTGGGGATGAAAGTGAGATAATTCTTAGGAGGATTTATGGGGAGAAAATGAAAATCACACCTAAAAGAGAAAAAAAGGAGGGTAGTAAAGTGAGCTATGTGAAATTTGAGGAATTTGCAAAACTTGACATAAGAATTGGAAAGATAATTGGTGTTGAAGACCATCCAAATGCAGACAAGCTTTACTTGATTAAGGTGGATCTTGGAGATGAAGTCAGACAACTCGTAGCAGGACTGAAGAAATACTATAAAAAGGAAGAGTTGCTCAATAGGTACGTAGCTGTAATAACAAACCTTGAGCCTAAGAAACTCAGAGGAATCGAGAGTCAGGGGATGATCTTGGCTGCAGATGATGGCAAAAATGTTGCTTTGCTAACTCCAGAAAAAGAAGTTAAACTTGGAGCAAAGGTGAGGTGAGTTTTCTCCCCATTTTTATCTTTTTTGGGAAGACCCTTTCCGAAAGGGAGGGGATGCAAACACTCTAAAAGCAAACACCGAAAAGTTTAAATACTCTTGCCAGTAGTAATAAGTGGTTTAACAATTTGAAAAGTAGCCGGCGATTCCCTTGTTGGAGGGATAGTCGGTAGTGGCCGTGTGAACCGGCCGGTGAGAGTGAGGCTACCGGCAACGGGATGCCGAATGAACTCTCACGAAGCCTCACCCTTCAGGGTGGGGTAGTTCACGTTTTGGATAAATTGAGAAAGAATGGTAAGGGAGTACCTCAAAGCTTGAGTTCCACCCAGTTTTCTTTTCTTCCTTTGATTATTTTCACTAACCCTTGCTTTTCAAGACGTTTGAACATTCTCCAAGCTGTAGTTTTTGGTATCTCCAGAGCAGTTCTCACTTCTGCTTGGCTGGCTCTTCCACCTTTCTCTAAGATATAAAGTAATGCTCTCCTTTCATCTTCATTTAGATTAAAGGATTCGAGTTTTTTCAAGAATTCTTCTTTGTCTATGTGGACTTCTGTTCTTTTAGGCTCTTTTCTCCTATTTCTGGCAAGGACAATAGAAATCAAGAGTATAAACACCAAAATTCCTAATGGTAAAAGATATTTGCTATAACTTTGTCCTTCCTCTGTAGGAGTTTCTTTGAATTCCAAAGTGTATGAGATACTTTGATTCCCAGGGGGCATTGTTATTACATTGGAGGCTATTTTGAGGGGCACTTCTGAAAGATCCACAACAACAGCATTTTCTGGTAGAATTATATTAAAGGGGAAGTCACTAGAAACATTAATTGTCCATACCAGTCCCTCTTTATATGTAATGTCTGGTGTATAATAAGAAACATCAACGATTTGGGCCTCGCCAACATATATCACTATATGTTTGTCGTAAATCTCGAAATTTAATGGGTTGTTATTTTCATCAACGACTGCCAGTCCTTCGTAGTTCTCTCCTAAAAATGGCAGAATTATCTGGGAGGAGTATTCATCGGGAATTATTTGATAATGAACTTTGACATAACCATCAGTGTATACAGTTAATTCCATCTCAGAGACTGTAAATTGGGCACTGATAAGGGGTAAAATTGCAAGGATGCTGATTAAAGCTAGGATTTTCTTCATCTCCCAACCTCCTTAGGAATTTGCATTTATGAATTCCTCTACCTCTCTGAGAAGCCTGTTTGCTCTTTGCAAGTGTAGAATTGCACTGTTTACATCGTTTTTCTTAATGAGGTTAATTGCTATAGAAAACTCATTAATTGCACCTCTTAGCTGAATTTCTGCTCTTGTAGTGTTTATCCCTTTCTTCCGTAAGATGGCAAGGGCGGTAGCATCTTTTCTAATCCTTTCTTTTGTCATCGTTAGAAACACTTCTGCGTTCATTTTTTCTCTTTTTATCTTTTCAATTATCGTGAAGAATCCTATCATATGGGCTGCATTTTCCCTGATCACTCTAAGGGCATCTATCCATTTTCCTTCATTCGCTAAGTGGGCGACCTGTAGGTATATTTCTCTTATCTCCTTCACGTCTTTTTCAGCTTCTTCAGTATTTCGTCCCATTGATTTTGCGTATTCGATTGCTTTTTCAGCTATTGTAAGACTTTGATTGGTCTTTATCAGGAAGGATTTCACAATCATCTCTGCGTTTTTTGAAGCCAGCTTAGTTGTAACATCTCTAATCTCCATATCAAGTTCTATTTTCTTTTGTTTTGCTTTTTCTAGACTTATTTTGGCCTCTTCAAGGTTTCCATTCTTTATATATTTAAGAACCTCATTATAAGCAGTTTTAGCTTCAACATAAGCCTTGGTCAAGTTCTCTACGTCTATCCCTTTACTTTTTGCTACTTCTATAAGCTTTTCCACATACGTAAAGTATGCGAAGATCCTGGTGCTCTCTTCCTGAATTTGTGTTCTTAAAACTTCGGGAGTTTTTTCATCTTCTTCGAGGGCCTTAAGAATCCCTTTGTAGTACCTCATTGCAGCTAGAGAATATTGGATTGCTTGGGGATAGTTTCCATTTTGGTATTCGGTAAGAGCTTTTTCTTTAAGCTCTTTGGCTTTATCGTAGTCTTTTAGGAGATTCTCAGGTAATCTACTTTTCACTGGTTTTACTCGTATATCCACTAAAGTGCTAAGTTTTGTTAGCTGATTTATAATCTCTCCAGCGATCTCCTCGTTATTTTGTTCACCTAAATATTCACTAGTTGATTGATTTTGGGCAAAAGTAGCCCCTATGGGAATTAAACCTCCAATTAAGATAAGCATCAACCAAAGGCCACTAAATTTCATAATCCCTCACCCAAATGTATGTTGAATTGTACATCACTTTAGGAACTCGGCGAAACGAAAGTTTCATATCGTTTCGTTCTTTTATTTTAATTGTGATTAGAATCTTTAATAAGTTTGGGCTTAGAATTCTATCCAGTTTGGGGAATTTTGATAAGTTTAAAGAAAAGTGTAAAAACAAAATCAAGGGATTGGATATCCAAGTCCTTTAAGAATCATCCTGAGTGCCAATAACGCCATAATAACTGCAAAAGCTTTCGTCAAACTGCTTGCTTTGGTTCTTTTTGCTATTCTTGCTCCTATTTGGGCACCAACTATCAAACCAGGGATAAGCAGAAGGAGCCACTCTACCTCGACATTACCAAGCATATAGTGCTTCAAGGCTCCGCTCGTAGCTGTGAACACGATAGCGAAGCTTGATGTAGCGACTGCATAATGAATTGGCAGTCCGATATAGGTTAAAAAAGGCACGTTTATAGCCCCTCCGCCGATTCCAAGCAACCCACTTGCTATTCCAGCTATAAATCCTCCTATTGGGACAATTTTGTAGTCTAGCTTTACCTGGTTTAAGTCAACTTCGTGGGGTTCTCTGCTCTTTTTACGATAAAGTTTTATTGCCACTAAGAAGAGGACGACACCGAAGATCACTTTGAGCTGGGTAGCACTTATATAACTAGTCATCCATGCTCCAATATAAGCTCCTATTACTGCTGTACTGGCTAAAAGTAGGCCGACTTTGTAGTGTATCCTTTTTTGTCGGGAATATGCTATAGCAGAGCTTAGAGAAGTGAAGACGACAGCAGCTGAGGATGTTCCAACTGCATGGTGGATTTCGACTCCCAAAAGGTTTAGGGTTGGCACTATTAGAAATCCTCCTCCTAGACCAAATAAAGCAGCCAATATTCCTATGAATATGCCGACTCCAAAGTATCCTAAAGATTTAAGCAAGGAATCACCTCCATCACTCAAGCTCAAACGCTAATGCCTCGATCAGTTTTATCAGGGCCTCTAAATCTCTTATGTGTAACATTTCCGTCTCACTATGAAGGTATCTTATAGGGACGCTTAGGGCTAATGTCTGGCTTTTAGTTTCGAATACTGATGCATCGGTTCCTCCTCCAGTAACACCAATCTGTATAGGAATGTTGTTTCTCTGTGCTATCTCAAGAGCCTTTCTTGCTAAAGAAGGAGTGTATACGGCTGAATTGTCAACGGCTCTTATAACTGCTCCTTTCCCTAATTTTACATCTCCGGTTAGGAATGAGCAGCATGCAAAGGAATCCACGGCTATAGCATACTTGGGGGAGTAGGTATTTGCCAAGAATTTTGCACCTTTAAGACCAATTTCTTCCTGAACTGTGAATGCGAAGATGTACTTACCATCTAAATCATGATCGACTAAATTTTTTATTGCCTCTACAAGGGCAATGACCCCAAATCTATCATCCAATGATCTTGTCACCACGTATTTCTTGTTCAAGACGCTAAAGTGCTTCTTAAAAACAGCGAAATCAAGTACTTTAACTCCCATTCTCTCAGCTTCTTCTTTTGATTCTGCTCCAATGTCTATTTCTAAAGCATGCCATGGGAGAGTTTCAAACTTTCTCTCTAAGTTCAAATGAACTGGAGTAACCCCTATCACTCCGTCAAGTTTTCCTTTTTCGGTTATAAGCTCTACGTGTCTACCTAATAAAAGTCTGTCATCTATTCCGCCAATTTTTCTAAACTTAAGCTTTCCATTTTTTGTTATACTTGTGATTAAGAGCCCGATCTCATCCATATGTGCCATGAAAATGGCTTTCTCTTCACCCTCTCCAAGCTCTACGATAAGGTTTCCTATTGTGTCTACTTTGTAATTGGCGTATGGTTCTATCCATTCAATCAACTTTGTCCTTACTCCATCTTCATATCCCGATATACCCGGTATTTGAGTTATTTCTCTGAGCATCTCTACTAGCATGGTTTTCACCTAAAAAATAACCTGAGTCAAACTACTTAAAGTTTTTTGAGAGCGTTAAGATAGAAGTCTTAATGAGGTACTTGAATTTCTTTTAATTTTTGTCAGCTAAACTTTAAAAACCCCGGTGGAGTTATTTATAAAAGGGTTTTTAAACCCAGCTTAAGGAGGTGCAAAACTTGGTTGACATGAGCAATGTGGAGCTTAGAATAGAGAATATCGTCGCTTCAGTGGATCTTTTTGCTTCACTAGACCTTGAGAAAGTTATAGAGATATGTCCCCATTCAAAGTATAATCCAGAGGAGTTCCCAGGGATAATATGCCGCTTTGATGAGCCAAAGGTTGCTCTTCTAGTATTTAGTTCTGGAAAACTTGTCGTAACAGGAGCAAAGAGTGTTGATGATATCCAAGCAGCGGTTTCAAAGCTCGTTGAAATGCTTTCAAAGATTGGGACTAAATTCAGCAGAGCTCCTGAAATAGATATTCAAAATATGGTGTTTAGTGGCGATCTTAAGATGGAGTTTAATCTCGATGCTGTTGCTCTTGTGTTACCCAACTGTGAATATGAGCCCGAACAGTTCCCGGGCGTCATCTATCGTGTTAAGGATCCTAAAGCAGTTATACTACTCTTTAGCTCTGGAAAGATCGTTTGTAGTGGTGCAAAAAGTGAACATGATGCATGGGAGGCTGTTAGAAAGCTTCTTCACGAGCTTGATAAATATGGGCTTATTGAAGAAGAGGAATTCTAATCTTTTTTCCACTTTTCTAAGGGAGGGAATATGAGAATTTTTTATTCCGAGGTCTTTAAAGATCATAAACCAGAAGGATATCATCCTGAAAACCCAAAAAGGCTTGAACTTACAATTGAAGGACTTAAAGAACGTGGTCTCTGGATTAATGTTGAGCAACCTCCTATGGCAGGAATAAACGATATTTTAAAAGTTCACTCAAATGAATACGTTAAAAAGATACAGGCTCTTTCTGAGAGTGGATTCTCTTTTGTTGACCCGGATACATACGTTTCTCCGCACACATGGGAAGCAGCCCTCACAGCTTTTGGGGCATCTATGCAAGTGGCAAAGCTCGCACTCAAAAAGAAGGACGTTTATTTGGCTTTGGTTAGGCCTCCAGGACATCATGCAGGGAAAAAGGGAAGGGCCCTTGGTGCACCTACCCTTGGTTTTTGCATATTTAATAACGCTGCAGGAGCGGCATTAATGCTGAAAGAAAAAGCTGGAAAGGTTGTTATAATAGATTTTGATGTTCATCATGGCAATGGTACGCAGGATATATTTTGGGATGAGGAGGATATTGTTCATATAGATCTCCATGAAAGTGGGATCTATCCAGGGAGTGGTGATATATATGAAATTGGCGGGAAGGGTGCGGAGGGAAGTAAAATAAACCTCCCAATGCCGCACTATTCAAAAGATGATGATTACATCTTTGTTTGGCAGGAAATAGTTCTTCCTATTTTAGAGGATATCGGGCCACGGGCCATTGTGGTCTCAGCGGGCTTTGATGCCTTTAAAGGGGATGGCTTAGCTACGATGGAGCTGAGTGAGAGATTTTATCACTTTGCTGGGGCTTCGCTTTCAAGGTTTAGTTTGGCCCTTATTCTTGAAGGGGGATACAGTGTGGGCTTAAGAAAAGGTCTCCCTGCTTTTATTGAAGGTTATCTCGAAGGGGAGCCGGAACTTGAGAAGATTTCTCCAAAATATGGAACAATTAAGGTTGTTGAAGAGGTTAGGGAGATACAGAGTGAGTGGTGGGGGATTTAGCGTGGTAAATAATTAGAAAATCAACTAAAGCTTGCAAAGCCAATCTCATAGAGCTGTCTGAGCATGCGAAGGACTTTCTTGGCTGTATGTTTAAAGCGGAAGTACTTTTCATATTCCTCCTTTTTCCAGTTGCCAAGCATAACCACAATTACATCACTATTGAGCTTATCAATATCGTCTGGTAATCTGATCTTTTCATCTGTCTTGAGCTTCACGGTTATCTGTTCATTTTCCTTTATGCAAAGCTTTAGAATTTCTTTCAAAGGCTTCTCAAGCTTTTTCCTATTGCCATGAAACTTTGGAAGGATTTTCATAAGTAGTGCAAGGTCGAAGATTTCATCTTCGTTTTCAAAGTGTATTATGTCTTTTTTCCAGCTTTCCTTGGCATTAATGAAAAATAGTGCTATCTCATCAACGACACGGTAGCCGAAGTTTAAGTCATAAGGTTCAAGGGCTTCGTTGAGTTGCTGGAGTATTTGCCAGTATTTATTGTGCTTATCCTTCAACTCGTTGAGGGCCGGTTTAATGTCTTCTTTCTTTAAAACAGCCAAAAATTTACCATTTTTCCTTAAATCTTCCAAAATTCTGTTACGAAGTGCTGAATAACCCTCTTTCTCATCGTTCGTTTTTTCAAATGTCTTTGAGTATTCATCTAATTTAACGTCATGAAATTCTATAGTAAAAGCTCTATCAAGAACCTTCGGGCTGAAGGAATATGTTGTCTCATCCATATTGACTGTACCGATGATGTAGAGGTTGGGAGGAAGATTGATCTCTTGAGGGATTCCTTGCAGGGCATGCAACCAGGTGTTATTATGAATAGGTACCCCTTTCCGAGTGATCCATTTATCGTCTCTATCGTCTTCCCATCCACTCTCCAGAACACTTAAGAACTCGGCGAAGTAGTATTCTACGTGAGCAAGATTCATCTCGTCTAGAAGGATAAAATAAGGCATGGCATTCTCTTTATTCTGCTCGTAATCTTTTTTTGCTTTTAGGATGAACTCAAGGAGATCGGTCTTTTGATATTCTCCATTCAGAGGATTATAGTAACCAAGTAAGGCCTTTGAATCGCGCCAATCTGGACGAACTGGGATAAATAAGAGGTTTTCCTTTGAATTATCAAGAAGCTCTGCTAACTCTTGCACTATCTTTGTTTTGCCCGTTCCTGTGAGGCCGGAGAGAATGACGAAGCCCTTAGTTTTTAGGGCGGTGTAAAATTGAGCAATAATGTGCTCTGGAAAGTAGTAGCCTTTGGAGGCGAAGTAGTTGTTTAGACTCACCTTATCATTTTCTTGTTTATATTTACTTAGATAATAGGCTACTTCTGCCATACTATGTATACCAAGTTCCTCTCTGATCTCGTTGACAACTTTAATGAATTCTACAAATTTTCGAGGGTCAGAGTCACTTCCCCAGAATCTCTCCATGCTTACTCTTTTCCTCAAGTTCTCTGGTAGTGTTGTATTGTTTGTTGGCATGAAGAATTTTGGATTTACTAAAGCCATCCACACACTTAATACTCCGATATTTATACCAGACATCTTATTCGTGGTATTTATTAACAGTTTTTCAAATTCATTCAATTTATTTTCAAAATTGCTTGAATTCACTGTAGCAACTATTTGCAGAATGCCTCTAATATTTGTAAAATATTTCTTGATCCCGATATTTTCAATCTCAACTTGGTACCATGGAGGTTTAGGTAGCCTATCTCTGAGCTTCTTGAACTTGCTAATGTCTTCTTCCTTAAGTTCTTCTTTTAGAAGGATATTTCCCATCTCTTGAAGTATCTTAAGTGTTTTATCTCTAATTTCTGCCCATTCTTTACTATGTCCTTCTTTTTGTTCCTTTAAAATTCGTTTTAGAGCATCAACATTCATAAAATAACCTCCCCTGAAACATGTCTTTAAAACCCAATCTATTTTCCCAATAATACTCTGTACTTCCTCTCTTTTCACATCATCATGCTTTAAAGTTCGTAGAACGTCTTCATGTCTATGTTTGGCCTTTAAAAGAAGGTTAAATATCTTTTCTGGCTTAATACTTTCGTTTTCTCCAATATATATCACCTTATTTTGACCAAATTTTTTGATTCCTAAATCCGCAGAAGAAATTTGAACATACCCTTCCTCAAGGAACACTGCTGAGTGTGCTTTTCTTGCCCTGAATTTTCTTGTTACTTCTTCAGGACTTTCAAATAATATTGTTCTGAGATAATCTGCATGTTTTCCAGAGATTTTCCCAGTTTCTATTGAGTTTTTTAAGGTCTCTTTAAAGTCACCTGGTAGAAGATCTCTAAGTGTCTTACCGGTTCTAAAACCACTTTCTGAGTATTCCGCATCTCCATAAAAGCCCACAAAATAAAAGTTGTTATCATCTACATTCCGAGAAATAAAAAGGATCAAACCCCCACTATTAAACTTGCTGAGCTTTCCTCTGCTTTCAATATGACCATAGTAGTATTCTGAGTCAAAGTCTTCATAGAAATTCCACCATTCATGAGCAAATCCTGTCTGCTTAACATACTCAAATCCAT
Organism: Thermococcus sp. EP1; assembly: GCF_001317345.1. Classification (NCBI taxonomy): domain Archaea; kingdom Methanobacteriati; phylum Methanobacteriota; class Thermococci; order Thermococcales; family Thermococcaceae; genus Thermococcus; species Thermococcus sp. EP1. The sequence goes on along the minus strand of NZ_JXCG01000001.1, from coordinate 125,740 downwards.
ACTTCTCTCTTATCTTATCATCCAGCCCATCAAACTCTCTCCATCTATTATGGGCCCAAGCAATATTTGCAACTATCCCAATTACATCTCTTCTTTTTACCTGCTTTTCAGAGTTTCCAAAGAATTCACGAATTCCTTTTCTATCTTCTTCATCAACAGCATATTTTAGTAACCTTTGCATTAAAGGTATGGGGTTATTGTTGACTATCCATTCTGTTAATAGTTTGTCAAACCCAGAAGTGTCTAAATTAAGTTGTCTAGTATACTTATCAACCACAGTTTCTATTTCTACTCCCTCTCTCCTTGCGACGTTCTTAGTAGCTTCTAATCTTATCTCTTTCAAGTCTCTTTCTGGAGAGTATATGTTCTTAATTTCCTCAAGCACAGATAATATTTCATCAATCCTCCTAGACATCACCCATCACCTTCGTTCAGGCTTGAAACTCAGATATCCAACTCCTTCAACATATCCTATCAATATTTCATCCAATGAAGGCTTTGTGATTTTACCATTCTTCACATCAAAAAATATACTCCCTTCCCCCGGATAAACTACCACTGCAAACCTGCATCCCAAAGCGTCTCTGTAGGTGTGCATTTTGTAAATATCCCCCGTCTTTGCCCGAGCTGTGTGGTTTTCGCTTTTTTCTGCTTCTTCACTCTCAATATCAAAATCTTTTCTCTCTTGTTCTGTATCTACAATATCAAGCTTGAACTTTGCATCAAAAACTCCGATTAGTTTTGTACTTTTCTTTGATGGATCATCGTTAAAGAGTGAGAAATCTGGCCTCAGCGTTACAGAGTAGCTCCATTTTCTTAATGTGAGCCTTTTGTTGTAGTACAGACGCCAACCATTGTCGAACTTGGCATAAACTTTTCCTTCCTTTTCCAATAGTTCTCCTGTGGGTTCAATAGTTATCTTGAGTTCTTTTTTACCGAATATTTTCCCAAGCTCCTCCACGAGCCTAAAGAAGGTCCAGTACTCATAGAGCTTAGCAATGTCCTTGTTGTCTATTACCCTCTGAAGGTCATCAAAGAACGGCACGTACGAAGTAAATTCGCGATATAGTTCCAAAAGCTCCTTATAGCCATCTCCTTTGAGAAGAGTCTGTGAAGTGTATGGGAAAAGTGTCATCTCACCGATTTCATCCCATATTCCATCGCTCATTATGAACTCAAGCTCACCAAGGACTTCACTAATAGGTTCAACAGTCACTTTTCCTTTAAATGTATTGATTACTTTTTCGGCCCATTCAATAAGGAGTTTCAAGAAGTGCTTAACAAAACGATTTTCGGGAGTGTCGAAACTCTCGTACTTTCTAAAGCCAAAAACTTTGGTAGGAACATAACCATCTAAATATTTCGCCACGGGAATATCTTCTCCAGTAGGTATAATATATTCGGGATGTTGGGTGAGTGACACAAGGGTTTCGGGACTTATATCGTCTACTTCATAGAATTCGAGTAGTTCCTCATTAATAATTAGGTTTCTCTTAATTCGTCTTATTACAGTCTCAAATGCTTCTATAATGCGTTCTTTATTTGAGCGGAGGTAATGGTAAGCGAAAAGCTCGTTCATTGGTTGATCACTTTCGTAAACAGTAAATGCTGTAGGGGATCTTATTGAGAAGTTAAGTGAAGAGGAAATTCTTGTTATGTCGTCAGTAAGCTTCTGAGTTAGTTTGTTAAACCTTTCAATTAGTTTTCCTATGGCTTCTTTCCTCCCTTTGATGTCTGTTATTTTCTTGAGATCTATAACTTCCCGGGTTTCAATGGTGATCTTTCCAAATTTCTCGGAGAGCACAATAATTGGAAATTCTTGTTTCTTTCTATTAGAGTCTTCAATAATGAGCTTTGACCTTCCAATGTAGTTTTTGAACGTGAATGTAAAAGTGTTTTCATGAATTTTGCTCTCTTTAATATCTTCTAGGTCTGGGATAGTGACTTTAGCCTCACTGGCTTCTATCTCGTACTTCTTCCATTCGAAGAGTATTATTTCATGTTCTTGATTTTCATTAGTCCGTAGAAAAGCCCAATAATTACTTCCAATACTCCCTATTCGGAAGGGAAGGTCTAGTTTTCTCTCATCTTCACTCCCCTTCTCAATGCACATAATACTCACTAAACCACACCAAAGAGTTACTAAGTTCTAAAATTAATAAGTATTTTGGAAAATTAAAAAACATTAAAGTTTCGAAATTTCCATACTAACCTTATCTAATGTTCCTTTTATCCCTCCCCAATAAATCAAATCCTTCTCATCCCGTATCCTCTCTTTATTCACTAGATACGCTCCTTCTGAAACCTGAACAATCAATCTCTGCTCCAAAAGCTCCTTTAGAGTATCATCCAAAGACTTCCAGGGCTTTATTATGTTTGAAAACATCTCTCTGTTAACATAGTATAGCTCTCTCATGAATCTCTCAAGGTCTTCTTTGGTAACTCCTTCCTCTTTCCCCTGAACGTGCTGGATGTAGTAGATGATATTCAAAAGGAGAAACCTTCTTCGTCCGGCCCTAAGCCAATCTTCCCAATGCTCTGGATGGTTTTCTGGATGTTCTACACAATCACGGATGTATTCAATAATCCGAGATACATCCCGTTCTGGAGGTTTCCCCATCCTTTAAACCTCCCAGCTTTTTCCATTTCTCAAAACAACAGTCTTTTCATCCCACTTATTCTTAAACCACATTGGATTCTCAGTATGGACTGGAATAATATAATCTGGATCAATATCATCAATGACTTTTCTCAATTCTTCTTTTGAAACATGTCCCGAGGCATGCAAACCTTTCTCAAAGATTGGTTTTCCATATCCATCTATTCTGAATCCATGGACTTCAAAGCCAAAATATTGCAGCCAGTTCCAGAGTCTTAAAAAGCTGAACTCCTGCTCCTCTCCAAAGGCCTCACTTGAAGAGTAGATGTAAGTCCCGCCATCGGGCATTATGTCAAGCAGATGGGGCATGTCATAGAACGAGAAGCAGAGGATGTAGTTTTCTTGATTCTCCCTAATCTCAAAGGGAGAAACGTAATACTCGGCATAGTTGCTCCAGACTACAAGCTCTTCCCATTTTTGCTGACTGGCTTTGAAGTTCCCATAGATCCTCAAGCCTTTAAGTCGATCAACACCGTCAACCATTTTCAGAGCGTGTAAAAAGAACTCTAAGCATCTTTCGCTGTGACTATTAGAGCGTGTAAAAAGTAAGCATCTTTCGCTGTGACTATTAACTCTCTCCCCGTTTTCTCTGCAATTTCTTTAAAGCTTTCAAGTCTCTCAAAATTCCTCGCCGAAAAGTCTGCTATTACAAAACCTTTGGCCTCTTCAACAATTTTCAGGGCGTTTTTATAAACTTCTTGCTCGGAAACGTTCTCATGCTCTTCTCTCCCAACCCTTGTTCCTTCAGTAATTAAGACGCTTGCATTTTTTGCCTCCTTGATGAATTTCCTTGTTTTGTTGCCATTTTTTCCGTGAAGTCTAAAATCACCAGTGTAGGCTAAACTGATGTCTCCTTCAATTATGTATGCTGTGGCACCATAAATTGAGTGATCCACAGTGAAAGCTTTAATCTCAAAGCCCAAATCTTCCTCATCAAGAGTTTTCACGTCATTTGGAATGATTTTCTTGGCTCTGGATGACTCTTGCCCGGGTCTGTAAAAGAGGAAGTCATGAAAAGAAGATATATCCTCAGAGAGGATAACTTTTCTTGAGGGGTAATGGGAATTTCTATCTGCTTCGAGGATATATCCCTCCGAATCCTTGTTCTTTTTTACTTTGTAATAGGGAATCTCCATTCCAAAGTGACTGCCTCCACTGGAAGTGTCATTTAATGCTTTGAGAATTGCGATTGTTGTTGGGGAGCCAACTATGGGAATGCTCTCGTCAAGAAGAGCAACATTCCCCACGTGATCCAGATGAGCATGGCTTATGAGGACTGCACTGGTTGGGACTTTTGGATATCGGGGAACTTCATTTATAAGGTCTCTGGGAATTAAATCCCTTCGATAAATGTTAAGTTTTGGTATTAGGTTGAGATGCCAGAGGTCGTAAATTCCTCTTGCAGTTCGTTCACTTATGAATTCTTCGTAGTATAGGGAATACTTTGCAAAATTCATCCCGAAATCAAGAAAGAGGCCGTTATCGCCTTCTTCAACATGGATCTTGGAACCCCCAATAGTATTAGCACCATCATAAATAACTATCTTCATGGAAGCGCACCTAACATATAATTTAACGATCGGTAGTAATAATATTTTCGTTTATTTCACACCAGTAGAATCCCCTTGTGGGCTTTTGCAGAATATTAAGGAATATGAGTCAAAACGTCAATAACAAGTACTTTCTATTTCTTAAAAGATAAAAGATAATCTTTAAATATCTATTAGTTGTTGGAGTATTGGGTGCATTGATGTCGGCTATTAAAATCAAAAATCTAATGAAAAGTTACGGAAATTTTTTAGCGTTGAAAGGGATAAACTTAGAAATTGAGGAAGGTGAAATATTTGCCCTTCTTGGGCCCAATGGTGCTGGTAAAACAACACTCATAAGGATTTTGACAGAAGGGCTGAAGTTTGACAGTGGGGAGATTGGGGTATTTGGAGAGAAGTTAAGTAAGAAAACAGCGCGTTTAATAGGTTATGTTCCTCAGGAAAGTATTTCTTATGATCTGCTGACCGTTGAGGAAAACCTTGCTTTCTATGCAGATCTCTATGATGCACCTAAAGAAAGGATCAAAGAACTCATTGAACGTTTTGATCTACCAGCCAAAAAGAAAGCTAAGGAGTTGAGTGGAGGATTTAAGCGGCGCTTAAACTTAGCTATCTCACTTTTATATGAGCCCAAAATCCTGATTTTGGATGAGCCTTCAACAGGTCTAGATGTTCCGTCAAGAAGACAGCTCTGGGATCTTATAAAAGGCTTTAAGGCCGAGGGCAAAACAATACTCCTTGCCACACATTATATGGAGGAGGCCGAGGCACTAGCTGATAGGATAGCGATAATGAACGAAGGAAGAGTCGTGGCTGTCGGTACAGCGGATGAACTGAAAGCCCTAATAGGAGAGGAAAGCATTATTCAGGTAGAGGGTATTCTAAAAGGAGTCGAAGGGATTAGAGAGGTATTCCCAAGGCTTATTGAGAAAAGTGGGACTCTTCGAATTCATGTGAGGAATTCAAAGGAAGCTTTACCGAAGATTGTTGAGCTTTTAATCTCTGCTGGAAGTGAGATAAAGGCCATTAAGGTGGAGGAGCCGACTCTGGAAGATGTCTTTTTAAAACTAACAGGGAGGGCGTTGGATGAAGTTTAGGGTCATTAAGGGCATAATCCTAAAGGATTTAAAAGAGCTCCGCAGAGAAAAGATGGCCCTCTTTTGGATATTCATATTTCCGCTCATGTGGATTACCCTATTTGGAACAATGTGGGGCGGTGAAAGCCCACCGATTACTGTGGATGTTGGAGTTGTTTACACAAACGAAAGTGCTCCATTTACAGCTTATGATATAATTGAGATAATGAGAAACGTAACACTTGAGGAGACAAACCTCTTCAACGTACTCGAGTTTGAAGACGAAAACAGTGCTGTTGAAGCCCTCAAAAGCGGAAAAATAGATGCCGTTGTAATTTTTCCCAAAGGGTTTGGGACAAACCTCACGAGTGGAAGGCAGGCGAGAGTTTACCTCTACTTTGATAAGAGTGATCCCCAAGACTATCAAATAGTAAGCGGTGTTGTTAAAGGCTTTTTTGGAGAGATGGAAAAAGAGATGAAGCGCAGAAACCTTGAGATGCAACTCGAATATATGGAGTCCTATCTTCCAAAAGGGCTTATCGCAGAGTATAATCTCACCACAGAGATGATTAGGGAGTACATGCTCGCGAGTGCTGAGCCTATTGTGATAGAAGAGAAAGAGGTAGAAGGCAAAACAGCGACGCCGATACAATTCTATGTAACGAGTTTTATAGGGATTCAATTCCTATTTGCTACAATGCTTACCGTAGGAGCCGGCACATTGGAAGAAATTGAGAAGGGCACACTCAGAAGAATAGCCGCTTCACCTGCTACCGCATGGGACTTTCTGATGGGAAAGATGCTCTCCACATTTTTAGTTATAATGATCAGCATAATTGTGGGACTGGCCTATGCTAAATTTGTGTTTGGCGAAACTATAGTGCCGAGTGCTCTTGGCTGGATCATAATATTCATCGCGTCCCTTTTCTCTATGAGCCTTGGTTTAGCGATAGCAATGGGGACTAGGAGCATAAAATCTACAACAGCTGTGGTGAATTTTATATCAATGCCGTTACTATTTTTAGCTGGTATAGTTGTTCCAGAAAGTGTTCTTCCAAAATGGGCGAGACCTATAGCAAATTACTTTCCACTTGGCAGAGCTTTAAAGGACTTCCGTCTTTTGGAGATTTATCACAGGCCTGCAAGTGAGATAATGCCCGATGTCCTGTGGTTGAGTCTGGCAACACTCGGCACCCTCATAATTGCGGTAGTGCTTTATAATTGGGCGGTTAAAAGATTGGAGGTCTAAGATTGCTGGGGATATTCTTCCACTTTTTTAGAAAAGGTGAAAAATACAAAGTATAAAGAAAGAACCTAAAGCTCTAATATCTCTTTTGCAGCTTTTATTCCAAGGTCAAAGGCCTTCATGTTTATGTCTACGGCTTTAGGGGGGACGCTGATCTTTATGACTTCTCTAACATGTTCTGCATCAAGTGGGAACTCAGGTATCTGAGTTAAGGCTCCTATTAATACCGTATTTGTTGTGACAACATGTCCTGCTTGTTCTGCAAGCTCTTCCGCGTTAAATCCAATCCATTTTGCTTTGAAGTCTTTCTCGAAGACTTTTCTTATCTCTTCAAGGCTTGGATAGCTTGCCATTCCCATTGAAACTTGCACGGGGACTATGGGTTTTGTGTTTACAACTATCATTCCGCCTTCTTTAAGATAATTCACGTATCTAAGTGCTTCTACAGGCTCAAAAGATAGCATAACATCGGCTTTTCCTTCGGGAACCATGGAACCATAAACGTCTTCACCAAAGCGCACATAGCTTATGACACTTCCGAATCTTTGGCTCATTCCGTGAACTTCACCAAGTCTCACTTTATAGCCTGCATGGAGTGCAGCCCATCCAAGAATGTTGGCCGCCGTTAATACTCCTTGGCCACCAACTCCTGTGATGACAATGTTGTACTCCTTCATTGTTCTCCCTCCTTCATAGGCTCAAAAGCCCCAAACGGGCACACTTGGGCACAACCTCCACATCCCCAGCACATTGTTGGTTCAACTCTTGCTTGTCTCTTCTCTTCGTCCCAGTAAATTGCTGGACATCCATAAGCATTGATACATATCCTACAACCAGTACACTTGTCCTCGTTTACGTAGTAAATTGGCCATTTCTCGCCTCTTCTTCTCATTTGGCCGATCCTATGTAAGGCACAAACTTGTCTTGAAACTATAACGCTAACTCCTTCAACTTCAATGGCCTTCTTCACAGTCTCATAAGTTGCTTTGATGTCGTATGGGTCAACGACAGCAACAAAGTCAGCACCCATAGCCTTTGCGACATCTTCAATTGGTATCCTTTTACCCATACCATGTGGAGTTTCTCCCGTACTTGGGTTTGGCTGGTCACCAGTCATTGCCGTGACAAGGTTGTCAAGGACTACAATAAGCACATTAGAGCGGTTGTATATGGCATTTGCTAACGCTGGTAGTCCTGTGTGATAGAACGTTGAGTCTCCAATAGTGGCCACTACTACCTGCTTTTCTGGACCTTGTTGTTCTTCGCTTAAGCTTCCATTTTGTGCTATGCTTAATCCGTGAGCTATTCCAATTGAAGCACCCATTGCAACTGTGGTATCAACAGTCTTAAGAGGAGGCAGGAGACCAAGGGTATAACATCCAATATCACTTGGATATATTGCTTTTCCTCCTGTTGCTTTCTTTATTGCGTAGAAGCTGTTTCTGTGTGGACACGCTGGACAGAGTGAGGGTGGCCTTGGTGGGAGCAATGGCTTGACCTTTTCATATTTTTCATCGAGTTCCTCAAAGTTTATTGGTGTTTCAAGGCCAAGGAATTTTGCTATAGCTGTTACAGCTCTTCTAGTGGTCATTTCATAAATTCTCGGGACAAGCTCTTTGCCCTTTATTTCTATGTTGAGCTTTTTATCAAAGGCCCATGTTTTCACTTGTTCTTCTACAACTGGTTCGAGTTCTTCGACTATTAATACTCTCTCTAATCCTTCAAAGAACTTCTCAAGAAGACCGTAAGGGACGGGGAATGGTGTTCCTAGTTTGAGAATCTTTACATCTTCGATTCCTAACCATGCTAAGGCCTCTTTTACATACGCATAGCTCAATCCTGGGGCTATTATACCGATCTTAGCGTCTTCTTTACCCTCTATCCAGTTGAATGGGCAGTTGTTTAATTCTTCTCTGATCTTTTCAATTTTTTCGAGGATTTGTGGGTGAAACTTCCTTGCATTTGAAGGGACATCAACAAACCTACTTGAATCTTTCTTAAACTTGCCGAACTTTCTCTTTCCTTGTTTTATCTCCTCTGGAAGCTCTCCTAAAACTACATCTCCCCTCGCGTGGGAGGTTCTTGTAGTTGTTCTTAAAATCACAAAGTGTTTGAACTTTTCACTGAGTTCAAAGGCGTACTTTGTCATTTCTTTAGCCTCATGGGGACTTATTGGCTCAAGAACAGGAACATTTGCGAATTTGGCATAAACCCTAGTGTCTTGCTCGTTCTGAGAGGACCACATACTTGGATCATCAGCAACCATTATAACGAATCCACCTTCAACACCCATTCCAACGGCACTCATGAAAGTATCGGCAGCTACGTTTAATCCAACGTGCTTCATTGCTGTCATGGCTCTAAGGCCGCTCCATGCTGCAGCTAGGGCCGTTTCGAAGGCCACTTTTTCGTTTGTGGAATATTCCATGTAAACGCCTGCCTTTTTGCTTACAATTGCCATGGTGTCTGTAAGTTCGGAACTTGGAGTTCCAGGATAAGCAGCATAGACTGCTATGTTAGCTTCCAAGGCACCCCTGGCTATTGCTTGGTTTCCTAAAAGGAGAACTCTTTCTCCAGGTTTATCCCATAAGACTATATCACTAACCTTAGCCATTAATTACACCTCCAAATTTCTCTCTGCAAAGGCAGCTAAAGCATATGCTGCGGAACCAACATCTTCTGGTCTTTCATATGCTGGAATACCCTCCTTTTCTAGGAGTTCTTTGGCTTTCTCACTAACGTATCCAGCCATAAAGAGTGCTAAAACAGGTTTTCCATTGTTGACTTCTTTTACAGCTCTTACTATGCCTTCTGCATGTTCTGTGGGGGTCATTCCAGCAAAAGTTGGAACAACACAAATTGCCACGAGCATATCGACATTCTCATCTTCTAAAAGAAGTTTGGCTGTTTTATAATAATCTTCTCCTCTTGCACTTGCTATCATGTCAACGGGATTTTTAACAGCTGCCATTGGGGGTAAAAATTCCCTAAGCTTTTCCATTGTTTCTTCTTTCAAATTGGCCAGCTTAAGTCCACGTTTATCGAGCTGATCAGCAGTTAGGACTCCAGGACCACCAGCGTTGGTCATTATTGCTACTTTCTTACCCTTTGGTAGAGGCTGAGTAAAGGCCCTTGCCATACTAAGTAGGTCATCTATGGTTTCAGCTACGAGAACTCCGCTCTGGGTAAAGGCAGCCTCGTAGATAGCATAACTTCCTGCAAGTGAACCAGTGTGGGAAGACGCTGCTCTTGCTCCACTTTCACTTTTTCCAGCTTTTAAGGCTATTATTGGTTTCTTTTTACTTACCTTCTTTGCTATCTCCATAAACCGTTTTCCATTCTTTATTCCTTCGATATAAAGGGCTATTGCCTTACTATTATTATCTTCGGCTAAATATTCCATCAAATCTGCGAAATCAACGTCAGCCATATTTCCAACGCTTATAAACTTTGAGAACCCAATATCTTCTTTAATAGTCTTGTAGACTATTCCAGCTCCTAAAGCACCACTCTGGGAAACAAAGGCCACACTTCCTTTTTTTGCCTTCATGATAAATGTGGCGTTCATGTTGCTGTGAGTGTCCATTACACCGACACAGTTGGGCCCAATTATTCTCATTCCATATTTGTGTGCTATCTCTACAAGTTCTCTTTCTTCTCTTTTACCCTCTTCACCCATTTCTCCAAAACCGGCCGTAATTATGATGGCTCCTTTAACACCTTTCTCGCCGCAATCAATGAGTGCTTGCTTGACGAATCTCCTTGGAACAACTATAACTGCTAAATCAACGTCTTCTGGAATGTCTTTGACATTCTTGTAAGCTTTGACTCCCTGAACAGTTTCTTCTTTTATATTGATGGGATATACTTTCCCTCCATAGTCCTTAAGGTTCTTGAAGATCTCATAACCGAGCTTGAGTGGGTCATTTGATGCTCCAAGCACTGCTATGCTTTTTGGAGTGAAGAAATAATCAAGCATTTTTACAATCACCGACTTTCCTATCGGTAAAAGTCTATATAAGCTTTCCGAGAAAGTGCAGTTAAGCAAGTTTGGGCACAAGAAAGCACAAATACATCTTTGATGAGCATAAAGAGACATGAATGCAGATTACCTTCTTCTTTCTGAAATCTTGTAATTCACAAGAATCGGGATGTTGGAGTAACACAATCTAGAAAGGCCTCAGCTAACCCTCTTTTCTTCATCTCATCAGAGTGGCTAACGTTCGTCATCGGCCAATTATTTTAAAGAAAAGGGAGTTAAAAGGTTTGGGATTTTGGGTTTATCCTTTTGAGTTTTCAAAGAGTTCGTGCTCTACAAGGGCGGTGATGTCATTGTGGATGTCCTCTACAGGAGCAAGGGCATTGATTATCCTTATCTCATTAAACTTCTCTGCAAGTTTCAAATAGTTCTCTCTGACTTTCTTTTGTAGTTCTACGATTTTATCGAATTCAGACCTTATGCTTCTTCCATTTATTCTCTTTATGCTCTCCTTAACGGGTAAGTCTAGTAGTATAACGAGGTCAGCACGTGGAGCAAACCCATTCAAGTTGATAAGCCAATTTAGGTCCAGACCTCTTGCCCATTGATAAGCAAGGGATGAGTAGAAATATCTATCCGAAATAACAACTTTCCCGGCATTTAATGCAGGTTCTATGAGTTTTTTAACATGCTCTGCTCTATCAGCAGCAAAAAGCAGAGCCTCAGCTTCTTTACTTATTCTAGCACCATCAATTATACCCTCTTTCCCTCCTGTTAATACCAAACGTCGGATTAACTTACCAAAGGCTGTGTCAGTTGGCTCTTTTGTAAGTACAACATCATATCCTCTCTCTTCAAACCATTTTGCAAGCATTTTGGCTTGTGTTGATTTTCCAGCGCCATCTATGCCTTCTAGGACTATAAATATCCCCATGAGTGCACCTCCGACTGATTTCCATATTAAAGGACTTTCTTCATGTGATCTAGTAGTCTCCACATACTTCCGAATTCTTTTTCTTCCCCATCCTTATGAAACTCTACATATCCATCGGGACGGAAACGAAGTCCAAAAGCGTAATCTCCTTTTTTAAGTTTTTGTAAATAAACTTCTTTTGGTTTAGGTGGTAAGTAGCTGGTCATCATATCATTAAGGAGTTCTGTTTCAAATCTTAAGTGTTCACTTAGCTGGGGAAATAAAAGTACTGCAGGAGTATTCATACAATCGATTAAGGCTTTTCCTTCTACAGTGAAGTTGTAGTGCTTGAAGATGTCTTGGAGAAAATCGTCCAAGGCATTTGGGTAATAAACGGTAGCTCCGATATCATTGGGGTGCGCCTCTATAAACTTCTTTGTCTTCAATAAAGCATTTATCTCGTCGGGGTCGAATCCACTAATCTCAACTCTCACTCCATTGTAGTAATAAATATATACAAGGGGTAGGCCACGTTTATGAGCAAAGTCTTTGAGAACTATGAGGGGAATTAGCCTTACATCCATTGTAGCTGAACCTGTACTTACTATTCCGACCACTAAGGCCCTTTTTCCATATCTTGAAATTGCTCTTCCGTCTCTTCCCACTATTATAGTCCCTTGGGCGACTGTTCCAATGGCCCTTCCGAGCAGGGCAAGTTCTTCTGGGTTGAATTCCTCAGACCTATAAATTTCCATCACAACCACCTCAATCAGGGAGTACTATACTTTCTTTTCCAATTCTTGATTCGGCCCAAATTTTTACATTGGCTCCAATCTTTGTGAATTCTTCAATCACAGAGTTATCGCCAACGACACTCCCACTTTCAATAATTACACCTTTTCCAATATGAACGTTTTCTCCTATGATTGCTTCATAAATCTCTGCTCCCTCTTCTATAGTCACATTTGAGAATATAACTGAACGTTCTATTTTAACGTTTCTCCCTATTTTAACATTGTCTCCTAAAACTGCAAATCCTCTTACCTCTGGTCGTCTTATTTGACATCTTATTCCGCTGTAGAGCGGCCCACCATATTCTAGATTTCCTTTAAGTGATTCTGTTCTTACTTGGGAGAGCTTAAGTCTTCCTAGAAAAACGTCTGCTGTTGCTTGGAGGTAGCTTGATGGCCTTCCTACGTCGTTCCAGTATTCCTCAAAGGGAAACCCGTAAAGAGGGAGGTTTTCTTCCAGCATCTTTGGAAATAGATTCAGAGAAAAATCGAAGTTTTCTCCTTTGGGAACTAAATCAAAAGCTTCTGGTTCAAAAACGTAGATACCTGCATTTACCAAATTACTAAAAGCCTCTTCGGGTTTGGGTTTTTCTTTGAATCTCAGTATTCTGTTCTCGGAATCTACGATAGCAATCCCATATTGGCTGGGATCTTCAACACGAGATAAAGCAATGGTAGCTAGGGCCTTTTTTCTTTTATGATACTCATAAAGGGCATTTATGTTAATGTTGGTTAGCACGTCACTCGAGGCAATGATGAAAGTATCCTCTATTTTGTTTACAACTTTTTTTGTGGCACCTGCAGTTCCGAGTTTTATATTTTCTCCATTTGAATAATGCATTTCAACTCCGAAATCGCTACCATCTCCGAAATAATTTGTGATCCGTTTTTTGAGGTAACCTACGAGTACGAAGATCTCTTCCACTCCAGCATTTGTTAGCGCCTTTACTACGTATTCCATCATAGGTTTATTGAAAAATGGGATCATGGGTTTGGGGCGGTAAACTGTCAAAGGAAGCAGTCTTGTGCCTTTTCCGCCCGCTAAAATCACTGCTTGCATACTTTTTGCACCATAAGAATTGAGGAGTCCCAGTTAATATAATTTTTGGTACGTTATACCGCGATTTTTGAGAAACCTTTTTAATTTTCGAATGTAAAACTTTTACGGTGGTGTAAATGGACCCCATGGATTATCTAAAGGAAAGGCTCGAACCAGAACAGTTTGAAAAAATTAGAGTGATTGACAATCCTGAGCTTCATGAATTTTTGGCAAAATACATTGAGCTCTTAAATCCTGCAAAAGTCTTTGTTTGCACTGATTCAAAAGAAGATGAAGCGTACATAAGGAGAAAGGCCCTTGAATATGGGGAAGAAAATTCCCTTGTTATGGAAGGTCATACCGTTCACTACGATGGTTATTATGATCAGGCAAGGGACAAAGCTAGAACTAAAATCTTGGTCCCTAAGGGTGTGGAGATACCTTTTATAAATACCATGGATAGAGAAGAGGGCCTTAGAGAAATACATGAGATAATGAAAGATATCGCAAAGGGTAAAGAGCTCTTTGTGTGTTTCTTTGTTCTTGGGCCTAGAAATTCAGTTTTTACCATTCCGGCGGTTCAACTTACAGATTCTGCTTACGTTGCCCATAGTGAGTTTATACTTTACAGAAAGGGTTATGAAGAGTTTAGGCGCTTGGGAAGGGAAGCTAAATTCCTAAAGTTTGTACACTCGGCAGGAGAACTCGATGAGAGGAAGACCAGTAAGAACATAGATAAAAGAAGGGTTTACATAGATCTTGAGGGTGAGACTGTTTATTCTGCAAACACACAGTATGGTGGAAATACTATAGGCTTAAAGAAGCTTGCTTTTCGTTTAACAATAAAGAGGGCTGTTGAAGAGGGCTGGTTAAGTGAACACATGTTCTTAATGCGTGTAAATGGTCCTAATGGGAGAAGGACTTACTTTACTGGAGCATATCCATCAATGTGTGGTAAAACTTCAACTGCTATGATCTCATGGGAGAACATAGTGGGGGATGATTTAGCATTCATAGTGGACATGAAAGGAGAAGCAAGAGGTGCAAACGTCGAGAAGGGTGTTTTTGGAATAATTCAAGGAGTTAATCAGGAAGATGACCCAATAATTTGGGAAGTTCTTCACTCATCGAACGAGATAATTTTCTCTAATGTACTCGTTAAAGATGGAAAACCTTACTGGAATGAGATGGGTATACCAATACCCGATGAAGGAGAAAATCATAGTGGTAAATGGTGGAGAGGAAAGAAAGACCCAGAGGGTAATGAGATCCCACCAAGTCACAAGAACGCTCGCTTTACTGTAAGCTTGGAAGCTTTTCCAAACGCTGATTTAGAGGCTTTGGAAGCTCCGTGTGGTGTTAGAGTTGGTGGCATGATCTTTGGAGGAAGGGATGCAGATACATGGCCTCCTGTAAGGGAGTCCTTTGACTGGGCTCATGGTGTCATAACAATGGGTGCTGCTTTGGAAAGTGAAACAACAGCAGCAACACTTGGTAAGGAAGGGGTTAGGGCATTTAATCCAATGGCAATCCTTGACTTCTTGAGTGTTCATATCGGAGACTACCTAAAGAACTACCTTGAGTTCGAGAAAAAATTGAGGATTAAACCCAAGATATTTGCTGTGAATTATTTCTTAAGGGATGAAAATGGCAACTGGCTTAATCACAAACTTGACAAGGCAGTATGGCTTAAGTGGATGGAGCTTAGAGTTCATGGGGATGTAGATGCAATAAAGACTCCCGTTGGATACATTCCTAAGTATGAAGACTTGAAGAAGCTCTTTAAAGAAGTTCTTAACAAGGAATATCGGAGAGAAGATTATGAACGTCAGTTTACTATAAGAGTGCCAGAGTTTTTAGCAAAAATCGAGAGAATTGAAAAGATTTACAAAGAGATAGGTAATATACCAGAAGACCTCTTTAAAATCCTTGAGGAGGAAAGACAGAGACTACTTGAGGCGAAAGAAAAATATGGTGATTATATATCACCGTTCCAGTTTGAATAAGCCTTTTGTCTTTTATTCCTTTCTTTTCATGGGCCTTTTCATGAGTTAGAGTTACCAAAACCTTTTTATAGGATTTTTTGGAGATTTACTTGGCAGAGTAGACGTGAATAGCAGGGAGGGAGCAAAGATGAGAGGTGACGAGTATGAGAAACCTCCAAGTAGTCCTTGGGAGAAATCTCTCAGAGAGGTTCAGAGATGCTTGGATGGGGGCTATTCCAGCTTTGGTAACATGTTTATTTATGGACTTCTTTGCAGGGGCTTTTCTGGGTAGGTTCT
This sequence comes from Thermococcus sp. EP1, assembly GCF_001317345.1. NCBI lineage: Archaea > Methanobacteriati > Methanobacteriota > Thermococci > Thermococcales > Thermococcaceae > Thermococcus > Thermococcus sp. EP1. The sequence continues at coordinate 110,205 of NZ_JXCG01000001.1, read as the reverse complement.
TTGAAAAAATCATGTTGAGTTATCCAATAATTTTTGTGATTCTCCCTGGTCTTATGGGATTAAGAGGAAACATTTTTGGTGCAATGGCCTCTCGATTTACTACAATGTTGCACCTTGGTGAAATGGAACCTCATTTGAAGGATAGGAATGTTGTAAAAAATATTTTCTTAAGTATATTACTATCCCTCCTTCCAGTACTTATTCTGTGGTTTGTAGGCGTTCTCAAAGTCCAAGAAACTACATCTGGGATTGTGGTGCTTTTAATAGTGGTAACTTCTACTATCTTCGTGAGCCTGATAATGGGATATGCTACAGCAGCTGCCACGGTCATACCATTTAAAAAAGGCATTGACCCTGATACAGTTGCAGCTCCTCTGGTAACCTCAGCAGGAGATCTTGTTACAATGCCATTTTTAGTACTGTTTATCTTACTTTATGAAGAATTTCCATTAATTTTCGATAGTTTAGTGATAGTGGGAATTGTATTTCTGATTTTCATGTTATTTGTCCTTAAACTTAAGAAGGAAGAAAAGAGGATGGTTAGAGAAATTCTGGGGGTAATAGGAGGCTTGGCATTACTGTCAAGTGTTTCTGGTGGTTTACTTGAAGCTTATAGTGAAGTTATATATGCATCAGTTATATTTAGCGTTATGTATCCGGCAATACTTGGGACTGCAGGAAACTATGGATCGATTATTGGGGCAAAAACGTCTACAAAACTTCATCTTGGCGAGATAGAAGGGCTTTTTAACAAAGATTCATTATTAGATATCTTTGTGTATTTCATTACAAGCTTTTTCATAGCCTTTCTAATGAATCTTGTAGGAATTTTGGTAGTAAGGCTCAGTTTAGGAAAGGATGTAGGACTCGTATTTCCATTTATAGCTTTCTATCCGTTGTTAGTTTTGATTAATATGTTTATAGGATACTTCCTTGCAATAAGTTTTGATAAATTGGGCTTGGATCCCGATAATGCCACTGTTCCTACTATCACTACTCTGGCGGATATCTTTTCAACCCTTTTTACTGTAGGAGTTGCTCATTTAATTGTCTAGAGGGAGGAAAACCTTAAAAGAAAATGGAATATGAGATAAGAACAGGTGGGATTGGTAGATGGAAGAATTCGAGGAATTTGAATATCAACCCAAAAGTGTTAAAGAAATCTTCATAGAGATGAAAAACATTGTTGAACTCATGGTTGACCTTGCTTATACAGCAATTCTCTTTGGAGATAAAGAGATAGCCGAAGAAGTGCTGGACCTCGAGGAAAGAATGGATCTCCTAAATTATCACTTGATGACTCATGCAGTTTTAGCTGCAAGAAATCCAAAGGAAGCAGAACAGATAACCTCTGTTTTACAAATGGCTAATTCAATAGAAGATATTTCCAATGCCGCTGGGGATTTAGCCAAAATGGTCTTGGAAGGCGTTGCTCTTCATCCCGTTATTACAGAAGCGATTATGGAGAGTGAGGAGGTTATAACTAAGATAGTAGTTTCTCCTGACTCGATTCTTGTAGGAAAAACTCTAGGAGAACTTGATCTTGCAACTAACACTGGAGTTTGGGTAATAGCTGTTAAAAGAGGGAAGAGGTGGATATTTGCTCCTGATAAAGAGTTTAAGATAAAACCAAATGACGTGCTTATTGGAAGGGGAACTCACACATCGGTAGAACATCTTAAGGAGATTGCGAGAGGAATTATTAGGGTGATTGGTGATGAAAGAACTTGAAGAGATTAGAGACTGTCTTATAGAGATGAAAAATCTTTCCTCTCTTATGGTCGATCTTGCATTTTCATCAGTTATGTATAATAGCGAGGACATTGCTGATGAGGTTTATATTCTTGAGGAGAGAATGGATGAGCTTACATTGAAGGTTAAGAAGTTGGCTTTAAAGGCTGCCAAGTATGAAGAAGACCCTGAAAAACTTTTGAGTATAATAGAAATGGCAAATATAAATGAACAGATATCAGACTCTGCTTATGAAATATCAGACCTAGTACTTAGGGATGTTGAACCACATCCAGTAATAAGAAAAATAATGCATGATGTTGACGAAGAGATAGGCAGGGTAAAGGTTAACAGAGGATCAATATTGATTGGAAAAGCCTTAAAACAGCTTAAACTTCCTACAAAGGTCGGAGTCAAGTTGATTGCCATAAAAAGAGGTAGCCGCTATATTTACAACCCTTCCAAGGATGAAGTTATTGAAGAAGGAGATATACTCATAGCAGTTGGTTCTGGTATTGACCGTTTGAGAGAACTTTCCAATGAAAAGGGTGAGGAAGGCGAGTTTATAGAAGAAGAGGAATAATTATAAAGCCTTTTGTTTATTTCGCTTGTAAAGAAAAATGGAGGCTTTGAGATGAAAGTTGAAGGATTTGTTGCAAGTTTGAAAAATGCTGAGACGATTGAAGGGCTTTTTGATATACTTGAGAAAAAAGGTGCTCCGGTTATAGAATTCGATGGACAAAAAACCCTCGTAGTTGTGGAGGGAGACTTTGAGGGCACGCCTTTTTGGACTGAGATAAATGGCAAAAAGGCAAATTTTGCTCTTGGGGATGCCATGCTCAATTCAGCAAGCTTTCCGTTCAAGTGCAAGAAGCCCTATACTGGTGGAAATGCAATATTTGTAAGTTTTGAGAACATCGAAACAAGTGAGTTCCTAGTTGTTTACAAGTCAGAGACCAATATGCGAGTATTCTATGTAAAAGATGGAAAAGCAGAGAAAATTGATGAAGAAAAATATGAAGAGCTCATTGATAAGATGCCAGAATTTAAGGTCAAGGGGTTCAGTGAAGAGCAGATGGATATGATGGGTGCCTTCTTCGGTTAATCCCATGGTACTTTTGTTTTTATTTTCCATAGACCTAAGAGTTTTCTGGATCCCCAGGTAGCTTGGATCTCAAAGGCCGCTACCATGTCCTCGTAGATGTCTATTATATTGAAAGAGTTACCAAAGGGGTTTCTATGTAACTCCCAGCTTATTGAACCGGCGTTTATTATTGGTGTTTCTTCGACTTTTATTCCTAGACTATTTCCTCCGTGGCCTGTAAGGACCAAGTTTGTATTTTCCTCAGTAAGGATCTTCAGGACATTTCCGCCATCTTCTAAAAACCCTATTTCTCTGCTTTTTGGTATCGGTGTTATGTTGTGGTGCATGATAACAACTCTGAACTTTTCTTCGTATTCTCTCAGGTGTTCTCTAAGGATTTTTTGCCCTATTCTTCCAACGACCCCTATAGGCGTCTCGTATTGGGCTGATATAATAGGAATAAAGACAAAATTGTCCTTTTCCAGGATTTTTGGTTCTTCAAAGTACTCCCTAAATAACTCGTAACCTAAATGGGTTATGTCATTATGTCCGGGGACTAGAAGTTTCTCGGGCTTTATCTTCTCCCAGAGTTCGTGAGCTTTTGAATAATATCTTTCGATACCAACATCCACCATATCTCCACAGTGGATTACCAGATCTGGCTTATATCTCTCATTAATGGCCCGTATAGCATTTTTGAAGACTCTCTCTCTAAAGTAGACTCTATCTGAGACATTGCTTTCACTCATTTGAATAATCCTAAATAATCTTTTTCTCTTTGGTATGAAAATTCGTTGTTTCTTTATCTTAAACTCTCTCTTATGAATATCTCCAGTCACTCTTTTTATCGCTACAGAAATTTTGCCATCTTCTCTTATTTTAATTATATTATAACTGTTTACATCCCCTTTTCTAGTTTTTCTACAGGAGGTACATCCGGAGTTTGCCACTACAAGACCCTCTACCCTATAGATGTTAGGGACATGTTTGTGTCCACAAATGTAGAGGTTAATCTCGTGTTTAAGGAGCAGATCTAAGACATCACCCGCATTAAAAAGAACGTTTCGTTCTCTCCCAGTATCGGGAAGTGGGATAAGATGATGATGGGAAGCGACTATTTTAAACTTCTTGTGTGAGTATTCCTCGAGCTTTTCCTTAAGCCATTGGAATTTGTATCCTCCTACTCTCCCATTATTCAAATCCGGAATTGTTGAATCTACCCATATTATGACTAAATCTTTCCACTCATATACACCATTCAATGCACCAATATACTTTTGGAAGAGCTCATATCCAACATTTCTAGCATCATGATTGCCAGGTAGCACTATAAGGCGTTTTTGTATCTTTTTTAACTCATAACTCGCTCGTTCGTATTCTTCTCTTAATCCCTCGTTCGTAACATCGCCCGTGTGAACAACCAGGTCGTAATCTAGTGCATTTACTTCATTAACTATTAAATCATAGGCGTATCCTTTGTAAGCTTCCCCGCTTGTTATGTGAGTGTCGCTTATGTGGGCTATCTTGATCATGTTTATCACTCTACCGAGATCGCTGTTTCGAGTTTTCTTCTACTGGCTTCAAGAAGATCGCTGAGGGTAAAAATACCAACAACTTTCCCTTCTTCTTTAATGAGCATGTGTTTTATTCTCTTTGCTGCCATTATTTTCAATACTTCTTTTAGTGGAGTGTTTGCATCTACCGTAATTAAATCCTTTGTCATGATCTCCGTTACGGGGGTCGTATAAGCCAAACCTGGAACGATAACTCTTCTTATAATGTCACTCTTTGTAAAAAATCCTATAACCTTTTCATGTTGGTCTATGACAACTAGAGAGCCAATATCAAATTCTACCATTATCTTACAGGCCTCTTGGATGGTATTATCTGGCCTTACCCCTATCAACTTTTTAGTCATGTAAACCTTTATTGGGGCATTTTCATCCATCTGAATCACCATAATGGGATCTATGAAAATAATATTTGTTTAAAGATAAAAGGATTTTTGTTGTTAGATTTCTAATTTAATCCCTCTTTCCTTAAGTCGTTTGGGTATCTCTTTCATTAGATGGGTCATTATAGTGTTTATGGATTCTTCGAGCTCAATATTCTCTATTATGGGGACTCCATGTTCTTTCGCTTTTTTGACTAAGTAGTCTTGAATGTGGATAATATCTTCGATATTTTTCACATAGTATTCGGCAGGTCGAAGGCTGTAACGTGCTCTTTCGTAAAATCTTGCTTCAAGAGCTTCAAGACTTCTTACAGTTATCATGTACATAAAACTTCTTTCGTTAAGTGTTAGATACCCCGGGACGAGGTGAATTCCCTCTATTATCGTGTTGAATCCTTCGTTATATGAACGTTCTATGACTGCGTTAATTCCAACGCTTATGTATCTTACCTGGCTTTCAAATCCATAAATAAGGGGATTTACATCTCTTGGTACATTTCTAAGTTCTCTCCAAGCTAAAAATGAGGAAGTATGGATTGCAGGAAGGAGGTCTCTGCTAATCATTTTTCTCATAACTTCTCTAACGGTATCCGTGCCTATCACGGTTCTTATTCCTAGTCTAAATGCTAGCTCGGTTGCAAGTGTGGATTTTCCAACTCCCGTTGCTCCGCCAAGAAGTATTATCATTGGGTACTTTAGCTTTCTAAGTTCGTGCCAAAAGAGGTATTTTCTTGCGGCATCCTTTAGACCGTGCTCTAGAAGCTTTTTATACGCTATCTCTCTGATTTCATCTTTTGTTATCAGTTTTACCTTTCTTCTCTCCAGATCCTTTACTATCTCAGCAGCTATAGAATAAGCTATACCAACATCAACACCGGTGGAAGTTATAGATCTAGTGAGGATTCCTCTGGAAAAAGGGATTTTTGTCTTTTTTTCAGGATCGATTACGATTATCATCTTTGAACCCCCTTGAGGTCTCGCCCTATCTTCAACACAGAGTCCCTCAAATCTTTTCCATCTATATTAATTGGTTCGTTATCGAGATATATAACCTCTTTCCCCTGTTTGAGGGCTTCTCTTGTGACAACGTCCACGGCAGCAGCTTTTAGTTCTACAAGAACTGTATCATAATTACTAAAACGTTTCAAATCTTCCTTTAACTTTGGTCTGTTGGCTAAATTATGGCTTTTACCAATGATCTCTACATTATAGGATTCTTCCAAGTGTTTAGCTGCTTTTTCTAGACCTTCTGAAGGTGCTGTCATAATGAGAATTGCCTTTTTTCCTGCTACTTCTCCCAACGGCCTTGGTTTGAATGCGGTTAAATGGATATCGGCTTCTGGGTTTATTTCACTTAGGAGTTTCTTGAGGACTCTAAGTTTTTCTTCATTTATCATGTCTGCAAGAGTCACTATAATCAAATCTGCCAGTGCCACTCTAAATGGGCCAAAATAGCTCTTAATGAACTCAAGTTTTTGTGGTGCTCCGACAACAGTGATGTATTTATCGGCTTTCACTGCTGGAAAAGTTGCTCCACTACCTTCAAGTATGACTATGTCCCCTTCGAGTTCTTCGGCTAGCTTTATACCTTTGTCAACTATGTCAAAGAAGCTAAAACCTGCCATTCCTCCACCACATCTTCTGCATCCTATTGTTAACACTCTTGCTGTTAAAGCATCTTCAAAGTGGTCTGATGCTGCGTGTCTTCCTGATTCAGTTATTTTAATGAGAAACTCAGGAGTTATCTCAAGCTTGTCTCCTTCTATTATCTCTGGTTCTTCTGGCCCTCCTCGTCCCATTGTTACGATTATAGGTTTTGCAATCTCCTTAAGGGTTCTTGCAACAAATCCGCTTACAGCGGTTTTTCCTACTCTTTTTCCAGTTCCAAGGATTGTGAGCGTAGGTTTGTTCATCCTCTTTAATTTCTTGGGGAAGAACTCAAAGTCTGCACCCTTATATTTAATGCCAAGTTTCAATAAAAGGGCAGCTATCCTAAATCTGTCTTCATAATTTACAACAGGTTCATCGCTCAGGTCTATGACTTCTTCGATTATATTCTCTCTAATCGCTTTCTTAATTGCTGATAGGTAATTATCCTCATGATAAAGTTTAACCCCTATCTCTTTTTCTAGGGATTTAATATCTCCTATCTTCTCAGTACCCCCTAAGAACACTGCACAGGAAACATTTCCAAGCTTTTTAATGGCCCATGCAGTTACATCGGGATAGTGCTCCCCATCTATCAGCACCATTCTCATTTTTCCACCATAGAGATTTAGTTAGTTTAAGTATAAAATTCTTCTGGAGGACCCTACATGTATCTTCCTCCCTTAACCTTTTGAAAGTCTTTAGAACTAAGAGAATTTCGATGATATATGCTTAAATCACCTTTATTCTGCTTTTATTGTTAAATGTATTTAAGTGTCCTTTGGTGCATTTACTTGTCTTTTAGAGGACTCTTTTTTACATATAGCAAGACTTTTATATTTGTGAAACTTTTTTCACCAGTGGTGGGAGCATGAAGAGGCTGACACTTGCTGAAGCAAGCGCAATACTAATAGGGACTCAAATTGGAGCTGGTGTTTTGGGTTTGCCATATGCTCTAAGAGAGGCTGGACCGATATTGGGAGTTATTGTGATAATTCTTACGGGCCTTTTAACACTTCTAACTGCATTATTTGTTTTGGAAGTTGCCTCTAAGAGTGAAGGAAAAAGTCTTTCAAAGCTTACCGAAGAGCATCTCGGAAAATTTGGTGGGATTCTAATGTTCATGAGCATCTCAATCTTAGCTTATGGGGCTCTTATAGCATACATAGCAGGGAGTGCGGATATACTCTCTTCGTTACTTGGAATTAGGGCAGAAATTGTTGCGGTGATATTCTGGATAGTAATGAGTTTAATTGTATTTATGGGCCTTAAGACTTCTGGAGAGGCCGAATTAATTCTCAATGGAGTTCTTCTTTCTGCCATTGTCATTTCAATAGTGCTTGTCTTTGGGAACATTTCTCCAGAAAATATAAAGTATGCAAACTCCTCCGCTGCTCTACGTGGAGTAGGAGTAGCACTATTTGCCTACGTTAGCCATATGGTAATCCCTGAGCTTCTGAAGGGGCTTAAAGATGTCAGAATTACAACAAAAGCAGTTTTTGTAGGGTATCTCACTCCAATGATACTCTATGCTCTTTTCATCTTGGCTTTTATTGGTGCATTTGGGCCTGAGACTCCTGAGCTAGCAACAAAAGTACTTGAAGGTCTTTATGGTTCTTTAGGTAGGTGGCTTGGCCTATTATTGCCCTTAGCAGCCATATGTACAAGTTATATAGGAATAGCACTTTCTCAGATGGATAACATTAGGGAAATGCTTGGGTGCAGTAAGATAAGTTCATGGCTCTTAGCAGTCGCACCGCCTTTGGCAATATATTTTGCTGGTCTTAAAAGCTTTGTAAATGCTCTATGGCTTGCAGGAACCTTTGGAGGAGTAATTTATGCTGGGATACTTCCAACCCTCATGTACCTTAAAGTGAAGAAAAAAGAAGTGAATTTCCATTTGCACATCCCTCATGGGGTAGTGTATTTGTCTGGCCTGATATTTCTCATGGTTTTTGTTTATTCTTTGGTGTCTCTTGTTTGAACTTTGTATTTTACGGAATATTTTCCTGTTTCAAATTTTTCTTCAAGTTCTAAAATTTCAATTGGTTCTACAATTATCCCAAATTCCATCGCTTCCCATTTTATATCCTCAAAGTAGTCAAAAAGCCCACAAGTCTTGCAGAATGAGCCTTCAAACTCGATTATAACTTCTTCACCTTTAATCTCTTTTAGCTTTGCATGTGCCTCGTTTCCATGTAATCTGTTAAATTCTTCAATTACTTTTGAAATCTTCTCCATGGTTCTCATTTTTTCAATTTCGTTATGAATATTTAAATGCTTTTGTTCGAAAATCGGATGAAAATTTTTAAGGCCTCGTTATATAGGATGAGTGAAGAGGCATGATAAGTTTTGCCGATAGAGAATACTCGGATGATGAAATATATGCCATACTTGATGAGCCGATTAGAAAGTGGTTTAGAGAGAAATTTGGGACGTTCACACCCCCTCAGCGTTATGCCGTGGTAGAGATTCATAAAGGAGAAAATGTTTTGATTTCTTCACCAACAGGTAGTGGGAAAACCCTATCCGCTTTCTTAGCAGCTATAAATGAGCTTGTTCTCCTAGGAAAAAAGGAGGAACTCGAGGATAAAATTTACGTCCTTTATGTTTCCCCACTCAGAGCTTTAAATAATGATATACGGAGGAACTTGGAGGAACCTCTTAGGGAAATACGGGAGGTTGCAAAGACTTTAGGTTATGAGTTGCCGGAGATAAGAGTTGCAGTAAGGACAAGTGATACCTCGAGCTATGAAAAGCAAAAGATGGTGAAAAAACCACCTCATATTTTGATCACAACTCCAGAAAGCTTAGCAATAGCTCTAAATGCTCCTAAATTCAGTCAAAGGTTAAAAACAGTTAAATACGTAATTGTAGACGAAGTTCATGCTCTGGCTGAAAATAAGAGAGGTACTCACTTAGCCCTCAGTCTTGAGAGACTTCAAAATTTGGCCGGTGATTTTGTGAGGATTGGTCTTAGTGCAACGATTCACCCTCTTGAAGAAGTTGCCAAGTTCGTTTTTGGCTTTAATGAGGATGGTACACCTCGTTCAGGACTAATTGTGGATGTGAGTTTTGCAAAGCAAACTGAAATTGTCGTAGAGAGTGTTGTTGAGGATCTCATATATTCTCCTGCGAGTGAGCTTAGTGAAGCTCTATACAAACGTTTGGACGAACTCATAGAACAGCACAGAACAACTCTAATATTCACGAATACTAGAAGTGGTGCCGAAAGAGTTGCTTACCACCTCAAGAAAAAATATCCAAAATATGCTGAATTAATTGAAACCCATCATTCAAGTCTTTCTAGAGATGTTAGGCTTGAGGTAGAGGAGAAACTAAAGAGGGGAGAACTCAAAGCGGTAGTCTCTAGTACCTCCCTAGAACTTGGGATTGACATTGGAAGTATTGACTTAGTTATTTTAATAGGATCACCAAAAAGTGTGAATAGAGCTTTGCAAAGAATTGGAAGAGCAGGTCATAGATTGCATGAGATCAGTAAGGGAGTAATTCTTGTTTTGGATAGGGATGATCTGGTAGAATGTACAGTCTTAGCCCACAACGCAAGGAATAGACGGCTTGATAGAATTAAAATTCCTCAGAACCCGCTGGATGTTCTTGTGCAACATGTTCTTGGAATGGCCCTGGAAAGGGTCTGGGATATAGAGGAAGCGTATAATCTCGTGAGAAGGTCCTATCCCTATCGTAACTTGAGTTTTGAAGATTTTATGTCTGTTTTGCGCTACTTGGCAGGAGAATACGCAGGGTTAGAAGAGAAAAGGGTCTATGCGAAAGTATGGTTAGATGAAGAAGAGGGTAAATTCGGTAGACGAGGCAAAATGACGAGGGCTATTTATTACATGAATACAGGTACAATTCCTGATGAGGCTAAGATCGAGGTCTTTACTCTTGATAAACATTTTATAGGCACTGTTGAAGAAGAATTTGCTGAAAGACTAATGCCAGGAGATATTTTTGTTTTATCTGGAAGGACGTATGAGTTTAGGAAATCTAGGGCCAATAGAATTTATGTTCAACCCAAAGAGGGGGCAAAGCCTACAATTCCAGCTTGGTTTTCCGAAATGCTCCCCTTGAGTTTTGACCTTGCATTAGATGTTCAAAGATTTAGGAGGGAGGTTAAAGATCTCCTAGATAACAAAAGAGCCAAGAGTTTTCTGATGAAGAAATACCAGATAGACGAGAAAGCGGCAAAGGCCATTATGGGATATTTTAGAGAACAAGCAAGGTATTCAACCGTTCCTGAGGATGAGATAATTCTTGTTGAAGAGGTCTTTGACGAAAGAAGGGCAAAATACTTCTTCCATACCTTGATAGGTAGGAGGGCCAATGAAGCCTTAAGCAGGGCCTTTGCTTATTTGATTAGTAAGAAAAAGAGATGCAATGTGGGGATAGCTATAAGTGATAATGGATTTATGCTCATCTTGCCGAAAGAAAAAGTTCTAAGTGAAAATGAAGTCAAAGAACTTTTCCAAGTAGAAGATTTGAGGGAAACTCTGAAAAGGGCCTTGGATAATACAGAGCTTTTGAAGAGGCGTTTTAGACACGTAGCCAACAGAGGATTACTAATATTAAGGCGTTACATGGGACGGAAGAAGAGCCTAAGTAGACAACAACTCAATGCACAGACTTTATTGAGACTTTTAAAGAAAAATTATCCAGAGTTCCCACTTCTCAAAGAGGTTTATCGTGAGATAATGGAGGATAAAATGGATATAGAGAATGCGGAAATTTTCTTGAGCTGGGTAAGGGAAGGTAAGATAAAAGTGGTAGTAGAGCATAATGAACTGCCATCACCTTTTGCCTTTAACCTTGAAGTGATTGGAGCTAGTGATGTTGTGCTGATGGAAGATAGGAGAGAGTTGATTAAGCAGCTGCATAGTAAAATAATGAAACTAATAGAAGAAAAAGCTTAAATATGTCAACGAGCCAAAGATAGTGGTGGGATCTGTGAAAAAAAGGTGGATTGCCAATTTTGTGCTGCTTTTGTTAGCTCTTTATACTGCTAATTATGCTGAACTAATCTCAGAAAAAGATCCTGTGTTGAACACGTTGTGGGGGTTAGATTTTGGAAATTTCGAGGAAAATATTGCAGGTATTAAATTTATAGATAGTCGAATAGTAATTGCGACCTCACATAATGATATCGAAAAGGATGCTAAAAATGCTCACCTCATTATCATCGATGAAAAAGGCAATGTGCTAAGAAATGTCACTCTTCTGCGCTTTGTTGCTTCTTTCGATGCCTCCCAGAGAATTATTGCACTGGGGACTGCAGATCTAAAATGGTTCAATGAATCCACCTTCACATTTTCTCCCTTTTACCTTGTAGTTTATTCTCCAAACGGTTCTGAGCTCTGGAGAAGAGAATTTAACGCGACATCAGTGAGTACTGCCAATGATTTAATTGTAGTGAGAGGCTATATAAAAAATAGTAGTATAGTGAAAGTCTTTGACATAAATGGAAATGAGCTCTGGAGTTTGAATTTTGGTGAAAAAGTCGCAACAAATGGAAAAGTTGTTGCAGTCTCTGAGAAGGGTAAAATTTATTTCTTTTCCAGAGATGGCGAGCTTATAAAAATTGTTGAACCTTGGAAAGGGATAGTCGATAGTATGAGGCTTACAGATGATGGAAAGCTTGTTGTGGTTTTCTACTCCCGTGAAGGGCAGTTTTTAGGAGTTTATGACAAGAATGGCAACTTTCTTTGGGGCAAAACTTTCTTGCATGTAGAAGATTTTGCAATCTCACAGAACTATCTCATTGTATGCGATGCGGCATTGCATATATTTGACTGGTCTGGAAGAGAAGTCTGGAATGATACGATGTATTATCTCTTATACCCAGAAATAGGCATTGCTTTAGGAAGAATTGCCCTCTCTCCGGATGAAAGATTTATAGCTTATGGAGATGCTGGAGTAGGTTTTATTATAAACCCCCTTTTTGATAAGGATGAAGACGGGATTTTGGATGAAAACGATACTATTCCAATAAACAACGGGCTGTTTTGGAGGATTGTGATGCTTCCTGTTGTAGGTTGGTTAGTGGTTTGGATAAACTTATGGGAACGGAAAAAGGAGCGCGAAAAAGCGAGAAAAAGATATGATGAGATAAAGACTACCTTTGAAGATAGAAGCTAAACTTCAACTCCCAGAGTCTTAATCACAAACGCCAGCACATCTGTTAATTCTTTAACTCTTGTTTCCGCTGAGGCCCCCATGTGTCCGCTCTTTGTTTCCACTCTTAAGTAAACGGATGCACCAACGTCTTTGAGCTTCTTTGCAAACTTTAATGCATGAGCTGGATGAACTCTATCATCGTATAGTCCAGTGTAAATTAGTGTTGGTGGGTATTTTTTGGTTGGATCGATGTTATGGTATGGGGAATACTTGAGAAGGAACTCTCTGTCCTTTGGGTCATCTGGGTTTCCATATTCTGGAATCCACACACTTCCAATGTAAAGCTTGTGGAAGCGGAGCATGTCTATAACGGGATATCCAATTAATGCTGCATCCATAACATCTGGCCTTTGGACAAGTGTTGCTGAGACTAAAAGACCTCCATTGCTTCTTCCCCATGCAGCAACTCTATATCCCTCACTCTTAAGCTTCTCTAGAACTCCTATAAAATCGTCAAATACATTCTGTTTGTTTTCTCGCATGCCAGCTCTGTGCCACTCTTCGCCGTACTCACTTCCTCCTCTTAGATTTGCCATAACAAATGTTCCACCCCTCTTAATGAAGGGAATCGCATGGGGAAAGAACCTTGGCAAGAGCGGTATGTTGAAGCCACCATACCCAAAGACCCAAGCTTTTTTCTCATCCTTTTCTCCCTTAACAGTGAAATAATGGATTTTAGTTCCATCTCTTGAAGTTGCGAAGCTTTCTTCTACTTTGAAATTGTCTCCCAATTTGATTTCATCTACAAGCTCGAGTCTCTCACTAAACCTGTAAATCCTGTATGGCACTGTAAAGCTTTCATATCTAAGGAGAACATTTTTCCCATCGTTGTCAAGTGGATGAACTTGGCCAGGCATCTCAAATTTTATCTCTTCTATAAGGATTCCATCTAATGTGAAGACTCTCAAGAGTGAGGATGCATGAACCATGTAGCCGGTAAGTATCTTGTCTTCTACTATAACGGCCCATTCAAGGGGAAATTCATTTTCTGGGATAATTTCTTTTATTTCTTCTCCCTCGAGCACGACTATTTTTCCAAGCCCTTTTCCTTCTCTAGTATATATGTAGAGCTTTCCATCTTTGTAGTCTATTGGATAAGCGGGGACTTTGCTTGAATACACTTTTTTCCATTCTTCCGGTTTATTTATGGGCCCAAAGTATATATCGGCTTTGTTCCATCCAAAGGTAACTGTTAACATTGCCCATTTTCCATTTGTGCTTTTCTGCAGGTTCATAAAATACCCTGAAGCTAGGCCTTCACCAAATATCATCCTTTCTTTGTCTCCTTTCTTAAGGAAAACTCTTTCTGCTGGAGGCTCCATTCCATCGGGTGTTTTCTCTTTTCTATAGAAGCGAGCAAAATAATAGCCATCCTCAAGGAAGACAATGTCCCATAGAGATGGCTTTATCTCCTCTAAGATCTCTCTACTTTTTAAGTCGATTATTCTTGTTATTCCTTCATCGGCTCCACCAATGGAGAAATTGTAAGCTAATCTTTTCCCTTCTTTATCTACAGTAAATCCTTGTAGAAGGACCTCGTCGTTAAGTTCTTTTTCAAGCTCCTTTGAGTCCACTATTATCTCTCCTGTGTCGAAGAGTTTTATGAGTTGTCTGCCCTTTTCGTTTATCTGCACAAAGATTCCCTTTTCTGTAAGCTGAGCTCTCCAGATGTTGGGTAAGTAATAGTACTCCTTAACCTCGTCTATAAGTTTGTCTGGAATATCTCCAATGAACTCTCTAAAGTGTGCGTTTTCTTCCTCTATGAACTTCAACACTCTCTCATCACTTAGGTTTTCCATCCAGAGGTATGGATCTTCCATCGAAGTCACCATTAAGATATTAAATTTAACGTTAATAAGAATATCGCTAACTCCTTTAATCGTTTAATATTCATGAATAATCTAATTTAAGTAAAAAGTCGTTAGATAATATACTCTCGATCATGTTTTGGTTTGAAATAGATAAACAAGAGAAAGTAGGTTAGTTTTTAGTTTTTAACCTCACATCAAATAAACATACTTCGTCGCCTTTTAACACGTTTTTGGGCCTTTTAAACTCTACATTGGGGTTATATGCCTTCATCAATGCGACATCTTGCTCACAGTATATGAGACCAATTTCCTCTGCATTTTTCTCTTTCCAGACTTTTGCAAAAGGACAAAAGGTTACCTCACTATAGTAGGTTCTATCATCCACTTGCCCTTTACTTTTCCAAGCTTCTTTCAATGGCATATCATAATATTTTGACAGGTTTTCCAATGTTAAAGGCAATCCCCTGCTTAAAACATCCTTTCTAATATTTTCACCTCTTTCCGATCCAAATTTCTCTATAGCTCGTTCCAAGGCCTTTTCCCCCTCTTCTCCAAAGGTGTCTATTACTTCTTTTGAAATGTGGTAGAAGAGGAGAGCCATAATTTCGGCCATCTTTTGAACACTATTCTTTTCTTCATTCATTAAAGTACCTCCTTTTCAGTAGATTCCTCATATAAACCATTGTTTAACAACTCTAAAAACCTTCTTGTGAGGTCATATCCTGCTCTAAACTTTTAGGTTAGTGTAAGTTTTGGACGTGAAACAGGAATAAGACTAAAGAGAATACTAAAAAGAGTCCCTAGAGATCTTTAAACTTTCGTTCTAGCTTTTAGTAGAAGTGAGCTTTATGAGTGTTGGAAGTGCCGGATTACTGATCAGTTTTGACCACATTTTTATTTTCTCTTGACCACTCTATTATATATTAGGTGATAGGTATGATTGAAGTAGTTGAGAGAGAATACAAAATGGGGCCCGGAATGAAGTTAAAGCTTGGCAATATAAACGGCTATGTAAAAATGGAGGGTTATGAGGGAGATACATTAAAACTCAGAGCTGAGAAAAAGTGGGGCCTTTTAGGTGCTGAACCTAAAATAAAAATCAAAAAAGAAGGAGATACACTCATAATAAAAGTGAAACAGAAGAGAAGCTTTGGAGTAAGTATTGGCGAAAGTGCGGTTAATTTTGAACTACTTATTCCGAAGGAAGTTGAAGTTGAGGTGGCAAGTGTTAACGGCTCGATAACTGTTAAAAACATTTCAAAAGCGGGCAAAATAGCCACAGTAAACGGGAGAATAGATGTTGAAAATGTTGAAGCTAGAAAAATTTCGACAGTAAATGGGACGATAAAGGCATTAATGACAAGAATTAGCAATGATGCTGGTATATCCACAGTAAATGGTAGTATTGAAGTCTATGTTCCAAAGAACGCCAATGTGGAAGTTAAAGCAAGTACTGTAAATGGAAAGATAAATACTGACATACCAGGGGAGATCTCAAAGACACCTATTTACGGACCAAAATCATTCATGGGAGTTCTTGGAGAGGGAAGACACAAACTGAAGGTATCTGCAGTGAATGGAAGTATCACAATTAAGCTGAGATGATGCAAAGGATATCAAACACTATTGCACCCATCCAGTGAAGAAAAAAGCTTGGTAGAAAGCTCTCGCTTTTTAGATCTATTTTTGCAAATGCTATTCCAGCAAAGAATGAATAAGGGACCTCCAGCGCTGGCTTTCCTATATGGACAAGAGTATATGGAATATTCTGTGCGAGTATGCCGACCCATTCATTTTCTTTAGCCAAGGGGAAGAGTAATATCCCTCTGTAAAATGCCTCATGAGCGAACATTATAACTCCTATGAGGAGTTCTTTGAAGAGAAACTCTGACCAGGACGTGTAGGTGAAAATAGGGTAATAATCTCTGAAGGCGTCTAATTGGGAGGCATACATGCTTATAGGAAGTGCCATGAAAAAAACCATAAACGCCCATTTATATCCTTCTTTTTTGCCAAATTTAAACCCCATTTCATTTAGCTTAAACCCAAGGGAGTACGCTACTATAAGGGGGATTATCACATAAAAGAGGATATTATAAAAAGCCCATTCATATATGTTAGTCCCTAAAGAACGACTAAGAATCACGAGAAGAATTCCGACGAGATATAGGATGAATGAACTTTTCAAAGGTGACCACCAAATAAAAGAGGGTGGGGAAGATCACTCCTCTTTGGTTTCATTCTCTACGGTGTTTTCTTCATTGGCTTCTTCGATTTCTTCGGCTTTTTCAACTTCCTTAGCGATTTCTTCTGGTGGTTCTTCACTCTTCTCTTCTATTTCAGGTTCAACTTTTTCAGGTTCCTCTTCTTCAATCTTAGCTTCTGGAGGTTTTAGAAGATCTTCAACTGTAGGTTTGAATTCCACTGTTTCGTAACCCAAGAACTTGAGGTCACTTTCTAAAAGTATTTCGCCCAATACAAGGGTTCTTGGATCTAATGTTTGTTCTCCGAAGTCTATCTTTACATCCTTCTCGCCAACTTCAATCTGCACTTTTTCAAAGTCGATTCTTGGGATTCTAAGGTCTATGAGAGCTTTTACTTTCTCTATTGGGTCTTCGATTTTTTCAAGAATCTCGACTTCATACACCGCAGTTTTCCCAGCAAATGGGTGGTTAAAGTCAACTCTAACTCTACCACTTGAAACGCTCATAACTCTTCCTTTGAGTTTCTTCCCACTTTCTGTTTCTATTTCTACATCAAGTCCAGGGAATGGATAAATGCCTTGTCTTCTGAACTGGCCTATTGTAAACGTTTTTATGAGTTTGGGATCTCTCTTCCCAAAGGCCTTTTCTGGGGGGATCTCAAGAGTGTACTTCTTCCCAACTTCCAGGCCTTCTAAAGCTTCGTCAAGGCCTTTTATAACATGTCCAGCACCCACTGCTATTGGCACTGGTCCGTAAATGCCTTTTTCATTGTAAATGCCAGCTTCTTTTGCAACGTCTTCATAAGTTGTATCAAATATCTCTCCAGTCTCTTTGATCTTTCCAATGTAGTGGAGCTTTATTACATCCTTCTTTGCCACTTTCATAATCATAACCTCCTGATTTCCTTTTTTCAAAAGCTGGTTTAGATTATGGAATGGGGTTTTTAAGCTTTGCACTTGCCGAAAGCGATAATCTAATAAAAACCTTAGAGAACTTTTTCTGGGTGGTAGAAAAAATGAAAGTTTACAACACGATGACAAAGCAAAAAGAGGAATTCAGACCTTTGAGAGAAGGCGAGGTCAGGATGTACGTTTGTGGGCCCACCGTTTATGATTACACTCATCTTGGACACGCAAGGACCTACATAGCTTTTGATGTGATAAGACGGTACCTGGAGCATAAAGGATATAGTGTCTTAATGGTGATGAATTTCACTGATATAGATGATAAGATCATAAGAAGGGCGCAGGAAACAGGGGAGGACCCAAATGAGCTTGCAGAGAGATTTTTAAAATTCTTTTTGGAGGACATGAAGTCGTTGAAGGTTAAACCCGCTGATATTTATCCGAGAGTTACAGAGCACATTCAAGATATAATTGAGTTTGTCAGAAAACTTGAGGAAAGAGGATACGCATACGAAGGTACTGATGGTGTTTATTTTGAAGTTAGAAAATATAGAGAATATGGAAAGTTAAGTAAAATAAATCTTGAAGACCTCAGAAAAGGAGCAAGAGTCGAGCCAGGAGAAGGAAAGAGAAATCCTGAGGATTTTGCTCTCTGGAAGAAGGCTAAACCTGGAGAACCAAAATGGGACAGCCCATGGGGAGAAGGTAGGCCTGGGTGGCATATAGAATGTTCTACTATGAGCACAAAATACCTTGGAGAGAGCTTTGACATTCATGGTGGTGGAAATGACTTGATCTTCCCCCATCATGAAAACGAAATAGCACAGACAGAGGCATGCACAGGAGTAGAATGGGTTCGCTACTGGCTTCACACAGGCTTTGTTATGGTAAAAGGAGAAAAAATGAGTAAAAGCCTTGGAAACTTTGTCACGATAAGAGAACTCCTTGAAAGATACTCACCTGAAGTTATAAGGTTCTTTGTCCTTCAAAAGCACTATCGCTCTCCTCTTGACTATACAGAAGAAGGAATTCAACATGCAAAGAACAACCTTGAGCGTTTGTATAACACCATCGAGAACATAAGAATAGCAATGGAAAAAGCCGAGATACCGTTCAAATGGGAGAAAGAGGAATTTGAGCTCTATGAAGTTATAAGAGAAGCTAAGAAGAAGTTCTATGAGGCCATGGATGATGACTTCAATACTGCTGAGGCCATGAAGCCTATATTTGAAGTTGCAAATGCTGTAAACGTCTATCTCACAAAAGTTGAGAAACCAAAAGAAAGTGTACTGAGAAAGGCCATTGAGTTCTTCAGAATAATAAGTGAAGTTTTCGGGATCTTTGAAGAATACTTTAAGGAAGCTAAAGAGAGCAAAGAAGAAGAACTCATAGAGTTGCTCATTGAGGTGAGAAGTACACTTAGGAAGCAGAGAAGCTTTGAATTAGCAGATAAGATAAGGGCAGAACTCAGAGAACTAGGAATTCAGCTTGAAGATACTCCTGAAGGGACAATTTGGAAGAGGATAAATGTTTAGCTCTCTTCTTTTTGATTTTGGCTTTAGCAATTTTTAAATATCCTTTCGATGAGAATCTTAATGGTGTAATCCTATGGAGGTAATTGATCTTCTTTCTGAGCTTGTAAAATTTGACACAACAAATGATCCGGGAAGGAAGATAAAACCACCAAAAGAATGCCCTCACTTCATAAGGGATACTTTAGCTTCATGGGGAATTGAAACCGAACTAATAGAGAGAAATGGCTACTATGGTGTCTACGGAGAAATTGGAAAAGGAAAACCAAAATTGCTTTTCATGGCCCACTTTGATGTTGTTCCAGTGAATAGGGAAGAATGGGAGACAGAACCCTTCGAACTAACGATCAAGGGGGATAAGGCTTATGGTAGAGGAAGTGCTGACGATAAATCAAATGTTGCTGCAGTGATGCTTGCTGTTAGGGAGCTCTCAAAAATGGATCTTAATGGAAAAGTTTTGTTTGCATTTACTGGTGATGAAGAAATAGGTGGAGCTCTAGCTATGCATATTGCTGAGAGACTCAAAGAGAGGGAAAATCTCCCAGAATACATGATAAATGCCGATGGAATTGGAATGAGGCCAATAATCCGAAGGAGAAAAGGTTTTGGTGTTTCTATAACTGTTCCTGCAGAAAAAGCCATAATTAAAGGAATTCTAAAGGAGACAACCTTTAAAATAAATACTCCAGTAATTGAAACACGAGACGCTGCGTATTTCCTTCCAGGAGTTGATAGTCATCCAATGATATCTCTTTCTCATTTCTTGAGGAATACAAACTTTATTGCAGTAAGTCTCGAAGGTAGATTCCTAAAGTCCAATGTGGTTCCAAGTGAGGTGACTCTCAAATATCTTGAACCAGGAGAGGGAGAAAATGTAGAGGTTGATTTGGGTTTAACTAAACTCTTGAGGGCTATTGTTCCATTAGTTAGAGCCTCAATAAAATCAGAAAAATACAGTGATTATGGGGTTTCAATAACTCCAAACCTCTATTCCTCTCAAAATGGAAAACACACTCTCAAACTCGATATACGAATGATGGGGCATTCACAGGTAGAAATTGAAAAAGTGCTGAGGGAAATACTGAATTTCAATATTCCAGAGGCGGAACTTATAGTAAAAAGCAATGAAAAGGCTGGTTACCTCTTTACTCATCCAGAAGAGAGAATAGTAAGATCAATGCTTGAAACGCTCAGAGAATTTGGTGAAAGCGTGGAACCCGTTGAAGGACCAGGGGCAGCTGATTCTAGGTTCTTCACGCCTTACGGAGTTAAAGCAATAGACTTTGGTCCCAAAGGTGGAAACATCCATGGGCCAAATGAATACGTAAATATAGAATCGCTCAAAATATTGCCTGATGTGTACAAGAAAGTTGCACTTAAGCTACTCTAATGGAATCTAAAAATATATCATACACAAGGTCTGATGGGTTTATTCTTTTTTCACCTCTTCTTTTTGAAATCCAACAATAATTCTCCATTAATTCCGACATTCTCGGAAGGATTTTCCTTTATAAGCACTGTTATATGGTTTATCCCATAAATCTCTGACGCAACTTCTGTAAACCTTTTCACGAGCTCTCTCTTTTTCTCAACACTAATTGGGGGCCCTTCTACAATTATGGTTGGCATTCCATTCACCACTTTTAAATTAAAGTTTAGAGTATATTAAAATTCTACTCTTTTCCTAGTTGTTTAAGTGGCAATGGTTGCCAAGTTTTTAAAAAGATCGGGCATTTTAACTTCCTTTGTGGCTGAAAGTCTCGTCGTGAACGACGAGAAGAGGTCGGTGGGAAAAGCTTAAATATCTCCTTCTTATTAACGTCAGTAAGGGAAATCATGAAAAAGTTTCCAGCATACTTAGCTTCTTGGGACGATATAGAAAGATGGGCTAAAGAAGGTGCAACAAAGATTCTCGAGAAAGAGTGGAGACCAGATGTTGTTGTAGGTCTTGCAAGGGGAGGTTGGATTGCCGCAAGGCTCTACTGTGATTATATTGGGGTTAAAGACCTTGTAAGTATTAAGGTAGAGCATTGGGGAGTCACGGCAACTCCAGATGGAAAAGCGAGACTGAAATATGGGACCCAGTATGACTTTGAAGGTAAAAAAGTTTTGATAGTTGATGATATAGCTGACACAGGAGAAAGCCTGACTCTTGCAAAGAACTATGTTGAGAGCAAAAACCCAGCTGAAATCAAAGTTGCAACGCTCTTGACAATCAAAACCTCGAAGTTTCAGCCAGATTATTTTGGAGAAGAAATTGATTGGGCGTGGATAGTGTTCCCATGGAATTTTGTTGAGGATATGATAAACCTTGTAAATAACCTCTTTGAGGAGAAGGAAACTCTCACTCTGGATGAAATAGTTGAGTTGTTTAAAGAATTACACGGTATGGAGGTTCCGAAAGAAAAGCTTGAGGAAGCCTTAAGATTTGCCCAGATGAGAAAGATATTTAAATCAGATGGGCAATCTTGGCGCAAAGCCTAAGGTTGTGATACCTTTGGATAAAGAGGATATGATAAAATCAATAAAGGAGCACAGCAACTATTCCAGAGAGATTTATGACATGCACGAAGAAGTCATCAACGAGGCATTGGAAAACTATGAGCAGCTAAAAGAGGAGTACTTAAATGGACACTCTAGGGCTAGAATCGTGAGGATAGTGATAAACGAGGATAACAATCTACCCTTGGCCATAGAATTCCATCGCAAAGATGACTCATTTAAAGGGTTCAGCATAGCAATTGGAAAGCCCTACATAAAGAATGGAAAAAGCAACGGTCATGAATGAACATAGAATCCTTCCTCTATATTCGCTCCATCGTATATTTGATAGCTTACTAGATAGTATGTTGGATTTTTATATTTCCTTGTTCTATACCTATCTACTCCTGCAATCCACACTATATAGTTGTCCTCTCTATAGGGATTCCTTATGCTCATGATAAGGGAAACTGGCGAATAATAACGCTTCTGGATGAATTTGACTTCTTTTATACTCTGATTTGTTATCAAAAATGTCCTTACATTTTCAAATTCTGAATTTTTCACCAAAATCCAACTTCCGTTTGAGAATACAAATCTTAGGGGAAATTCTTCATCAAGCTGATCTACAATTTTATTGCTTAAAGGGCCTCCTACCAGAATTATATCTTTCTTAAGGTCTTCTTGGGTAAGGTTTATATCGGCCTTTATTTCAATTTTTATTTCTCCAGGCCATTGAGAATAGAAAGTCTGGAGGTAGTTTCTTATTATCTCTGCAGTCTCCTTGTCGTACTCCACTCCATTTTTATCTGGATTTTGGGTACCGTAGACTATCAAAACTTCTCCTTCTCTAACTACATCATCTAGTGCTCTTAGAGGTGTTACTGGAACTTCTTTCTCATAGATCTCCTTAACTCTCTCTTTCGGAACTTTTTCACTCAGTTCAGTTAGTATGTTTAAAATGTACTCATCAAGAGGCTTATTTTCCTCAATGGCAATCTTTGAATACTTTTCATAGAGGGATATTATTTCTTCGATCCAGAACTCACCCCACGCTTTTTCCATTTGGAGAGAAAGCTCTGCATAATCTTTATTTATTTTGCTTAAAGCAAAGTATGCCCATGCGTCGGCGAAGCTTTCGTATATCATTCCTGTATTTCCCCAAAAATGAATGTCGTAGATGGCTAGGTATGGCATATCTTCTTCTATTATGCTCTCTAAATACTGAAGAGGCTTAACTTTGTAGCCATAGTATTCATCAAGTTTTTCTGTAGTAATATCGTGCCCAAGTTCATGATAAATAAACTCTAAAACCCACAATTTATCGAATTCACTATTGTTTAGATAAACACTGTTCAATGGAAGGCCAAATATTGTGTCTTTTGCTCTAAGAAATCCCCAGTAAGTCTTTGGCGGATTTCTTCTAACCAACGGAGGTATCCCACCAGAACCATATATCTTTGTTTCATTAACCTCCTCTCTAAAGCTGTGTCCGTGAATGCAGACTAGATATGGAAAGTGGAATTCAAAACGTATGTTTGCTAGATTCATGTAGGGCTTCATGAACTTATCTGGGGGGAGAAACATTATAGCAGAGCTATAAAGTTGTAAATCCTTGCTGTAATAGTTCTCATGTGCTTTAAAAAACTCCATGAAGTTTGTGTCTCGGGAGAAGTTCCTTAAAACATTGACTATCTTATCGAGCTCTAGGTCTTGCCAATCGGTATAAATCCTTCTCATTTCAGGAGGTTCTGAAAACTGCAAAAGATAAGCATCGAGAACGAATAGTTTATAGTCTCTTTCTGGAATAGTCGTTGCATCTTTGAAATAATCTTTGAGCATCTTCACAGCTTCGTGGTCTTTGTATTTTCCAAACCACATTTCCACATCATTAATGTACGCTCTTCTATTGATCACAAATTCGTCATGACCAAATGCGAGATAATAAGTTATAGAGAGCAACTCTTCATTTGGATTTATCTTTATTAGAACATTATTTTGCTCAAACTGGTATGCATTAGCACTTGGAAGGAGTATTAGGAGTAGTAAAATTGCCATTAATTCCCGTTTCATAGGCATCATAAATATTCTGTACTTTGGAATATTTAACCTTAAATCCTGCAAAACTTTAAAACATCTGAACCCAACATTATTAGGGTGGCCTAAAATGAGAAAGATAATAATACTTTTGATATTCATGCTTTCACTCTCTTCCCCTGTCATAGCCCAAGAAAAACCACTAGTAATCACAAGCATAGCTCCGATAGCAGAAATAATTAAAGAAGCCTTTGGAGAAAGTGTCCAAGTAGAATATCTTGTCCCTCCAGGGGTTGATCCACACCAGTACCAACTTACCCCGGAACAAATTGAAAAAATTCAGAGGGCTGATGTTATACTCACGATTGGCCACTTGCCAGCTGAAGAAAAAATAGAGGAGATTGAGAAAGAAGGAATCTTGAAGGGAGAAGTTTTGGGCATAGAAGATTATCAAAAGCATGGTTTTCATTATCTTCCTGAGAGGTGGTACTATAACAAAAATAACCCTCATGGAGTGTGGCTTGACCCATACAATGCTCTTGCAATTGCTGATGCGGTTAAAGATGTTTTGTCTGCTTTTTATCCTCATGAGAGTTATTTTGAGACCCAGTACTCTCTATTTAGAGCTAAGATAGAGGGCATAATTCTTTCTTATCAAGCTCACAACATAACGGGAAAAAGAGCAATAGTTGAACTTCCTTCTCAACAGTATGCAGTGGAATGGATGGGGATGGAAGTTGTAAGTTCAATAAAACCTGAAGAGGAAGTTCCGGCTAGGAGTGTGGATGAGCTTTTAGAAATAGCAAAAACTATTGATGTGATAATATACTCTGAGGATTCTCCTAACTCTTTAAAAGATGCTGCTTTTGAGCTTTCACGAAGAAGCGGAGTGCCAGTAGTTGAAGTGTCTACGACATGGGTAGGTAAGAAATATTCGGAAGTACTTGCCCAAAATTCTGCTAACATTCTCCTAGCCTTTAAGGAGCCTCCATATAAAGAAGTTCCTCAGTCTGTAAGCTTGAACACCACTTATATCCTTCTTTCGCTTATAGTGGGTATAACATTGGGGACAGCTATAGGCGTAATAATAAAGAAATAAAAAGAGATCACTCTCTCTTGTAAGGCTTTCCATCCCACTTGGGAACTCTTACTTTTCCTATTATTCCTGCAACTATGATCAGAGTTACCAGATAGGGGAGTGTTGCCACGAATTGCCACGGAATAACTTTCTGGACTGCTGGAGTGGTCCTGACCCATACTGAGAGGTTGTCAAAGAATCCAAAGATGAATCCTCCTAGAAGGGCCCTTAATGGATTCCATCCACTGAATACCATGTTTGCTAATGCTATAAAACCTCTTCCGGCGGAAAGCTGTTTTGTAACTGTACCAAGCCAATCAACACTCATAAAAGCTCCTCCAAGGCCTGCAAGAGTTGCTCCGTAAACTGTGGCTAAAAACCTATAACGTTCGACGTTAATACCTAGCGCATCAGCTGCTTCTGGATTCTCACCTACAGATCGTATTCTAAGTCCTAATGGGGTTCTAAAGAGCACCCAATGGGTCAGCACAGTAATTACTATTGTTATGATGACCATTGGACTTAAACTTCCGTAGGCAGTTTTTATTAGGGGTTCTATTCTAAAGTTTGAAGGCACTTGGTGCTGACCTGCTGTTCCCCAATATGCAGGAATTCCAAAGGCTACTATACCTAATGCGAGCAGATTGACACCTATCCCTGGTATAACGTGATCTCCTTTTAGATATACTGTTATAAATCCATGAAGCATTCCCAGGAGTGTACCTACAAATGCACCTCCTAAGAGTCCTATCCATGGATTCCCAGTAATTTCGGCAAAAATAGCTCCAAAAAATGCGCTCATGAGCAGTATTCCCTCATATCCGATATTTACTACACCAGCTCTTTCGCTTACCACTGCTCCTACACTTGTAAGCACTAAGGGGACCATTGCTGTTAATGCTCCTATGAGGGTTGAAATTACTGCATCCATCATCTTCTCACCACCCTTTTCAATAGATCCAAAAGTCCTGGTATGGCAACTGTAACGACTATAATTCCCTGAACCATTCTAACCATCTCCAAGGGAACTCCTGCTTCAATTTGCATAGCTGTAGCTCCAGCTTTAAGCATACCAAAGAATATTCCACTGAATATTATTCCAATGGGATGGTTTCTGCCCACTAATGAAACTCCAATTCCATCGAATCCATATCCATAAATGTTTGCCATTCCCTGACTTATTGCATAGCTTGGTGGTCTTCCCATGACTTCAGTAGCTCCAGCTAGACCGCTCATAATTCCGCCTAGTAAGAATGACCATATCACCGCTTTTTTGGGGTTTATACCCCCATAACGTGCTGCTCTTTCGTTATATCCGCTAACTCTTAGTTCATAGCCTAATGTGGTATGCCAGAGAATGTAATATGCTATGAGAGCTGCTGCCACAGAAATGACAAAGGCCCATGATAACTCTGTTCCTCTTATTACTATTGGAAATCTCGCACTTACAGGGACGGCTATGGTTTTGTTTGGGTCATCTGGATTGGGTATCTTCTGAAGGACTATATATAAGGCAATGAAATACGCCATCCAATTTAACATGATTGTAGAAACAACCTCGTTAACTCCTCTAAAGACCTTTAAAAAGGCAGGAATGGACATCCACACAAGTCCCGCAATTATTCCACCAAGAAGACCTATTAAAACATTTCCCAGAATATTAGTGAAGATAATTGCAGCTATAGCTCCAAAATACACTGTTCCTTCGGCACCTATGTTGAATAGACCTGTCCTTGCGCCAAGTCCAAAGGTTAGTGCGGTTAAAATTATTGGTGTTGCAGCACTCAGGGTCATGGCCCATCCATATTTGGAGCCTAATGCACCATCAAAGAGGGCTACATATGCTTCAGTCGGACTGTATCCAGAGAATGCTAGTATAATGGCACCTATTAACATTCCTATTATGATAGCTATTAGACTTTCTACAAGAGGCTTAAAGAACCCTTTAATGTTAGCTTTCATGTTTTATACCTCCCATCATTAGTCCTATTTGTTCTTCAGTAACCTCTTCAGGCTTTACGATCCCAACGAACTTTCCTTCATACATTATTGCCATTCTATCACTAAGCTGGAGAACTTCATCCAAATCTGCAGACACCAAAAGAACAGCCTTATTCTCATTCCTAAGTTTTATCAAGTAATTTCTTATGTACTCTGTCGAAGCAACATCAACACCCCTTGTGGGCTGAGAGGCTATAATGAACTCTGGTTGTTTGCTCACTTCTCTTGCCACGATAAGCTTTTGTTGATTTCCTCCACTCAAGCTCTTTGCTGGGGACTCTATACTTGGAACCAAGACCTCAAAGTTCTCTACAAGTTTTGCTGCATGTTCTTTAGCTTTATCCCACCTTAGCATTCCCACGGGGCCTCTAAATGTGTCTCTCCAGTGAAGTCCAAGGATCGAGTTTTCAGCAACACTCATCTCGGTTACCAGTCCCATGTGGATCCTATCCTCTGGAATGTGAGCCACTCCAAGGTCGTAGAGCTCTTTTGGTGGTCTTCCGGTGATGTCTTTTCCATTAAGAATGACCTTACCTTTTACAATTTTTCTTAATCCACTTATGGCTTCTATGAGTTCGGTTTGTCCGTTCCCTTCGACTCCTGCTATTCCAAAGATCTCCCCAGCTCTCACTTCAAATGTCAAACCCTTTACAGCATCTTGGCCTCTATCCCCTCTTACCCACAGATCTTGCACTTGTAGCACTGGCTTACCGGCTTCTTTTGGAGGTTTCTCTATCTTAAGAACCACTTCTCTTCCTACCATCATTTTGGCTAATTCTTTGGGAGAGGTTTCACTTGTATTTACAGTTCCTATTAGTTCTCCTTTTCTGAGAACGGTTACTCTATCTGTTATCTCCATGACCTCTTTGAGTTTGTGGCTGATAAAGATGATCGTTTTACCTTGGGATTTTAGCTTTTTGAGTACTTCGAAAAGCTCTTTCACTTCTATTGGAGTAAGCACTGCAGTTGGTTCATCTAAAATAAGTACATCTACGTCTCTATAGAGGGTTTTTAAAATTTCAATTCTTTGTTGGACACCAACAGGGAGGGTTTCTACAGGAACATCAAGGGAAACTTGAAAGTTTAAATCATCCATAAGCTTTTGCAGTTTTTTCCTTGCTTTTTCAACATCTATTTTAGAGAAGAGACCGTGACCCTCCATTCCCAAGATAATATTGTGGAGTCCATCAAAAACATCTACCAGCGTGAAATGCTGGTGAACCATACCAATTCCATTTGCAAGAGCATCAGCAGGACTTTTAAATCTCACTTCTTTCCCGTTCACAAGTATTTTACCCTCTGTTGGATGAAGCATTCCAGAGAGTATCTTCATTAAAGTCGTTTTTCCAGCTCCATTCTCACCTAATAACCCGTGAATCTCACCTTTTCTTACGGAAAAATCAACACCTTTAAGGGCTTTTGTACCGTCTGGATATATCTTGACAATCCCTTTCATTTCAATAATTGGTACTTCTTCCATAGATGCACCTCCTAAAAGGTTATAAAAGTTAAAAATAGGAAAGGAAAGATCAGCTGCTTTCCCATTGTTTTGCTAAGTCTTCCATTTCTTGCCATGTTTGGGCATTTCTTATGGCTTCGATTTGATCTTTGGTGGTTGCCATGGGAACCTTTATTTCTCCACTTTTAATCTTCTCTTCAAGCTCTGCAACGGCTTGCCATATCCAGTCTGGAACTTGTTTTCTTGTCTCTTCAAGTTTAGCAAAGAGCTCGTCTTCACTAGCGAGTCCTAGTTCTTTGAGTTTTTGCTGCTTGGTGTCTTCTGGTAGTGAGTTAAACATCTCTTTGACTGCATCGATGGTGCTTACTCCAACACCTTGCTCATTAAGCCCAAGCTCCATTATTCCACCTTGCCAGTTGCCTTTAATGGCCATTTCAACAGCCTTGTAGACACCGACGTCCACTCTTTTCATCATTGAGGCGATTATAACGCCTGGTTTAATCCAGTCTTGTGCTGAATCAACACCAACAGCGAATGGTGGCCCCATTTCTTTTCCTTGGCTCTTGAGATATTCATCAACAGCATCGAAGACACCAAGTCCAACAGCCCCGGCTATTTGGTAAATTACCCAAGCTCCTTGTCCGAGTTGGGCTTGAGCTGCGGTCTTACCCTTTGCAGGGTCTGTGAATGAACCTGTGTAAGTGTAAAGAAGGTCTATCTTTACATCGTTTCCAGTCTTTTGTTTGTAGTAATCCTCGGCCCACTTAATTCCGAATCTATAACCACCCTCGAATTTGTAAAGTACTGGGATTTCGATACCAAGAACGGCGCCGACTTTATCTTTTCCATCGTTTGCAGCTATTAAAGCAGCAAGGGCCCCTATTAAGGCTGACCCCTCATTTTCCTTAAATAGAATGCTTACGACATTTGGTTTGTCTGGAATGAATCCGTCAACGATAGCGAACTTCTGGTCTGGGAATTCATCTGCAACCTGTGTTACTGCATCGGTCATCATAAAACCAACAGCTATTATGAGATTGTACTCTCCTGTTTGGGCGAGGCTTCTGAGGTTTGGTAAATAGTCTGATTCTGTATTGCTTTGTACTTCCTTAAGCTCGAGGTTAAATTCTTTTGCTGCTTTGGATGCACCTAGGTAGGCCATATCGTTGAAGCTTAAGTCACCTCTTCCACCAACATCATAAACTACTGCAATCTTCCCTGCGTATTGGGGAGTGGTTGTTTCTGTCTCTGTCTTCTCTCCTCCACCAATACACCCACTTACGGCAACGCTAAACAGCAAAACTCCTATCAAAAATACTGCTAATCCTCTATTCTTCATTAGGTCGACCTCCATAATGGGGGGTTATCGTATGGGAGTGAGAACAATAGAATATATATTTTATGGTTTGGGTGTGCAATTCTGTATGTTTTTAAAAAGACTACTTCTAATAACAAGGGGGAAGGGTCATGCTTAAAAAGATAGCAAATCTTGAGAGTGGTGTAGTTTTAGTTACTGGGGACGCAAAGAAGCTTGCGAGAATTTTTCTTAATGCTTGGCTTTCTAGAGGGTATACTTTTCTTGTGGAGTACCTACCTTTTGAAGTTAATTACCCAGAAAATGTTTTTATTGGGAATATAGAGGAGGGAGTAGAGTTTGATGGATATCTTATTTATTCCCTTCTTTCTAGATCAAAAATGGAGCGAAAAAAGTACTACTCTTTCATAACTGCTCGTAGGGATAGGCTTATCCTTATCTATGAACCGAGGTACTACAAAGATTCCCTTTTCAAATATGATATTAAGGATCTCGTAGACTATCTTGTCTCATATAAGCGGGAAACTATGGGCATGGATAGAGTTGATGTTTATCGACTTGAGAAGGGGAGGGTCATTGAAAAGAAAAGCTATGTTAGGAGATTCTAGAAAAGATGGAATGAAAAATCTTTTAACTTTGCTTCGTATTTTTTAGTGTTAGCAATCACATGGTGAGTATCATGGGGAAATATTTTGGCACAAGTGGAATAAGGGAAGTCGTTAATGAAAAGCTAACTCCAGAACTTGCTTTAAATGTTGGAAAGGCCTTAGGAACTTATTTAGGGGAAGGGAAAGTTGTTGTGGGAATGGATACTAGGACGAGCGGCGAAATGCTAAAAAACGCTATGATTTCAGGGTTGTTGAGTACTGGTATTGATGTGATTGATATTGGGGTCTCTCCCACTCCATTGACTGGTTTTGCTATTCGGCTTTATGGAGCAGATGCTGGGGTTACGATTACAGCTTCACATAATCCTCCACAATATAATGGTATTAAAGTATGGCAGCCAAATGGGATGGCCTATACAAGAGATATGGAAAATGAGCTTGAGAAGATCCTTGAAGAGAAGAGCTTTAAGAAAGCCCCTTGGAATGAGATTGGGAACTTAACAACAGCCAACCCTGGAAGAGAATACATAAAAAAAGCCCTTGAGATGGTTAGCCTTTCAAAGGGGTATACGGTTGTTGTTGATGCAGGTAATGGGGCAGGGGCGTTGATTTCTCCCTATCTCCAAAGAGAACTTGGGAATAAGGTTATCTCCCTTAACTCTCACCCAAGTGGATATTTCATAAGGGAACTTGAGCCGAATGCTAAAAGTCTTGAGGGACTTTCCAAGGCTGTTAAAGTTTTCAAGGCAGACGTCGGTATAGCCCATGATGGGGATGCGGATAGAATTGGGGTCGTAGATGACGAAGGTAACTTTGTGGAGTACGAGGTGATGCTCTCTCTTATAAGTGCATACATGCTTAGGAAGTTCGGAAAGGGCAGAATAATAACAACTGTAGATGCTGGCTTTGCTCTTGATGACTATGTTAAGCCTTTAGGTGGAGAGGTTGTTAGAGTTAAGGTTGGTGATGTTGCTGTTGCTGAGGGAATCATGAGAGAGAATGCCATCTTTGGAGGAGAGCCAAGCGGCACTTGGATAATGCCTCAATGGAACCTAACCCCCGATGGAATCTTCGCTGGGGCGTTGGTTTTGGAGATGATTGACAAGCGGGGGCCTTTGAGCGAGCTCGCGAAGGAAGTTCCAAGATATGTGACGCTTAGGGCAAAGATACCCTGCCCTAACGAGAAGAAGAAAAAAGCTATGGAGCTCATAGAAAAAGAAGCGCTCAAGAGATTCTCATACAAAAGACTCATTGATATTGATGGAGTAAGGATTGAGAACGACGAGTGGTGGATTCTCTTCAGGCCGAGTGGAACAGAGCCAATAATGCGCATAACTCTAGAAGCTCATACAAAGGAAAAAGCGGAGGGGCTCATGAAGAAGGCCAAAGAAGTTGTGGAGAGAGCGATAAGGGAAGCTTGAGCTTGAAATGCCTATCTACATTTTTATGCTCTCCTTTCAGCAATTTTTGCCACTCTAGTTACGATATTTAGAAAGATACCCTTTATAATTCTCTCTAGAGTTGCGAGAGCTCCGTTCATAGTTTTTCTATTTTCCTGCACTAAAAACAGGGAGTGTTAAAGTGATTGTTGCTATAGACAGTGTGGCTTTTATTGGGAGAGCAAATGGCTCCTAGGCCCTTCATTGGGACGGTGTTGGTAGTGGTAGGCGCGATTTTAGTGTTGTTAAAATAAATTTTTAAGTTCTATTGTATTTTCTTTATTAGGGGGATATTATGAGTGTACTGGACTTATTGAGTGCTTATGGGGATAAGTTGAGTTTGTTATTTCTCATCATTGCCTTCATCTTGGAACAAACCCAAATAACTGAGATGTTAAAAGAACGATTTTCTAGACGAGTAAAACATGGAGAATTTCAGTCCCTTTTTAAGGAGTATGGGGAATTTGCTTTAATTTATGAGTCTCTTGCTAATGAATTTAGAAAACGAGCAGGTTTTCAAAAATCACCATACCGTTCTCTATCTTTCTGGAAGCCAACCATTGTATCGACTATATTAATTGGTCTCATGTGGTGGACAACAGAGTTGAAGCTAATTGAAATTTCAAATATTATTCTTCTTATTTGGTGGTTCGGAGCGGTATTTAGCATATATCTGGCATTTACACAATTTTCTCCTGTTAAAATAAGAAACTTGGGCTCTTTTTTTGAATGGAATCTTGGGAGTTTAATTGCAACATATCTTGTAGCAACGATTGGATACTTTATGAGAGAAGATTTCTTAACTGCGATGAGGTTGTTATCTTTTCCTTGGGCTGTGTTTTTGTTCATCTTGGCTATATGGTTTCCTTGGTTCAAAGAGCGCGCTATGTTGGAGATCTGGTATAGAGATTCTGAATTCTTACCAAAAAAGAAAGGACTCTTAGCGAGATTGCCTTATTTGGAAGTAACATTGAGAAAAGGAACTCAGTTTTATGGGAAACCTAGAGATATCTTCGACAACAGATACCTTATCCTTCGAGATGGAATTAAAGATATTATAATCCCTTGGTCAGAGATCCTGATAGTAAAGATTGTTGGTGGATGCAGGCAAAAATAGGTTCTTAATCTTTTAAACCTACTTTTACCTCCTCAGCAAACCTCCTCGCTCTCTCTAAATCCCTCTCATTTGGATGCCCTTTATTTATTCCACCTATTTTGGCAAGCCATCCATTGGTGTCCCAGCCCCTACACGAGAACTCTCCAACAATTTGAAAGCCTTTCTCTTTCAGCTTTCTTCTCAGTTGTCTGTGGTTGTACCAAGGGATGTTCATTCCAGCTGTTGAGAAGATAAAAGCCTTCTTTCCTTCCATTCTTGTAAGATTGTCCACAAGCTTTAGAAGAGCCCAGTGATGTCTCCACCAGTATATTCCAGAACCAAATCCTATAAGATCGTAATTTAAAAGTTCTTTTGGCGTTATTCCCCATGGTTTTGTGAGTTCTGCTTCAAGAGTTTTTGCCATGACTTTTGCGACTTTTTCAGTATTTCTGTGGTGGATTGAAACGTAAATAATTAAAGTATTCATATTCCACACCTATTTATACCTCTTTATGAATTTTCTTATAGTTTATTCTTGAAGGTGTATTTGTAGGTATTTTGTATAGTTCGTTTTTACCCCTTTAGATAATCCAAAAGTTTTTAACTGAAAAAACGAGTTTTGTATGTGGTTACTATGAAAAAGCACGAATGGGAAGAGTTTTTTGATAGGGAAGCTGACTATTATTTACAAGAACCCTTTACCAAACACACGAAAAAAGAAATTGATTTTTTACTGGAAGAATTTAAACTTCCAGAAGGTGCAAAAATATTAGATGTGGGCTGTGGTGTTGGAAGACATTCTATAGAGCTTGCAAAGAGAGGATATCGTGTCACAGGGATCGATATTTCCCAGAAAATGCTTGAAAAAGCAAAAGAATGGGCCCAAAAAGAGGGTGTTGAAGTTGAATTGATAAAAGCAGATGCAGCTAGGTTTGAGTGTAATGAAGAGTTTGACGCTGCGATATGTCTATGTGAGGGCGCCTTTTCATTACTTGGTTTGTCTGACGACCCAATAGAGCATGACTTAGCCATCTTAAGGAATATATATAAATCACTGAAACCGGGAGGTAAGTTCATCCTAACAGCTCTAAGCGCGCTTTCAAGAATTAAAAAAGCCACAAATGAGGATATTGCTAGTGGAGTATTTGACCCGAACACCATGACATTCTTTGAAGAACTCGAGGCACCAGATGGTACGAAAATTCCAATACGAGAACGAGTTTATGTCCCAACAGAGCTTTATTTGATGTTTAAAATGGTTGGATTTGAAGTGAAAGCCATTTGGGGAGGAACTGCTGGGAGATGGGGGAAGCGAAAGGTAGATATGGACGACATTGAAATAATGGTGGTGGCCGAGAAACCTCGAGAATAGTCCTCTCTTTAGTGTTTAAAGTGTTTGTCAAGTTGTTTTAAGCTTTCTTCAATGTTATCTTTATCAAACTCTAGGTAAATAGCCTCTGGAAACCTCTTCTTAAGAATTTGGAAAAGCACGCCTTCTCCTAGTATTACTTTGAAGTTTTGCTCTTCCATGAGTTCTTTTGACAGTTTTATCCGTTCTTTTTTGTTTAGATAAGAGAATTCTTCGATTATTCTATATGGGAACTTTTCTGGATCGCTTGAAGTCGTATAGAATACCCCACACGTTGGTGAACCTTTGACACCAACAAAAATTACCTTCTCAGGTTTTTCTTCCGTTAGAACTCTTTCAATAAAATCCACAATGGTTTTAGCAGTTTCGGACATTCCAAGTTTTTCGAAAACTTCTTTGCTCATTGGAGGTCTTGGCCATCCTATAAGTTTGTATTCGGGACAGGGGTAAGTTAAGACTCTTATTTCTTCTGCATGTTTTGCAAGAAGATTTAATAGTTCTTTACTAGTTTTGTACTCCTTATCTTTTGGGCCTCGGTAGACGTAGAAAGGGCTTAAAAGACAGGGAGCAAGGACAATTATTTTCATTGAAGTTCACCAATAAAAGGAAATCTTGAAGAGCCTTTAAATTTTTCCAGACGTTAAGGAGTTTATAATGATATTAACTCTCTTTTTTAGATCTTCAAGACTGCTTTCATTCACAATCAAGAAATCAGCCAGATCTTTAAGCATGCTTGTGTGATATAGTTCCTCTTCCGCTTTATCTGCATCCAAAAAATCTTCAAAACTCTTTATCACCTTGTCTTTTCCGGCATTTCTTTTTTTCAATCGTTCATACCTTATCTCAGGTCTCGCTTCTATGTATATTATGACTCCGCCTCGTTTCTTTATAGCCTCTATTTCTCCCTTTGACCTTACTCCATCTATCACTATGTTTTCACAATGTCTTCTCTTGTCTATGGCGAGTCTTATAAGAATATCTTCTCCATAGGTTTCTTTCAAATGTTTTCCATATTCGATGAGTCTGTCTCTTGTGGGCTCACCCCTTTCTGGGATCTCAGGAAGCCAAGAATAATCGTTTAAATTATGGGTTAGAAGGTCAATTAGTGGATCACTACACGAAACTCTGCAAAATCCTTTCTCTTCAAAAAACTTTGCAACCGTGGTTTTTCCTGCTGCAATTTTACCCACAACGCCGACTATCATTTTACCACCTTCTATCTTTTCCATGCCCACCATATAAGGTTTGCCCCATCTGTTGATTCCATTAAGCCTTCAGCAACCATTTCAACGACAAAATCTATCATTGCATTCTTATCCACCCTGACAGGTCTTTCAAATCCAAAGAAATATTTTGCCTCAAAGAATCCAATATGGAGGAACCTGAGGGGATTAAGGAGAGCTATATTATCAAGGAACTTGAGATCAAAAGGAAAATCAGCAATAATTATTCTGATATTCCTTTCTTGGGCAATCTTCTTCAACTTTTTCTCATCTGGAAAGAAGAGCTCCCTAAGAGACCCTTCTATTGGTGTGTATTCCATTTTTGGAAAGGTGTATTTGATTCCGACTCTCTCGGCTTCTAGGCCAACTTTTTCAGCAAAACCTACCATGGCTTTTGCATTGAAGCTGAGGAACACGAGGGCTCTCCCATTATTGCTAAGAGTGGGCCATTTCCGAGGAGGGAAATTAAACTCTGTTTCTATTATAGGACTCAGAAACTCGAGAAAATTACCTTTGATTCTCCTCAAGTTCTCTTCTAGTTTTTTTCTCTTTATGATGAGGTCAAGTTTTGAGTAAACAGTAACTTGTTTTATTCCGAGTTCTTCTCTGAGTTTCCCAATTACGAAGCTGTTTCCAATGATTGCACTTTTATCACTTCTATCTTTAGCGATTATAAATAATTTATCCCCTTCTTCATCATATCTTACTTCGTCTATCACAAAGGGTACTATGGGAAAACCGTTATCTTCCCTTATTCTATTGATCCTCTCTGCTATTTCTTCTTTGGTAAACATTAACTCACCCGATAGGCTTTTGTACACTCGTAAATTTCTTGAGCGATTTTTAAGGCTTCTTCTTTGTTGTCTGTTTCTTTCACTATTATCTTCCCACTTGGGAATATGCTGATATCATATGCTTTTCTCACAAGAGCTAGAAACCTTGTTACTCTTTTTATTTGATACCCTCTCTCAGCTAGGCATTCACACACTTCTTCTAGATCAAGATCAAATTTCTCTTGAGGGGTGATGTTTATGGCCTTCATGCTTGTGCATGGTTTTGCAACTAACATAGAACCACCAGTAGGAAATTTATGAGTGTGGGTTCATAAATTTAATTGAAGAAAAGAAAAATCCAGAAAAATTCATCTTTTCCATAGTGTGACTCCTAAAACTAAGAGCACCAAAAGAGCTCCTAAAAGAGGAATAATTTTTGTTAAATCTTTACCTTCGTTTGTGTTAATATCTTGAACTGGTTTTTGGTCTTCGAGGTTCTGGAGGATGAAACTTATTTGCACTTCACCTGCGGGCATTGTTATCTTGTTTCCTTCTACTTCAAGGGGTGACTCACTCATATCTACCAAACTTGCTTCTTCTGGTAAAATTACATCTACTGGAGCTTCTAATTTTAATGAAAGAGTCCAAACAAGGCCTTCCTTGCTCATTAGATCTGGAGTGGAGTATGCTATTTTTACTATTTGAGAGTTTTGAACGGTTATTGTGATCTCGTTTCCTTCTATGGAATACTCGAGGGGGTTTCCATTTACATCAGTAACAAATACATCCTCATAGTGAGAACCTAATAAAGGAACTGTAACTTGAGTTGCATAGTCGTCCACGGGTACTTCGATTTCCACAGTTGCATAGCCATCTCCATAGGGCGCAATGCTTATGCTCTGGGCATTCACAAGAGGGATGAAAAGTAAAAGGGCAAGTAGGGCTCTCTTCATTCATTTCACCTCCACAAAAATTTAAAGAAATCAAGCGTGCCTTAGGATAAACTCATCGACCTTGTGGAGCATGTCTAGAGCTATTGCGAAATGCATCTTAGCTTCTGCAGGTTTTTTGTGCTTAAGAAGTTCAATTCCAAGTCTTATCTCTTGTATGGATGTTTTGAGCTGAAGCTCTGCTCTTCTGGTATCTATTCCCCTTCTTCTAAGTTCTCTTAAGGCCTTTGAATCTTTCTGGATTCTTATTGTCATCTCCCTAAGGAATGCCTTTAAGTCTCCCAATCTCTCTTGGACTTCTCTTTCATGGAACTTCTTCTGAAGGAAGGCCATTGCCCGATGGAATTCTTTTATTGTTTCTGTATTCTCTCTCATAACTTGAAGAGCCTCATCGTATTTCCCTTCATCTGCAAGGGCCTTAACTTCATTATAAACCTCTTTAAATGCTTCGAGTCTCTCTTGGAGCTCATGAGCGTCGTAACCCTTTTCTTCTGCCATTTCAACGACTTTCTCTGCTATTTCTATCCCTCTTGCACCTTTCTCTAGGAATTCATTTACTATTTTGTCTGCATTTGCTTCTACAAGCTCTTTTCTGATTCTTCTAAGTTCTTCATCTAAGGCAGCTTTCTTTTCTCTAGCGATTTCGAGATCTTCCCTAGCTTTTTCAAAATCTTTAGCTTTTATGTCCTCAAGTACAGTCTTGTAAGCTTCTTTGGTCTCCATTAAGAGCTCTGGGGCATTTCCTACGTCAATCCCCTGTCTCTGGGCAATTTCTATTGTCTTTTCGGCCATTCTGAAGTAGCCTTCCATTCTCTTTATCTCTTCCGGAAGTCGTTCTCTGAGCTCCTCCTTTCCTTCTTTAAATCCTTTTAACACTTCTCTGTAGTGGTGCATTGCAGTGAGGCCGTTTATTATTGTGTTGTAATAGTCGCCGCTTTCATATGCATTCATGGCAACTTCTTTATATTGTTCCGCTAACTGGTAGTGTCTCATGATACTTGAGTTCTCAGGAAGATTTACATTATTAATTAACTTTGTTGTTATGTTGCTCAATCTTTCAAGGGCAACGACAATGTGATTAGCTATCCTTTCTTCTTGAGTTATATTTTGGATTTCAGGAGGTAGGGGTTCTGTTTCATTTTCTATAGTGGCATTTTCATCTGCTAGGCTCAAACCTGCTGGGATTATGCTCCCCACCAAGAGGGCTATTAACAACCAGATCTTCAACCCTTTCATGTTCATCACCATTCTTAACTTGGCGTTCTACATATTTTAGGGACTCGGTGAAAAGAACGTTCCGGAACGTTCCAAAATTAAATTTGGGCTTAAAAATAGTTGAAATCTTAAATTAGGCGAAAGAGAATTGATTATGTGTCTTCTTGAACGATCAGGAACATATTTGAGTTAAAACATTGATTAAAACTTTCTTAAAATAAGCTTCATAAGGGCCTTATTCCTCTCCAGTTTGTACTCATCAAAGTTGCTTCGTTCTGCAACTTTTGAAATATTTCTTGTCCACTCTTTGTATTTAAGTCCATGAAGTCTAAATGCTATTGCCCAAGGGAATTTTGGTAACTCAACCTCCTCTAAAAATGCCCTCATATCTTTTTTTGGAACGTCTGTTATGAAATCATAAATCCACACTTCTCCGCAGGATTTTAAAACTCTATACATCTCATCAAATGCTTTCAATGGGTTGCTAAAATGATGTAGGGCTCCAATGCTTATAACAAGATCAAAGTAGTTCTCAGGAAGCTTTAGCTCATAGACGCTCATAACTTCGAATGTTACATTATTAACGCCAGCCTTTTCTGCATTTTTTCTTGCAAGTTTTATCATTGCTCTTGAAATATCAACGCCCCAAACTTCCAAATTAGGATTTTTCTTTGCCATCTCAATTGGTATGTATCCAGGTCCAGTCCCCACATCAAGGATCTTTTCTCCCCCTCTAGCTTTTGAAAGAACTTCCTTGACTATCACTCTATCAAAACTTTTTCTCCTCCTTGCCATAAGGTTGTAAATATAGGCTCCAGGTGTTGGGATTCCCTCTATCATTAATATCTCCCTAAAAATTCTAAAAGACTTAATGTATAAAAGGTTGGTGCATACTAATGAGCCACAAAATTAGAGAAAGAAACAAAGAAAAAGTTAACGTAGGCTCCTGACAAGCTCTTCCATAACTCCAAGAAACGCTTCTACTTCTTCAAGACTATTGTATACATGGAATGATGCTCTAACAGTTCCATTTATTCCGAGCTTTTTCATTACTGGCAAGGCACAATGGTGTCCAGAGCGAACCATTATGTTGTGCTCATCTAAAATCGCTGCTACGTCGTGGGGATGCAAGGGTGGAACATTGAAGCTTACTACTCCTGCATGTTTCTTTAGGTTTCTTGGACCATACCATGGAATTTCAAGCTCTGTTAAACCTTCAGTTGTTCTTTTTACCAGCTTGTGCTCTTGTTTTTCGATTTTATCTAAGCCGATCTTTTCTATGTATTTTATTCCAGCTGCAAGCCCTATTGCCCCTCCTATATTGGGAGTGCCAGCTTCATATCGTTCTGGTGGAGCTGTGAGTGTATAGTCGTGTAGATTAACATCTTCAATTGTCCCTCCACCAATGAGAGGAGGCTCGAAGACATCAAAGAACTCTTCCCTAATGTAAAGTACACCTATACCAGTAGGCCCCATGGGTCCTTTGTGTCCTGAGAAGGCTAAGAAGTCTGCATGAAGTTTACTTACATTAACTTCCATGTGTCCAATACTCTGAGCGGCATCTACAACAAATATGGCTCCTTGCTCTTTGGCCATCTTTCCAAGTTCTTCTACTTCATGGATCACACCCAAGGCATTGGAAACATGCTGGATTGCCACAAGTTTTGCCCCTTTAATTTTCTTTTCTGCATCTGTGAGATCTAGGTTCCCTTCGTTATCTCCTTCAATTATTTCCAATTTTAGATCAAACTTTTTAGCTAAGCGTTGCCATGGGAGTAAATCAGAGTGATGCTCGTAAGGAGTGGTCACGATTTTATCGCCCTTTTTGAATATTCCTTCAAGTCCCAAAGCCACCAGATTAAGACTCTCACTAGTGTTTTTTGTGAAGACTATTTCTTCAAATTTCGCTCCAATGAATTTAGCTACAACTTCTCTTGATTTCTCATACTCATGGGTTGCCTTTTGTGAGAGTCTGTGAACACCGCGATGAACGTTGGCTCTATACTTTAGATAATACTCATCCATAGCCTCAACTACAGGTTTTGGGGTTAGTGAGGTGGCAGTATTGTCAAAATATATGACCTCTTGAGTTAAAGGAATGTCTTTTCTAATATCGTCCGGTATTTTCATTGCAACCACCGTAGAATTTATTTTCATGGAACATATAAAGGCTTTGCTTCTCAATTTTGTCCAGGCAAATATTCCAATTATGGAACAAAATTTTATAAATATTGGAACAAAATGGTAATGGTGATGTAAGTGAAGGCTAGGGAAATAGGAATCATAGGATTGCTCTTAAGCTTGTCACTCGTGTTACAGATCTCCCCCTTAAAAGTTCCGACTCAATGGGGAATGAGTATAGACTTGGTGGCAGTTCCAATAGTGGTTTTGTATATTCTCACAGGATTTTGGAGTAGCTTAACGGCCTTAGTGTTGCTCTTCTTTGGTTTGAGCTTGATTTCCTCGGCATCTTGGCTCGGGGCAAGCATGAAGTTTTTTGCAACGCTAAGTGTGATTTTAGGGTTTGAGATTGCCAGGAAACTCACTGGCTTTGACATTAGAAATTACACCGAGAAAAAGCTTCTAATATTCGTGATATTTGCTTACTTGGTAGGGATTGCAATAAGAATACCTGCCATGGTTGCAATGAACTACTACTATGCTTTGCCCTTGTGGTTGGGCATACCGAGGGAGCAGGTTATTCCAGCTATTGAAGAGTGGTTTCACATGCCCTTCTGGCTTGTCATAGGCATTCCTAATGCCATCCAGAGTGCAGTTGACGTTGGAATTGGAATCCTTGTTTCGTTACCTGTTATTAGGGCATTACCTCACATTCTTGAGTGATTCTTTCCATTTTTCTACAAAAACTTGGAGAGGATAAAAAGCTTCAATACTGGAGAGCATGAAAAAGATGTTTGTTGTGCTTAAGAATCTGAAGAAATTATCTAAATGGCTCTCTTATTCTCATTTGGGCTCTCTTCAACTCTGCCGTTCCATTTAGAACTCTCAGGTATCGTTCTTTTTGAGAGTTCTATTTTTCCAAATAAAGAATAGCAAAAAGGAACAATATAAGAAGAGAGCTAAACCTTTTTTCTTTCATTAAATTCACCTAAGCTTTTCTGGAGGCAAACCTCTGTAAATTAAATAATCATTCCACTTTTCAGCATAGTGAAGGAAGTATTCGTCGTTGGTTACATCATAGAGCCACTTTAACAGTCTTATATGTAACCGGTGATAAAACTCGCTTGCATCTCCATGGATGTTTGAATACTTGCTCCAAGAGCCTGTGTCAAAAAGTTGAAGTCCTTTCTTGGTACTTTCAACGCCCTCTTGAAAGAGTTTCCATGCTTTTTCATCTTTAGTAACTTCCCAGTAATAATAAATACCTTGAAGTGCTATTACATGGCCATTTAATACGAGCTCGTTTGAGTTGTAATTATACTCAAGGTACCACGGTCCGTACTTTGTGTTTGCTACAAACCCGTTCATATCTAAAGGCAGGTCAAATGAGTTTAGGAGGAGTTTTGCGATGTTTAAGTATTCTTTTTTGCCTGTGAGTTGGTATGCTTTAGCGTAGAGGCCTGCTCCCATTCCTTGAGCGTAACCTGAAACCCATGGGATGGAAGAATTCTCAAAATGAAAATAATTAAGGAAAAGAGCATACTCCTCTCCGTTGTACTCTCCATAGTATATAAGGTCGTGTAGGTCGTTTAGAATTCTTAATGCCTTTTCATAACTCCCTCTTTGGAAATATATCTCGGCCCAGTGAAGGGCGCTTACTGGATAGTAGCTTAAGCCTCTCCCTTTATAATATAGGAAAGGTAGGGATATGTTTAGGGAACCTTCGATTCTTATGGGGGAATA
Source organism: Thermococcus sp. EP1 (assembly GCF_001317345.1). Taxonomy (NCBI): domain Archaea; kingdom Methanobacteriati; phylum Methanobacteriota; class Thermococci; order Thermococcales; family Thermococcaceae; genus Thermococcus; species Thermococcus sp. EP1. Next base: position 68,234 of record NZ_JXCG01000001.1, on the reverse strand, counting down.
GTAGGGAGTATCCTTGGAAAATATTACCACAGAAAAGTCCCTTTGAGGAGAAGGATATAGAGAGTAATACTCGTTGTTTGCTTTTAAAGTTACATTAAATGCTTTCACATCAAGAGCGGTGAGTTTTTTCCATTTTGCCATTTCTCCAAACACTCTGATTACATAAAAGGAGTCTCTATATGTACGGAGATAAGTTAAGTTGCCTGTGGTTGTGTATTTTTCCAGGAACTTTTCTCGTATCTCTCTGTTTTTCTGTATCTCTTCAGAAATCTTAGGTGGAATTTCTCCATAGATTTCTTGGAGTCTTTTCATCAGGGCTTCTTCGGGAGACATAAAAATTTCTTCTGGTACAGTTTTGCCAATTATTCCAGATTTGTATGGGTTGACTTTAATCATAAGTGTCTCATCCTCATAGTAGAGTTCTAATGTAACAAGTGCCTTCTCTCCTGCGGGCAGTTTAAGAGCTATTAGCTTTTTAGAAGTGACTTTTTTGCCATACCAGTCAGTTGCTTTCACGTTTGCTACAAAAATTATTTCCGTTTCGTTATCTTTTTTCTGAACGTATCCTACAAAAACTGGCTTATTTAACTCGCTTATAGTTTTGTTTCCTATTTCTACTTGGAAACTGGAGAATTCAAAAACGGCACTCTTCTCTTCTACTTGGATATAAACTTCCACCTTCTCATTGGGAGGTGAATGGGAAATATTATCTTCTACGGTTATACAACCGAGTGAAAGCATCATTATGGCAATAAAAGTTATTATTTTAACTTCTTTCATAGTACCCTCACTATTATTGAAACGTAGAGGGGGAATATTAAGCTTTCTGGCAAAAGTTTATAACTGGGGTTTTAAAAAGTAAATATTTGGTGGAAGCTGTGAAGACTCCATGTGAGTTCTGGGCCGAAGAGGTTATGCCTAATATAAGGGCCAAAGTAGCTGGCATCTTGTATTCTAAAGGATTTACTCAGGCCAGAATAGCTGAACATCTGGGTATAACTCAAGCAATGGTGAGTAAATACCTGGCTGGAAAATACAAAGAGCTTGGTGGAGAACTCGCTAAAGAAGTAGAGTCAATATCTGAAGAAATCGCTGCCCTAATCATTTATGGTGCACGAAAAGAAGATGTGATACGATTTTTAAATCGGGCTTTTTTCAAGATGTTTAAGAGTGGGATTCTCTGTAAAGGATATTTGGAATATATTGGGAGTGATGACGAGTCTCTATGTAAGGATATATTTAGTGAAGAACCTTCTAGAACTCAGGTTTTGGAAGAGCTCAATTTGGCCCTTAATGGACTTTTGCAGGATATGAAGTTTTTAAAGCTAATACCTGAAATCAGAAGCAACTTTGCTTATTCTGTCTCAAATCCAAAGGAGAAGAACGATGTTGCTGCAATTCCAGGGAGAATAACTGTTGTGAAAGATAAGCTGTATGCTTTGCCTCCCGAATTTGGGGCGAGTGAGCATATGGCGAAGGTTTTAATAGCTATTTCAGAGATGTTTCCTGAAGTGAGAGCTGTGCTTAATATAAAATATGACGAACACATTTATGACGCTCTTAAGAATGCAGAGTTTGCAATAGGGTTTGTGGAAAAAGAGGAGCGTGAGGAAGACGAAACTATCCAACTAATAGCTCAGGAATTTAAGAAGAGAGGCAAGTTAGATGCTGTTGTGGACAAAGGGGGCTTTGGAATAGAGCCTTGTGTTTATGTCTTTGGAGAGGATCCTATAGAGGTTGTGGAAAAGGTCAAAAGACTGGAGAGCTTTTTATGAGACAAAAATTTGCTTATCTCTATCTTCTTGTTTTGACTTATGCAAATCTTTCTCCTAAAGTGCCTTCCTCAGGGATAGTGGGAGGAGACAAAATAATTCACTTTTTGGAGTTTTTTGTACTGGGCATCCTAAGCATAAACAAAGCTTTTCTTGTCTTTCCAGTAATATTTGAGTTCCTACAACTTTTTGTACCGGGAAGAAGTTTTTCCTTTCTAGATATGGGCGCAAATCTAATAGGATTCACCACTGGATACCTTGTTTGGAGGTGGTGGAATGAAAGCAGTGATAGAGGAACTTAAATTCTCGACCAATGGTGAAATTGACCTTATCGATATAACCTACAACATTGAGGAGATTGTTGAAAGAAGTGGAATTAAAAACGGCCAAGTTTTAGTGTTTGTTCCAGGAGCAACTGGAGCAATTGTGACAATAGAACATGAAAGAGGACTTCTTGAAGATTTTAAGAAACTCTTAAGAGAGTTGGTTCCAAGGGGGGCTGGTTATAGGCATGATCTCATAGACAACAATGCCCACTCACATCTCCGAGCCACTTTATTGGGTCCGTCCTTGGTGTTACCTGTTGTTGAGGGCAGGGTAATTAGGGGAACATGGCAACAGATATTTTTTGTCGAACTTGATGTGAGACCAAGAAGGAGAAAAGTAGTAGTACAGGTTATAGGAAGCTAAATCCGTAGAATCATGAAATCTCTCCCTACAATCCCAATATCTCCTACTTTTTCTTCAAGCTCCTCATGAGTGTAGTTTGAGTGACTTATGTGGGCAAATATTGTCTTTCCTGCATCTATTTTGTGAGCCAGTTTAATGGCGTCTTCAACTCCTAAATGGGTTTTTGGTATCGAGTGCTTATGTGTCATTTCAGAGACAAGTAGATCAACTCTATGAAGCTCGTTTAAAATTTCCTTATCCTCTAAAATCTCCGGCCCAGTATCTCCAGTTATCCCGATCTTCTTTTCCCCGATCTCAATGACAAATCCGCCGGAGACTTCTCCAGGTTGATGAGGAGTAGGGAAATGCTTTATTCTAAACTTTCCAAAGTCATACCATCTGTTGAATTCGAGGTGGATGTATCTCCACTCTCTGTTGCCTAAAAACGTCTCTTGCAAGAGTTTTGCCATCTTAAGAGTTTTTTCATGGGAATAAAAGCTTACTCTTCTAAGAATCTGTAGTTCTGGGAGACCAGCTATATGATCAAAATGGGGGTGAGTTATGAAAACCCTCTCGATTTTTTCGTTCAAGTGTTCAAGGTGGTAGTGCAAATCTGGAGAAGGATCTATAAGAGCATTTATTTTGGGAATATACATAGAAAATCTTGTTCGTTTATACTCGGGAAACCTCCTCGCCCTAGTGCAGTTTTCACAACTGCAAAAGAGTTTGGGAGTGCCACTATAAGAACCAGATCCGAGGAGGATGATCCTCATTTTTCTCCCTCCAGAATTTGTTTCCAGATTGGATTGTTGTGGATTATTATCCACCAATTCTTAAGTTCTTTTCTTTTTCTTCTCCAATCTGGATGGAACTGGCCAACTAACTCCCAAAATCTCTTTGAGTGGTTCATCTCTATCAAATGAGCGACTTCGTGGGTTACAAGGTAATCCATGAGTTCCATGGGTAAAGCGAGCATGGCTAGATTAAAGTTCAGATTTCCTTTTGGGGAACAGCTCCCCCATCTTGTCTTTTGTTTACGGATGAAGATCTTTTTGGGTTTGACTTTCATATATTCTGCTTTTTCATGAATCATTGGGACTATTAGGCTCTTAAGCTCTTTTCTCAATATGCTCTCTAGGTTTTTCCCTTTGGGGAGGCTGATGATCTCATCAAAAATCTCGAATTTTTCTCCCCTTCTAATTTGATACAATTTTCCAAGATAAGGAAAACCTGAAAGTTGTTTTGCCTCTTCAATCTTTTGAAGTTTCGAGAGAATCCAGTTTTCTTTTTCTTTTAAAAATTGCTCAACTTTTTTCGTAGGAGACACTATCCAAAGTTTTCCTTCTGGAGTCACGTAAATTCTCACGTATCGTACCCTTCTCACGTTAACTTCATATTGTATTCTCTTTCCATTAAGATTTATTTCTGGCATGTTTCATTCTTACGCTTCTTAGGATTTAAGTGTTTATAACCTGAGAACATTCTCCTCAAGCAGAAGGTGCTAAAACATAAGGTTTAATACTTTGAGAGCAAAGTTTATTGGGAGGGAATATGAGGAAGGCACTTTATGTAATCTTAATCGCAGGATTTTTTGCTATACTTGGCTCAACCATGAGTAAATCGCCTACCTTGCCTCTATATGCTCAGAGTTTGGGGTTGAGTAAAGGGGAAATTGGAATTATTGCCGCTGCATCTACGATAACAGGTATTTTTGTAAACTTTGCCTCTGGTCTTCTAAGTGACATCTATGGAAGAAAGAGATTACTTAAAATAAGTGGTTTTGTCTTCTTCTCAGCCCCGCTTTTGTATTTTCTTGCAGATGATGCTGTAACCCTAGCTCTGGTAAGGGCATACTATGGGATAGCAACTGCAATTTTTGTCCCGGTTTCTCTTGCATTAATAAGTGATATCTATCCTGAGAGGAAGGGCACTTTTATGGGAATTTTGAGCTCTGCGACGTTAGTGGGAAGAGCTATAGCCCCTCTACTGGCGGGAACTTTGATATACCTCGCTGGCTTTTGGATTGTCTTTATTTCATGCTCCATTTTTGGTCTCATAACATTTGCATTGACCTTTGGACTCCCTAAAGCGGAAGGAAGAATGAGAAAGTTTGAGTTTTCATTTAGCTCTACTCTGTTATTGCTAGGTTTATTGGATGCAGCAGTTTACATGGCTTATCAAAGTATTGAAACCTTTTTGCCACTATTTTACTTCTTGGAAGACAAAGCTTGGCTCTCTGGGTTGATTCTTACAATTGAAATCTCTATAATGGCCATTGTGAAACCTTATGCGGGGTATTTGAGTGATAAAATTGGGAGAATAAAACCAATAATTGTAGGAATGGGGATGGTGAGCGTTGCAATGTTGATATTTGCTTTTTCAGGCTCTTTACCATTAATAATTGGGGGAGCTATTTTATTCTCTCTTGGAGCTTCGGTGAGTGAAGCCTCTACAAAACCCTTGGCAACGGAGATTTCAAAACTTAGAGGTACAGCCTTAGGTTTTCTGGAGAGTATAAAGGATATAGGACAGGCATTGGGCCCTATAATAGTAGGATTTCTTGGTTTTAAAGTGGGGTTTGCTTTTGTTGGTATTTTTGGAATGGTGGCATTAGTGGTATTTATAACGGCTTTCAAGGGTATGAAGTGGGGATGAGCATGGCACTCTCATTTAACCCCATTTGGTTTGATTCATTAGGTGCTAAAAGCTCATGTGTCTTGGTTAGGACTTCTGATGTCTCGATCTTAATAGATCCTGGAATTGCTATTATGCAACCGAGTTTTCCAGCGAGTGAAGAAGAGAAAATCGAATGGCTTATTGAGGGTGAGAAGGCAATAAAGAGAGCCAGTGAAAGGGCAGATATTGTTGTTATCACACACTATCACTATGATCACTACTTTCCAAATGATTTAGACGTATATGAAGGCAAACTTCTCCTAGTTAAGGATCCAAATGAGTATATAAACGATTCCCAGAGAGAACGGGCTGAGTATTTCTACTCTAATCTCTACAAGTACTTTGGAGATCTAAAATTGGAGGACATTTGGGGAAAATCAGAATCAAAGGAGTATCCAAATCCGTTAGAGGAGTTACCAATTGCATTTTCTAAAGACTTTGGTGATTACAATACGCGGAGGAAACAACTCCTTGAAAAAGGTCTCAAATGGTTCAAAAATAGGGTTAATAAGTGGAATCGGAATCCCAGAATCCCTGAGATGGGCTTCGAGAATTTCAAAGTCATATTTGCCGATGGAAGGACATTCCAATTTGGAGACACGAAAATTAGATTTACAAGGCCTCTCTTTCATGGAATAGAGTTTTCAAGAGTGGGGTGGGTGATCTCAGTAGTGATTGAATGCAAAGAAGAAAAATTTATCCATTCAAGTGATTTGAATGGGCCAATAATAGAGGATTATGCAGACTGGATAGCCAAGGAAAATCCAGATATTCTTGTTTTGGATGGCCCCATGACATACATGCTCGGCTATCTCCTTAATAAAATCAACTTAAGAAGAACGATTGAAAATGCAGTAAAAATTGTAAAGGAGATAGATGCGGAAGTCATTATCTATGATCATCACTTACCAAGAGAGCGCCACTTTAGGGAACACACAAAAGAAGTGTGGGAAGCAGCAGAAAAGGGTGGTAAGGCAGTCTTAACTGCTGCAGAGTTTTTAGGAAGGAAGCCAAAGGTTTTAGAAATCGGATGACTAGAAAATCTAAAAATTAAAAAGAGAACATCCTCCTGATATTCCCCCTATTCTTTTGGAGGAAATGCGCCAAGTTGCTGTAGCATGCCAAATACATCGTAACCCCACCACAACTCTGCAATTTTGTCCTCTTCAAACCGATATATAGCGATTCCCTTGAGGGTTATTCCATTTCCGGTTGGCGGGATTCCCATAAACGTATCTTTTTGTGTTCCAGTAACTGTCCAGCGCTTTACTATTTTATCATCTTCGGCAATAGTATCTTCAATAGTTACGTGAAAATCTGGAAATACTTTATGTAAAAAGAGCACCCATTGTTTAAAGGTTTCGAGATTTGTAACCTCAGGGTTGCCAGGATCGTGATTTATGAAATTGGGTGCGTAAAACCTGTCTGCTAGACTGACATCTCCCTTGTTCCAGAGCTCGTCTACTAACTGTTGGATAATCCTTTCTTTTTCTGCCGTCATTTTATCACCTCCTTCATGCTTCTGTCTTATTATTCGATCGCTAGTATTTCTGAAAGAAAGTTGGAGCTTATGAGACTCCTCCGTCTACGTGTTCTGTGCTCAAAGTGTATATACCTTAGTATTATGTCAAGATAAAGTAACATTTAACTTTACAAGAGAAAAGCCAAAAATATAAAGCAAAAGAAGACATTACTTCAAGATAATTCTTGCATCTACTATGACCACACCTTCTCCTTCAGGGTAAACAAAAATTGGGTTAAGGTCCATTTCCTTGATGTAGTCCTTAAGATCGTCAACAAGCTCTGAGACTTTTAGCATCATGTCAACAATTGCTTTCATGTCGGCTGGTGGTTCCCCTCTTGCACCTGCTAGAATTGGGTATCCGTTAATACTTTTTATCATTGTCCAAGCGTCTTTCTCTTCAATTGGGATTATCCTGAATGTGACATCCTTGAGAATTTCTACGAAAATTCCACCAAGACCAAACATTATTGCATGTCCAAACTGTGGGTCTTCGGTAACACCAATGATAATCTCCCTTCCTGGTTTGAGCATTGGGGCTATTAAGACACCGAGAATTTCTGCATCTGGTCTGTATTTCTTGGCATTTTCATGGATTTCTTCCCACTTTTGTTTAAGTTCTTCATCGTTCTTTATTTTGAGCATAACAACTTTTGCGTCACTTTTGTGAAGGATTTGGGGTGACATTAGCTTCATAACTACTGGATAGCCAATTTCGTTAGCATATTTTATGGCCTCATCCACAGTTTTTGCTAGTTTCTCTTCTGGAAGGGGCAAGCCATAAGCCTTTAAAACTTGTTTTGCTTCGTATTCAACTAAAGATTTCCTACCTTGAGCCAAAACCTCTTTAATTATCTTTAATGCTTCTTCTTTCATACTATTCCCTCCATAATAAGGAAATAAAGAGCAGATCACTCCTCATTTAATTTTTCTAAGTATTTTGCATATTGGACGAGTCCAGCTATTGCCCTAACTCCTCTCTCGGGTGTGGGATATACTGGCACTCCTTTATCCTCGAGTATCTTTGCATAGTACTCTGTCTTTTTACCACCCATTGCAACTGCCACTATTGGTTTCTCACTCTTCTTTGCGTAATCTGCAAGAATTTCTATGATCTCTTCTTCGTTTAACAATGGTACTTGGAAGAGGACTATTATAACTATTGCGTCTACGTTGGGGTCGTTTACAAAGGCCTCAATAGCGTATTTGTATCTCTGAGCGTCAGTATCACCTACTACGTCAGTTGGATTGCCAGCTACGGCGTGTGGTGGGAAGTGCTCTTTTAGGTATTTGATGGTTTCTTCACTAAGCTCAGCCATTTTGAGTCCAAATTTTGCCACAGCATCACTTGCCATAACTCCTGCTCCACCACCATCAGTAATGATTCCAATTCTGTCTCCTTTTGGAAGTTTGCACTTTGCGAAGGCCTTTGCGACGTCGAACATGTGTTCAAAGTCCTCTGCCCTCAGAATTCCAGTTTGCTTAAACACAGCATCATATATTGTATCTGCTCCAGCTAATGATCCAGTGTGGGATGAGGCTGCTTTGGCACCGTATTCGGTTCTTCCGCTCTTGAGAGCTATCACTGGTTTTACTTTTGTTATCCTCTTTGCAGCTTCAATGAATTTTCTTCCTTCTTTTACACCTTCTATGTAAAAAGTAACAACCTTTATGCTTTCATCGTGTATGAAGTAGTCCATCAAATCAGCATCGTCAACATCAAGTTTGTTACCATAGCTTACCATTTTTCCAATTCCTATTCCTGCTAAGGCCGCCCAGTCAAGCATTGCTGCAGCAAAGGCTCCACTTTGAGAAACAAATGCAATTGAACCGCTTTTTGGCCTATCCATTTTTTGCTCTGGGAGAAAAACTGTGTCAACTCCAGTATCTGGGACGTACACACCAACACAATTGGGCCCTATAACTCTTATACCATTTTCTCTTGCTATCTGGAGGATTTCTTCTTCCATTTTCTTTCCTTCTTCTCCAAGTTCCCCAAAACCGCCCGTAATGATTATCACAGACTTTATTCCCTTGTCGGCAATTTCTTTCATGGTTTGTGGGACAAATGGGGCTGGTATGGATATTACCGCCAAGTCTGTATCCTCTGGGAGCTCTTTCACACCTTTGTAAACCTTGTACCCCTCGATCTCGTCCAGCTTGGGATTCACTGGATATATCTTTCCTTTAAAAATTCCTTGCTCTTTGTTTTTCTTAAAGTTTTCAAAAATGACGTTTCCAACCTTTCCTTTTTTATCTGTTGCCCCTATGATAGCAACAGCATTGGGTTCGAAGAAGGGTTTAAGTTCTTCGATGATTTTTGGGCTTTTCATGGTATCACCTCAAAATTTTTATGAATAATCTTCCACTTGAACTTTATCTTCTTCTGTATAAAAGTTTTATGTGGGTAAAATAAGCTCTTTGATGAATTAATAAGGGCATTACTGCCCGAAAATTGAAGGAACATCAAACAGCGTTTATCATGACATCCAAAAATTCAAGGCTTTTAAGGACTCCGTCAAAGCTTTTTACTTCTAGTGACATTGGAACATTGGGGGTTTGTCTGATCACGTCTTTCCAGGGTACATTGCCTTCTCCGAGAGCTAGATGAGAGTCATGCACTCCATCATTGTCACTTAAATGCGCATAGATAATTCTGTCTTTTAAGAGTTTGATAAATTCCGTGAACTCTCCATTAACTGTATTTAAGTGGCCGATGTCAAAAGTGACAAATATGTCGGTTCCTTCTATCAGTTCTTTAATACGTTCTGGAGTTTGGCCATCTAGAATCCAAAAAGAAGGCATATTTTCTAGGGCCACTTTTATCCCCACTTTTTGAGCTACTTTGTCAATTTCCTCTAGTGAGCGTTTCTGGATCTTTTCATATGCTTTTGGGAAGCGACCACTCAGAGGAGAATGATGTGCTGGATGAATCACAACTAGCATGGAGCCCATATAGTGCGCAATTTTAAGAGTTTCAAAGAGAAGTTCTAGCGATGCTCTTCTTATCTTTTCATTTAATGATCCAATGTTTATGTCACTAAATGGTGCATGAATTACGCTTTTTAATCTGGCCTCTTCTAAGAACTCTGCATGAGTTTTGTAATTGTGTTTATTTAGTGCGTGATATCCTTCATTCACTATTTCGACAAAGTTGACTTTAAGTTGCCTTATTTTGTAAAGAGCTAGACTGAGGCTCCTGTCGTATAATGCTTGTGTTGATACTCCTATCACTTTTTTCACCTGAAAATCATAAAGAAGAGGGTATAAAAAGATATCACTCTCTAGCTCTTGGCAAAAATGGTATCAACCAATCTAAAAAGCTGTCTATGCTCCTTGTTTGTATGTACAAAGTACCAGTACCATAGAATTCAGCAACAAGACCTTCTCCACCAAAAATTGTGCTCTTAATTCCTCCAACTCTTCTTACTCTAAAGTCAAGCCCTTCTGTAAATGCAACTAAATGCCCAGTGTCTATAATAAAACTCTCGTTTCGAAGTTCTTTCTTGTAGATTGCTCCAAAACTGGACAGAAATACTGGGCCTTCTCCGCTTAGTTTTAATAGGAACAGACCTTCTCTTGAGAAGAATGTCTTTGCACCACCAAACTTAGTGTCTATTTCTATGGTTTCGGAACTTGCTAAAAATGCCCCACTTTGAGCATACATTGTTCCTCTAAGCTCTAGTGCCTCAATATCGCCCATATATGGTGGGGCAAGGCCTATAGTGCCTTTTTCTCCTTCTGCCCTAAAAGTGTTTATGAATATACTCTCTCCTCCTAGCATTGAGCGCTTTAAGGCCTTAAAGATGCCTCCAGTTTTTGTTTCTATTTTTATACTCGGGCTCATGTGGACCATTGCACCGGGCTCGGCTTTTATGGCCTCCCCATCTTCAAGTTCTATTTCGACCAAGCTAAAGCTTGGTCTTTGAATAATTTCATATCTCATTTGTGACACCAAAAATACTGAGATTTTAGAATATATAAACCTTTTTTGGCCTATTTTATATCTTCTTTTTTTATGAGTCCCTTATTGTATGGACAAAGATCTTGTAAAAAGCATTCACTGCATTTGGGTTTTATGGGCCTACAAATACTTTTTCCATGGTCTACCATCGCATGGTTTACGTATATCCATAGCCTCTCAGGGATTAATTCCTTTAAATATTCTTCGACCTTCTCAGGTGCGATTTTTGGAGGTGCGAGGCCTAGACGTTTGCTTATTCTATTCACATGAGTGTCAACAGGGATCGTCTGTTGTCCAAATCCATATGCCAGAACGATGTTTGCACATTTTCTTCCAATTCCAGGGAGCTTCATAAGTTCCTCAATTTTATCAGGAACTTTACCTCCATATTTCTCTAGGATTATCTGGGAACTTTTAACTATCCACTCTCCCTTGGCTTTCCAAAGCCCTACTCCATTTTTTCGCAAGAAGTCTTGCATTTCCTCAGGGGATATTTTAGCAATGGTTCTAATGTTTTTGTATTTTTCAAATAACATTTTCCACACTTTATACGTGACTTCATCTCTCATTCTTTGAGAGATTATACAATGAATAAGAGTTTTATAAGGGTCTCCAATTAGAAGTTTTTCCCTTTGGTGATGGTTCATCAATCGTTTTACGATTTCATGAGCTCTTCTCTTCTTCTCATTCCAACTTTCTTCAAAGGTGAATGAGTGTGAGTTTTTTGCCCCCATCATGAATCACCGCTATAATTTCACCTAAGATCTTGGCCTCTTTGAGATTGTCGAACCGTTGGTTAAAAATCTTGTGTCCTTTTTGGTTTAAAATCAGAACTTCATTTTCAAGAAGTATCACGATTCTTTTTTCAAAGAGAAGCACGTCTCTAATCTCTTTTTCAAAATCCAACGTTAGGCTAAATATTTCCTCCTCAGTAAGCTCTATTTTCGTGTTTTTGTTTACCTTTATGAGTTTTGGTTCACTGTACATTACCTTAAATTGAAGGGCCTTTCCCAAAAGTTCTATCTCTACAGTATCTCCTTCTTTAATTTCTTTTCCTATAAGTTTTGCTCTTATGACCTCTATAAAATCAGGTGTTAAAGGAGCATCAAAAAGCGGCTTTAATACAACTTTCATGAATTTCCACCCACTCAATATTCTCACTAAATTATAATAAGGGTTTTGAACCACAAACTTTATAATCGATATATCTTTTGATATATCTGGTGAGGCATATGGAAAGACCAAAATATAAAGGTCATCTTAAGCTCCTTATCCTTTATCTGCTAAAGGAAAAGCCACAACATGGATATGGGATAATGTCCGAGCTTGAAAATAGATATGGGATCCCAAGTCCAAGTGCGGGGGCTATATATCCTATTTTATCAAGTTTAAAAAGGAATGGCCTGATTGAAGCGGCTGGGGAAGGTAAAAGAGAGAAGAAACTCTATCAAATAACAGATAAAGGAATAGAATATCTCGATGAGCATAAAGATGAACTCTTTGAAGTTATCAGGATGATAGAATCCTTTAAGGAATTTAGAAGTCTTGGAGGAAATGAACTCAAAGAGGTAATTAAAGAAGTTCTAAGGGTTCTCCCATCGCTCACCAGAGAGCAAAAAATGGCACTTTCAAACGAGATCATGGAGTTCACGAGAAGAATTAGGTTAATAATTTTGGGGGGGAAATAGCATGTATGCAATTGAAGTTGAAAACTTAGTTAAAAGGTATGGTAATTTTGAGGCCGTTAGAGGGATCTCTTTTAAAGTAAAGAGAGGAGAGATATTTGCATTTTTAGGCCCTAATGGAGCAGGTAAAACCACTACTGTTCATGTGCTTACGACACTTCTTAGGTTAACTTCAGGAAAAGCTATTGTGGCTGGTCATGATGTCGTTAAGGAACCAATAGAAGTAAGAAAAAAGATAGGAATAGTTTTTCAGGATCCTAGCTTGGATAGGGAGCTGACGGCATATGAGAACATGTACATTCATGGAAGAATTTATGGGCTGGATGGAAATGAACTAAAAGAAAAAATAGAAAGGCTTCTAAGATTTGTAGAGCTTTGGGATTTCAGGGATAAACCTGTAAAGACATTTAGTGGTGGTATGCAGAGAAGACTTGAAATAGCACGTTCACTTCTTCATGAACCCGAAATTCTCTTCTTGGATGAACCTACAATAGGCCTTGACCCTCAGACGAGGACTCATATATGGGGGTACATTAAAGCAATGAAAGAAGAGCATAACATGACTATTTTCTTGACAACACATTATATGGATGAGGCCGAGCAACTTGCTGATAGAATCGCGATAATTGATCATGGAAAAATAATTGCGGAGGGAACAGCGGAAGGGCTGAAGAAGCTGGTGGGCAATGATGTAATATCTCTCAAACTTGAGGCTCCAGAAAGACTCAAGTGTCTCAAATCTGATTTCATTAAAGGTTGCAAGCTCCTTAGTGATAATAGAGTCCATTTAGAGGTTGAAAATGCTGCAGAAGCCCTTCCAAAACTCTTTCTCCTTGCTCAAAAAGAAGGAGTCAAAATATTAGAGGTTACTTATCACAGGCCTACACTCAATGATGTTTTCTTGCACTTGACAGGGAGAGAGATAAGGGAGGAACGTGGGGAAAGTACACTCAAAATGATAGCTCGTATGAGACTGAGGAGGTGATAAAATGAGAGCGTTCACTACTATGATTTACAGGCAGGCGAAGCGTTTCTTTAGAGCGAGATCCAGAGTTATGGGGATGATAATCAACCCTCTTATATGGTTGATTTTCTTCGGTCTTGGTTGGAGCAAGGTTTTCGACAATCCTATGGCTAGGACGATATTTGGGGGTGTGGATTACTTAACTTTCCTGGCTCCAGGTATATTTGCCATGACTATATTTAATCAGAGTTTTGTAAGTGGGGTTAGTGTTATATGGGATAAGCAGTTTGGCTTTCTTAAGGAAATTTTGGTAGCACCAGCATCAAGAAAGGAGGCTATTGTTGGGAGACTAACTGGAGATTCTCTCCTTACGACAGTTCAGGGCCTCATAATACTACTCTTAACGTTTCTTTTAGCAGAAAATCTTAAACTTTCTGGGGTTTTGCCTGCTCTTGTGATGGGATTCCTTTTAGCAATAGCATTCTCGGGCTTTGGAACAACCCTAGCGCTTAAAATGGAGAGTCTGGAAGGATTTCAGATGATAATGATGGTTCTCATGATGCCACTCACTTTCCTTAGTGGTGCAATATACCCCATAGAGACTATGCCTGGCTGGATGAAAGCTTTGGCATATATAAATCCACTAACTTATGCGGTTGATGGGGCCCGCTATTATCTGGTAGGATCTAATGTCACGAGATTCTCTATAACGACTGATTGGATAGTTTTGGGATTACTTGCGTTGGTATTCCTCAGTTTCGCAATGTTAGAGTTTGAAAAGGCGACTATTGATTGAAATCTTTTTTATTTTTAAATTTCTCATAACTTATTCTAAGAGCTTCTAAAACCGGGAGAGTCTTTCCCGCAAAGAACGTCAGCATTGCTCCCCCACCTGTGCTTATGTGAGAAATTCCTTTTATATTATATTGATATATACTGGCTATACTGTGCCCACCGCCCACTATAGAAAATGCGTTGCTTTTTCCTATTGCTTTAAAGACCTCAATAGTGCCTTTGGCAAATTCCTCAATCTCAAATACTCCCATTGGACCATTAGCTACTATTATGGCGGCTTCTCTTAAGATTTCACTGTATTTTTCTATTGTTCTGCTTCCAATATCCATAATGGGTCTTTCATCGAATACCCATTTCTTGTCACTTAAAAGATCTATCTCAACTCTCTCTCCTTTGTATTCTACTGCAAAATCTACAGGAGTTCGGATGTAGGGATAAAACTCATTTAAAATTTTTTCAGCTCGATCTACGAGGTTTATTAGTCCTTTCCGCTCCAAGAGACTTATGTTTGCATCTCCCAGGTCAAAGCCTTTAGCGAGGGTGAAGATGTGTCCCACCAAACCTCCAGTTAAAATCAAGTCTGCCTTTCCATTTTTTAAAGCATTTTCTGCAACATTTAATGAATCTTCAACTTTAGCTCCACCAAGTACGTACACTTTAGGCACTTCTTCGCTTTCGTAGGCTTTTGTTAGGGCTTTTATCTCTTTCTCCATTAAAAAACCAGGTATCATAGGTTTTATCTTTGCAAAACCAACTAGCGAAGGTTGAGATCGATGAGCAGCAGCAAATGCTTCAGTTACAACATAGTCAACTAAGGGAGATAATTTTTTAACAAAATACGTCTTTTCACATTCTTCTAATGGTCGTTGTTTGGTCTCCTCCGCTGCAAATCTGAGATTCTCAAGCATTAAAATCCCACTTGGCTTTAGAGAGTTTATAGCATTTCTCGCACATTTTCCGAAAATGTCTTCCACATATCCCACATCCACCCCTAAAAGAGAACTCAAAATTTCAGCATGCTCTTCTGTGGTCAAATAATCATCTTCATAAGGCTTGCTTTGATGTGTTCCTATTACTATTTTTGCTTTATGCTCTAAGAGGTAGCGTATAGTGGGTAGCACAGCCCTAAATCTCGCGTCACTAATAATTTTTCCATCTTTTACAGGTGAGTTGAGATCTGCCCTGAGAAAAACGACCTTATTGTGGTAATTGAACTCTGGTAGTCTAAACATGCTCTCACCTGATTCTTGTAAATTTTGGGGAGTTAAAAAGGTTATTTTAAACACTTATAGTGGTGATGTATGAGGTATTTGGTTCTTTAATTTTAGATGAAAACATGAGAGGTTGGAAAATGGCAAAAGGGATTTATATTATAATTACTCTATTATTTTAGGTATGCGAGTTAATTGGATGTGATATTATGAAGTGGAATTTAGAGATCTTACAAGAGGCCTCTCGGGAAACGCTTATCAAAACTCTGGTAAATCTGCTCGAATTGATGGGGTTTAGGAATGTAGAGATGGTGGATAGCCCAGAAGAGTGGGGAATAGATATTCTCGCTCTTAGGGACGATCCTATCGCGGGATTTGAAAAATATGTAATAAAAGTAAAATCAGGAGCTCTAACATCTTCTCAAGATATTGAGCACTTTAATGAAGCCATAGGGAGAGCAAAGGCAGATAAGGGGATTTTCGTCTCAATAAATGGGTATACTAAAGATGCTAAACTCTTAGTTGGAAAGGAGTACAAAGGAAGGATAATTATATGGGATGGCGAAAAGCTTGTTGAAGATTTAAACGACAAAGAAGTGCCAGTGAGTGAAGACTTACTCGAAAAAATCAAGAGAAAAAAAGAAGAGGAAAAATTGGAAGAGAAGCGAAAAGGTGTTCTAAAGGTAATACGACTAGATACTCCACTTTTGTACTCTTTCTCTCCAGATAAAGTTTTTGAGCAAATATCCTCATTACTCGAGAAAAAGTATAAAATAAAGAAGGAAGACATCATTCTAAAAACCTTGATTTTAGAAGCTTCAACGGCTTATATCTTCTCTTGGTCAGCTCTGGTGGAAGATACAAAAGATAAGGCTGTGATATTTTCTAAGGAGGAAATATTGCCCTTTGTGAGCAAGGATGAGGAATTAGATAAAAAAGTGTCTAAGGCCCTTTTAGAGAGTGGATCTGCTATTAAGGCAACAGAGATAAGGATCATTGAGCCATTAACTCCAAATGAGGCGGTTTTACTAGTTAAGTCCAGACTTGCAGAGGATCTGAAAGTCTCTCAAAGTAGTATTATCTTGCATTCTCGGAAGAAAGTGTATATTCCTAAAAGAGTATTACTAGAATTGCAAGTTGGAATAAATTCCGCAAAGGGGGAGGTTGATCTCAAAAGCAAAGAGGCCAGAGTTAAAATAGAACCTCTTCCAAAGGAGAAGTTAATTGAAATTGCTAAGGAGGAGTGCATGAATTTACTTGGGGAAGAACTTAGGGAGATTTCATTTGAACCAAAAGAGAATGTGGCTATAATAAATGGTCAAGTTAGCAGGTTCCTTTTTGGTGCAGCTGTTCATATATATAGTGGGAGGGTTTTAAAGAGAAAATCGAAGATAAAGAGAGATGCAATTCTCTCTGAAGTTTCAAAGAAATATCCAGGAGGAAAAGTTATTTCCTTTACTGAAAAAGAGGATAAAGCAATTATTGATGTACTAGCACCTGAAGGTATTGTGGTTTTGGAATTTAACTTGGAAACGGGAGATTATGTGATCAAAGAAAAGCTTGTCCATCCGTATAATCTTGCGAAAATAGCGAAAGATCTTATTGAAGCCAATTTTGATATAAAAAACCTAGAACTTAGTGATTTTAAGGTTCATGATCATAAGAACCTAGAACTACTCCTTAAAAGTGAGGATGGAAAAGTTTTGGTAAAGGTTGATGGAAAGACAGGAGATATAATGGATTACTTTGTGGAAATTACTCCTGAAAAAGCTGAAAAAATAATCTTGAAAAAGTACCCTGACTGGCGAATAAAGAAAATAGAAGAATTAAAAGATAGCTATAGGATAGAACTCGAAAATGACAAACTTCTGTTAAAACTCTCTCTTAGTAAAGATGGGAAACTACTAACAGAAGTCGATAAATACTTGAAAGAAGACGTTGTGAAGAAAATAGCGGAGGAGTTCTTAGAGGAAAAAGGAATTACTGCAGATATTAAAGAGTTAGAGCTTGATGAAAACTGGAAGGTCAAATTTGCGGGTAAAGAACGGGTGGGAGAGATTCTCATAGAACGAGTTTCAGGGAGAGTCTTAAAGAGTGATATTTTCCTAACAGAATTTATAATTGAAGAAACTTATCAGGCTCATGTTTCAGAGAAGTTTGCTGAGAAAAATCTGAAAACAGAAACAATAATAGTTCACAAAGAAAGAGGGGATGCAATTATAAAGCTTTCTGGAGATAATGGGTTTTATTATGCAAAAATTGATCTTCGTACGGGTAAAATCTTAAAAGAGGACATGGTACCAAGGAAAGGGTTGAAGGCAAAAATAAAGAAACTCCAGCTGGATGCAAAGTACAAGTGATTAGGTCATTAAGAGGCTTTCGATGAGTTTTATAGCTTCTACTATTTTTGTTTCTGGTACATCTTCCTCTGGTAACTCCAAATTTATTACAAGCCTTTCTTCTTGTCCTTCTTCATCTAGTCCATAGACTTCGAGCTCTTCAATGTCTACATCTTCAAAGAAGTTTTCTATTTCAGGTCCAATGACCTTTTTGTCGTTTCCATAGACTTCCACTCTAATAACGTCGTCCTTCGAGGATGCCATAACTGCTATTTCATAACCTCCAACTTTTTTTGTGAACTTTATCATATTTCCGTATCCTAAGACCTCTTCATTAAATCCAAGTTTCTTCATAACACTTCTCATTCTCTCAATTTTTGCTTTCATCCTATTCAACAAGCGGTCTCTCAACTTATAGCTCTCTTCTAGGGCTTTTTTCATCCCCTCACCAGCGTTTTCAATCTCGCCTTCCCATATTCCAATAAGCTTTATGCCAGAAGAGGTTGGTCTAAGCTCGATTTTTAAACTCTCTATGTCAAAATCCTTCAAATCCTCAATCCTAAGCTCGCTGAGGTTTAGTATATCAAATTCGATTCTAACTAGATTTCCAAAAGCTTTCCCTTTAAATTTCAAAGGGCATCACCTAGAGAGGGGAGGATGGGTAGGTTTAAAAACTCTTCTATATGAGAAAAAGAAGAATTAAAAAAGGAAATATCATTTTTTCCTTTTAGCAGCAAGTAATGGCAATAGGGCGAGACCTACAATTGCTGCAGGGCCACATACCCCACCCGCTTCTGTCGTTGTGGGAGATGATGAAGAAGTAGTTTCTGTTGGAGAACTAGTTGTTGGCGTGGTTGATGAGGACGTGGTTGTTTCGGAGGGTGTAGTTTGAGTGGGAGTTGAAGTTGTACTTGTCTCTATTTCTCCCATGATTTTTTCTATGGTGGCCTTGTTCCCGTAGAAGTCTATTGCTACAGCCCTTATTATATATCCATCTGCATCAATTCCTGGAATCTCAGCCATAAAGTACTCTGCTTGTCCTCCACTGGTTTGAACTGCTGGATATTTCGTAACAACCCCATTTGCTTCAATTTCTACATAAATATCCTTGACTCCTAAGTTGTCTTTTACGCTGATATAAACTTTAAATGGTTTTCCTTTTGTGGGTTTGGACGGAGTAAGGTATGGGATATCTATTTGGGGCTTCTCTGTGTCTTTTCCTTTGCTTATAACGAGTTGGGATATTCCTTTGGGTACAGTGATTTCAAAGAGTTCATATGTTTTATCTCCTATTTTTCTCTCTCCAAGAAGCTTGTATGTGACGTTTGTTACACTTGTGTCAACTTGGGCTCCATCTGGGATTTCAATGGCAAATTTTCCACTTTCTTCTCCTAGTAAGTTCACGAATTTTACAGCGCTTCCAAACTCTGATGTCCATTTGAATGTAATAAACTCTTGTGGAACGGGTAATGAGATAAAGTCGTTGAAGAGATTTCCAAACATTTCTTCAATTTCAGGAAGTCTAACGTTTCCATTTTCATCTATCTCTATGATTTTTGATCCATACCATGTTGGGCTCCTGTCAGGCCTAGGTGGGTTGGTTTCTTTATCTGGGGCTCCTGTAGTTGTTGACGTTACAAACCAGTGCTCATTACCGTTCTTGTCCACGTAAATGTGAAGTTTGTCATGGTGAATATGGCCACTCATAATAAGTTTAATGTTGTACTTCTCGACATCTTGGAGGAAACGCCTTGCTATGTCAAGATACTCTTGATTTCTTCCAAACCAATAATAGCTACCATATTGTATCATTTCTTGCCAATCTTCGTCATCGAATGCTGAAACACCCTCAATTCTACCCCCGATCCATCCTTGTGGGGCAGAATACCAATATGGGTGGTGGACAATTACTATTGGGATTTTATCGGGATGGTCTTCAAGCACTTTTTCCATCCATTCTAGCTGGTTCATGTAGGGATGAGCTTCATCTCCATGAGAGTCGAGGGCTATGATGATAAACTTTCCAATAACAATGTAGTAGTCCGTAGGCCCTATAAGTCTGGGATAATAATTAGGTGGATCATCATGATTTCCTTTGACAATTATTGTAGGCCTTCCGGCTGCGGTTGCATGGGAGATTATATCAAGCAGTAACTTGTATCCTTTGCCATCTCCGGCAGTATCTACCACATCACCCGTGTTTATTGTAACATCAACTCTATCATCCATGGCCCAGTATGTGTAAGCACTATCTGTTGCAACATAGCTGTGTAACGGGACTATTATACCTCCATCGCATAGTTCTTTGATTCTTTTCATGTCTCTCTGGAAGTATTCTCCACAAACATAACCAAACTTAGTACCACTTGTAACGTGTGTGTCACTAACATGTGCTATTCTAAGAACTTTAGGATACTCTTTGAGAATCCAAACTGCACCTGGAATTGTTACTTCTCCTTTGTTTGATTTAATTTGAAGGAAATACACATCTGGAACAACGTTCTCTGGAACTTTTACCTTTAATGTAGCACCTTTCTCAATGATCTCTAGCTCATATGGACCATTCAACACAGAGACTATTGAGAGAGAGGTTATGTCTACTCCATCTTGTGGTTGTATCTCCACGACCTCTCCTGGAAGTGCCACCACAGGGGCTCCGGGCATTGGATACTTCAACACGTCTCCCGGGAGGGCTTCTGCACTTACTTGGTTTACATTAATTAAAGACAGAGTTAAAAGAACTAACAAAAAAGCAACTATTCTTCTCATAGCACCACCAAAATAATAGCGATCTCAAACATTAAAAAATTGTTGTTTGAAATACTTCAAGGATTCCATCTTAAAGCTGCCGTAGCAAACCCCATAATCTTTTCTGCAAGTTTATTTTTGCCTCCAAGTCGTTTGTAGGTTCTATATTCAACCCATATCTTTGAATATATATTTTGAGCTTCCTTCACGTTTAGTTTTCTTGTTGCCACATACAGTCTAGTTAGGTTTATTGCCATCTCAAGAAGGTAAAAATCTGCTCTACTAAGAGGGGGATTGGAAACTGGGAACACCTCGATTCTTGAAGGGATTAGTGAACATCTCAGGATTCGAGCTTCTCCAAGACTGTCTTTTATCAAGTCTTCTTGGAATTCTATTTTTCCTTCTATGTTGGGCAAGTTCTTTATTTTCTTTAAAGGAATTGTTTTGGAATCCTCCCATTCTAATTCACAGGGTAAGTTAAGAGCAGTTCTTACTAATATATCCACATCCCAAGTTATATGGAGTACGCCATAAGGGTGTTCTCTTATATCTTTGGCACTTTTTCCTTCAAATAGTTTAAAATGGAACTTGTTTCCTTTTTTAACAACACCCACTGGGGTTACATTGGATTTTGTGACTAAAAGAAGTTCATACACTTTGCCTTCTTCAAACATTTCCATTCTAAGACCTCCAATAAAAGGAGAAAAACTAGAGAGTCTTAGGAAGTACAAGGATGTCTTCTCTCTCTATGTAGAAGGTGACATCTCCTTGGGGTCTCAGACCTATAACGTCCCTATCATTTATTGTCCTAGCTATTATTCTCCTCTCTCCAAATAGTCCAACGACCTCGATGAAAAAGCCATAGTACTCTATTAGATCTACTTTTCCAGTTATTGAAACAGCGTTTTCGATGGGGTGTAGGCTGATACGTTCAGGTCTTATGACCACCACAACTTTATCGTTCTCTCCGGTATAAGTTAGGCCATCGAGCCTGAATCCTTCAAACTCTACTGTTACTTTGTCCCCATCTCTTTCCACGACTTCCGCTGGGATTACGTTGGTCTTACCCATGAAAGAAGCAACAAATTCTGTTTTAGGCTGTTCATATATCTCTTTTGGAGTTCCTACTTGCTCTATTTGACCTATATTCATTACTGCGATTCTATCACTTATTGCCATAGCCTCTTCTTGATCATGGGTAACGTAGATAACTGTGATTCCGAGTTCTCTTTGGATTCTCCTTATTTCAGACCTCATTTCAAGTCTAAGCTTTGCATCCAAGTTTGAGAGAGGCTCATCTAAGAGTAGAAGCTTAGGTTCAACTACGAGAGCCCTTGCTATTGCTACTCTTTGTTGTTGGCCTCCACTCAGCTGGGTTGGATATCTATCTTCATAACCTTGGAGCTTAACCAGTTCAAGCGCCCATTTTACCTTTTTTTCGATTTCTTGTTTGGGAAGCTTTTTTACCTTGAGTCCATATGCCACGTTGTCATATACTGTCATATGGGGCCACAAGGCGTAGTTTTGGAAGACCAAAACGGCACCTCTTTCACTTGAACTTTTGTAGGTGACATCCTCGTCATCAAAATGTAATTGTCCACTGTCAGGAAAATCTAAACCTGCTATTATTCTCAAGGTGGTTGATTTTCCACAACCGCTTGGTCCGAGGAGAGTAAATAACTCTCCGTGTTTTATATGGAGATCAATACCCTTTAGTGCAACGGTTTCACCAAATGTTTTTACTATGTTCTCAAGTTTAACCTCGACCATTTTCTCACCTCATGTTAATCCAATAAATGAATATCTTTGCTTTGTGATAATGTTCACAACAACGATTGCCGTGATCTGCACAACTATCAATAATACACCTAATGCCGCTGCTATGTTGATACTACCTGCAGCTGACATTAAGACTTCTTTCATGAATGCTGTTATTGGGGCTTGATCCATGTTGATTGAACCTAGGGTTATTCCCACGCTTGTTTCGCTCATAGAGTAAACAAAGCTAAGCATTGCTCCACCAAAGACATTTAACGAAATTAATGGCATCAATATTCCTGTAACAGTCTTCCATCTTGAGGCTCCGAGGTTTATTGAGGACTCTTCGAGGGACATATGTACTTGCTGTAACCCAGCGTAAACTGATCTGGCAGCAAAGGGAAGTCTTCGTATAGAGTAAGCTAGTATCAGGACGAGGGCAGGATTAAATCCATAGAGGGATGTTGGATTTAGGGGTGAGTTCTCTGGTGTCACTGCTGAGAAGAAGTAAAAGTACCCCATTGCCACGACTATTCCAGGAACCGCAATTGGGAGTATCACTATGCTTTCTAATATCGGACTTAAGATCCCCTTGAACCTGCTTGTTGCATAGGAGGAGGTTATTGAGAGGAGGATTATAAGGACAACAGCTGCTCCAGAATAACTTAGGCTGTTTACAATGAATCTTCTCACATCTGGGTTCAGGAGCATCTCCTTTATGTAATCGATAGTAAATCCTTGGGGAAGGACTGTTGTGGTCCACCTCTCAGAGAAAGCGAGCATTATGACACCTATTTGGGGGAAGATTGTAAGCAGTAACGCTGGGAGGAGGACTAGGTAGATTAAGAGAGCTTGCCATGGTTTTGGTTTACTTATTCTTGGTTTCCATCTTCCACCCTTGCTCAGCATTGCATATTGTCTTAAACTTACATATTTTCTAATTCCGAGGAAGGCTATCACTGCTAAAATGAGCATTATTATTGATAGGGCTGCTATTTCTGGGCTTCTCTCTCCTAGACCATATATAAATTTACTGAATATCTGGTATGACATTAACTTTTTAGCCAGTGGATCACCGTGGAATACGATGGGAGCTGCTAAATCCTCAAGACTGAATATGAATACCAAAGTAGCACCTGCAGCAATTCCAGGAAGAGCCAGGGGGAAGGTGACAGTTCTGAAAAGTCGGAACCCCTTGCTTCCAAGGTTCTCAGCTTGTTCTTCTAGAGTAGGATCGATATTAATAAAGCTCGCATATGCATTTAAATAAACTATTGGGTAATACGCCATTGATTGGGCTAAAACAACTCCTGCTAGGCCATCTATTTTGATTCTAAAGGGAAGTACATGAAGAATTTCATGGAAGATGTAATTTATCAACCCGAATTCACTGAACATTTGTTTTATAACATAAGCGTTTACAAAGGGAGTTACTAGGAGCGGGATAAAGAGGGCGATTCTAAAGAGATTTTTCCCTTTAAAATTATATCTTGCCATTACAAAGGCAAAAACTGTCCCTAAAATCGCAGTAAAGAGAGTCACTAAACCGGCAACAACAAGGGAGTTAAGAACAACACCAAAATCTACACCCCTGATTAAATACAAACTCTCACCAGTTGAAGTTGTTAATTTTTGAGCAAAATCCCCATGTGGAGGGACCTGAAGATAATAGGAATCCATTAATATGCTCTTAAACCAATGAAGTGAGATATTTCCATCATAAGTGAATGCAATTAACAGCATAGAAAGTACAGGGACTATTAAAAAGATCATCAGATAAAGCAATGGAAAAATATAGGAAAAGGCAACAAGGGGCTCAAACAATGGAGTCCCAAAAAATCTTTCAGTCCATTTATTCACTTTCATCCTTGCACCTCCGAAAGAACGCTTTGGTATTTTTGTCTTGCGGCCTCTCTCCACTCTTGCATTAGAGTGTCCCTAAAGGATGAGTCTTTTGCAAGTCTGTCATTTATCTTTTCTGCATATTCCTCAGTTAGAGTTACCATTTGCCCTGTATCGGGATCTTTGAACTCTATGGGCTCTAAAAGTCTTGCCTTGAGTTCATTGTATTTCTCTTCGCTTATTTTTCCTTCTTTGTAAGCTTTTACAAGAGCCACCCAGGCTCTGTGAAGCTCTTGGTTTGCATCTACGAGGGTTGCTTTGAAGTAAAGTTGCATTGAAGTTACAGTGGCTAAGGCCGCGTTATCATCAAACTCAATACCTTGGGTCTTAAGTGCACTTTCATATGCTCTTTTCAGATCAGGTCTCTTTTGCCCCTCAGGTGTGTTAAATACATCTGGATTAACTGGAAGTCTGTTTATTTTTTCATCAAGCCATATCTTTTGCCCTTCAGTAAGAACCCAATAAATAAATGCTTGAGCAGCTTCTTTGTTTTGGGAGTTTGCGAGAAGGGCTATTGGGTCTCCATTTATTATGCTTTGTCCTTTTGGAATAATATATTCACAAGATGGATTGAGCTTCATTGCAGTGTATCCATAGAAATCAATGGTGTTTCCAACGGCTATGTCTCCCGCTATTACAGCCTCTCTAACAGCATCACTTGCGTCGTAGATCTTTGAATTTGCAGCAATGAGTCTAAGAATCTTCCATCCTTCGTCCCAACCAAATGCTTGGAGAATTATTTGATAAATTCTTGTGTTTGAAGTGCTTCTTGTTGGATCTGCTATTCCCATTTGGGGTGGATCCATTGCAAAAGTCTCACTTGCAATTTCCTCCCACTTTTGAGGAACTGGGAGGTTCCACCTCTTGAGGACATCATGGTTTACAGTGAATCCAAAGGATGACAATGCAGCGGCTATCCAGTAGATTTTTCCATCGTCTCCTTTCCTGATCATTGGCATTCCAGCGAGTGTTTCTTGGATCTGATTTCCAACAAGCCCTAAAATCTTTTGGTCCTCGATGGGAGCTAAATAATTATTCTTGAAGAGATCATCAAAGAGTGTTGGGCCTCCACCCCATCCGACGTCGGCTCCTTTTTCTATATATGTAGGCCATAAGGACTCTGGAGCTTTTATGAACTTTACATCTTTAATGTTGTATTGCTTAGCTATGTCGCTTTGGAGAAACATTTTCTTTGCCATCACTTGAATAGTAACATCATGTCTCGTAAGGACAACTAGAGTTATTGGACCAGTAGGTGTTGGAGAAGAAGTTGGGGAGGTGGTTTGAGTAGGAGATTCTGTGGGGGATTCTGTCTCAGTAGGTTGGGTCGTGGTTGAGGGTGTAGTCTCGCCACCAATACATCCAGCAGCTATTACGCTTACGATTAAAATAAAAAGCATCACAAAACCAATCCTCTTTTTCACGTTGCCTCACCTGTTTAATGCTCTCAACTTCGTTTTTAAAATTTACCACAAAAATGGCAAAATTGGAAAAAGAAAGAAGTTTTTGGACTCATCTTCTTCTCTTGAGTAGTAATGGGATTAGAATCAAACCTACTAGGGCTGCTGGACCACAGACTCCTCCTTGGGCAGTCTCTGTAACAGTTTCGGTTGTTGTTTCTGTAACTGTCTCAGTTTTGGTCTCAGTTTTGGTAACTGTTTCAGTAACTGTAACTGTAATAGTCTCTTTTGATGCTTGTTTTAACGCCCAGTGCACCATGTTTGTTACAAAAGCTGGTCCGTCTAGGTCGACACCATGATATTTTGCCTCCCAAGTTGGAGTGTAATCACCATATGGGCTCTCACCGCTCACGATGAGAACACTTTGCTTTCCATTCTCGAATTTGATTATCTCTGCTGCTAGGAGAGTGAATACGCCGATATCTCCAGCGCTGTATGCATAAGCTGGTGGATCGTTATTTTCTACAATGGTTCCGTCTGAAGAAGTTTTAACAATTCTGTAGACGTTTTCTGGGATGTTTCCATCTATAAGCTGTTGCCAGTTTCCATTGTCGTCAACCCAACCAACAACGGCTGGTCCGTGGTAGAGAACTTTTCCATCATATTGGAAGTTTCTGGTTATCATGTCTTTGTCAGGGGTTCCATCATCTGGTTGGACAAGACCCACAACTCTGTAAGAGGCTCCAGCGTTGCTTGTTGGGTCTTCAATTGAAGCTAAGTCAATCCTTAGATGTCCAACACCCAATTGTTCAAGAATAGCATTTGCAATATCTTGGGCTTGGGGACCGCTACCATAGTCGCTATCTGCGGCAACCCACAAAACTTTTCCACCTTGTTTGAACCATTCCGCTATTGCTTGGATCTCATCTGGTTGGAATGGGCTTGTGGGCTGACCAAGAATGAGCATATCAACGTTTGCAAGAGCATCAGCGGTTATTTTCTCCCCAAGGTGCTTTATTCCAAGAGTATCTGCTGCTAGGGGATCTCCAAAATAGGCCCACTCGACATCTGTAATGGTCTTAACGATTCCGTGTGCAAGGGTCCTATTGGTCCCATATTCTAGCACGTCTTCTGCAAGATATTTTTCGTTTTCTCCATGGGCTAAATCGACTGCGACTGTTGTTGCACTAGCAAAAGCCATGCCAAAAAGACCAAACAATACAAAAACCGAAATTAGTATTGAAAGCTTTCTCATGGTGTTCACCAGAGTATTTTATAAAACTTGAAAGTTATAAAATTTTTGACCATTCGACAATTTTGTTCATTGATGGAAAATTTCTTGTTGTGGAGAAAAATACTTAAAAGACTCGTGGTATAGTGGGGTAAAGGTGGTGTGTGATGGATATTGAAAAAAAGATAGAGCTTATTACAAGAAAACCTACCGAAGAAATTCTGACCGTGAATAATTTGAAGCATCTTCTAGAAATAGGGATGCCTTTACAACATTACATAGGTTTTGAGATAAGTGGTTACATTCATCTTGGAACTGGATTAATGGCGGGAGCAAAGATAGCAGACTTTCAGAAAGCGGGAATTAAAACAAGAATTTTTTTGGCAGACTGGCACTCTTGGATAAATGATAAGCTTGGTGGAGATTTAGAGGTTATTCAAAAAGTTGCGCTAAGTTATTTCAAAGAGGGAATGAAACAGAGCATTAAAGTAATGGGTGGAGATCCAGACAAAGTCGAATTTGTTCTAGCAAGCGAGATTTTAGAGAAGGGAGATTACTGGAGAACAGTGATAGATATCTCAAAGAATGTTACACTGGCGAGAATGATGCGCTCAATAACCATTATGGGAAGACAAATGGGAGAAGCAATTGATTTTGCAAAGCTCATCTATCCAGCCATGCAAGTAGCAGATATATTCTACCAGGGAGTTAACATTGCTCATGCTGGAATGGATCAAAGAAAGGCCCATGTTATTGCCATTGAGGTGGCAGAGAAATTAAAATACCACCCACTCAAGTGGAATGAGAAAAAAGTTAAGCCAGTTGCTGTTCATCATCACCTTTTACTGGGTCTTCAAGAACCTCCAAAGTGGCCGATTGAGAGTGAGGAGGAGTTCAAGGAGATTAAAGCGGCAATGAAAATGAGCAAAAGCAAGCCATATTCAGCAGTATTTATCCATGACACTCCAGAGGAGATAAAGCAAAAACTTAGAAAGGCCTTCTGTCCAGCTAAGGAGGTCAACTACAACCCAGTGTTAGATTGGGCCGAACACATAATCTTTAGAGAGGAACCCACTGAGTTTACAATCCACAGACCAGCTAAATTTGGAGGAGATGTGACCTACACAACCTTTGAAGAGCTTAAAAGGGACTTTGCAGAAGGAAACCTCCATCCACTTGATCTAAAGAATGCAGTTGCAGAATACCTGATAGAACTTCTTGAACCCGTTAGGGAATACTTCGAAAAGCACCCAGAGCCTTTAGAGCTTATGAGAGAGATAAAGATTACAAGATGATTGTTTTTTGATTTTTAACTTATTTTTGGATTACACTATTGGTTTTGTTGGGCTAAAGGGAAGAGGTAGGAAATACACAATTTATACTGATGCCTGCACAACGCATCTACAATATCTTTAAGCAATACTAGTGAAGTTTATTCTCTTTGGTTCATTAAAGCTTATTAAGTGGATTGTGGTTTTTCTTGAAGAACAGAGTGAGAAGTTCTCAATGGTGCGGGGGACGGGATTTGAACCCGCGAACCCCTACGGGACGGGACCCTGAATCCCGCGCCTTTGGCCAGGCTCGGCAACCCCCGCGCGTTATTAAGTGAATCTGATAGAGCTTTTAAACCTTTCTCCTTTTCATGAATAGAAAGAGAAAAGTCATTCGAGCCAAATCTCTACTCTTTGAACGCCTTTGCCTATGCTGGAACGTTTGAGCTTCTTTAGGTGGCCGATCTCCTTAATGTCTTTTACATGAGTCCCCCCACAGGGGAGGATCTCAAAGTCTCTTATTTGGGTTAGTCTCTTCTCTCCTTCCCACCAAGTTTTCACTTCTCCACCTTCATCTACATAGCGATTAAATAGTTCGATTATTTTTTCTTTGTACTGGTTGATGTTTTCTGGATATCTTACGTCATAACGGCCCTTTTCAGGGTTCATTCCACTACCATGTATTTGCCAGTTCTCTTTCCCAAGGACCTCATTGAAAACATGATCAAGAAGATGCAATGCTGTATGGATTCTCATTAGCTTGTACCTTCTTTCCCAATCAAGTTTGAGCTCTACTTCATCTCCTAAATTGAATTTACTTGGTTCTTCGACTACATGCCAGATGTTACCTTCTTCATCTTTATACACGTCTAGAACTTTCACATCATTTATATTTCCTGTATCGTGGGGCTGTCCACCCCCTGTTGGATAAAAGATTGTCTGGTCCAAAAGAAGTGCATTGTCTTTTATCTGGAGAACCTTTGCAGTGGCTTCTTTCAGATAGGAATCTTCATAATAAAGCTTCTTTGTCACAAGCACCACCTACAACAAATAGAAAAAAGAGGTTAAAAATTTGCCCCTCTATTTTTTCTTCAACATAAAGAGGGCAATCCCAATTAGAACCAATGCTCCAGCTATCCCTGCTATTTGTGTAGTTGTGAGGTTAATACCTCCGCTGTTTTCTGGCATAGTATAACGAATGTAAGCTCTTGTTACATTTCCGAGGAGCGCTTGGATATCCTCAAAAGGTGCCCCATACCTTACAAAGACATT
Source organism: Thermococcus sp. EP1 (assembly GCF_001317345.1). Lineage (NCBI taxonomy): Archaea > Methanobacteriati > Methanobacteriota > Thermococci > Thermococcales > Thermococcaceae > Thermococcus > Thermococcus sp. EP1. The sequence continues at coordinate 39,055 of NZ_JXCG01000001.1, read as the reverse complement.
TGCGGTAATTACTATTTTGTTTTTCTCTATGGTTGTTATGAGAGTGTATTCGTTTCCGTTTATCTCTTTACTCACGTTTTTGGGAACTTCCACGATAGTGGCTGTTGGAGGTAGAATAAACTCTATTTTCAAGCTTTGGTTAATCTCATTTTGGGCTCTATAACCTAGTTGAGATGGATTCAAGAGAGTTGGATCAAAGGAGTATTCGTAGGTTCCATTTACCATTTTTGTGAAGTTTTTCAAGACATAATTGGCTTCTATTGTTAGAGGCCCTTCTTTTTCCATCCCTAAAATCGTTGCATTGGCATCTTCAACTTGAATTCCTTGCATAATCATACCTTGTAGGTAGTTCTGAAGTATCATATTTGTTACATTTTGCACTCCCAAGAGGTTTATTTGTTGTTTCATGAGTTCTATCTGATCTTTTGGCTCAAGATATGTCTCTCTAACTAAAAGATTTGTAGTGCCATCTTCCTTAATTTCTGCCCGTATGTACTGTTCTGTTTTCACTGGTTGGTATGTTTCTTCCCCTTTGTATGGGGTTCTATAGCGAATATAAAATGCATTGTAATTGGCGAAAAGTGCTCTAAATCCATCTGGAGAAAGATTCTCTTCCAGATATAAGTCAGAAGCAACGATTATTTTATTTCCTTCAACCTTTGAACGCACATAGAACTTGCTCTGGTTAAATTCTTGGGTATATGCTTGAGGATACTCAACAAGTTCTGCTCCTTCAGGTAGCTCTATTATGAACATGTTGTGGAGCTCTATTTTTTGTGGTAACCCTGTATCTGGGATTGGCATTGTAGCGTATCCTCTTGTTGGATCAACTATTATCTCCCAGTAATCATCATATGAATAATACTTAGCAAAACTCTCAGCATAGGCAGTAAAGACCACGGTGAAGTTGTCTTCTTTAATGCTTACCAATTTGAAGGTCTGGTTTTTTGTCCTAATTCCTGCATTGGCTAAACTTGCGATGTAATTGTCAAGTTGCTCTTTTTCAAATTTTGCTATTGCTTCTTCTTCGCTCATGTTCGTTTGATTAAGTATACTGGCTATCTCTTCATTTATTCTATCTTGGGGTCCTAATATTGAAGTTATTACGGTGATTTGAGCATCTCCGTTTTGTAACATTTTGATCTTAAGAGTGAACTCCTCTTTATAATAATCCACGGCCTCTGCATGAACGAAAGAGAGGCTCAGAAGCAGGATTATTAAAATACTTCCTAACTTTTTCATCTCTATCCCCCAAATATTCTTGTTCTAAGAATCAGATGGTAAGTGAGTATTTAACTCTATCTATTCCATAAAGAAAAGGAAGAAAAAAGATCACCACTTACTTTCGTCGAGCTCCCCTTCAGTTTTTGCAACGATTGTGGTTCCAGCTAAATCTCCAGTAACGTTTACCATTGTTCTTCCCATGTCCAATATGGCGTCAATTCCAAGGATCATTGCATATGCCAATGCCACTGCACTTCCAGGCTCTAAAGATAATCCAACACTTTCAAGGACCATTGCAAGCATTATTGCTCCAGCTCCGGGAACACCAGCGGTTCCAATTGAAGCCAAGACTGCTGTAAGAACTATTACTAACTGTTGGCTGAACGGGAGTGATTGTCCAATTGCAAAAGCTATGAACATTGCACATACACCTTGGTATAGGGCAGTTCCATCCATGTTAATCGTTGCACCTAGTGGGAGGGTAAATGAGTAAATGCTCCTTGGGACACCCATATTTTCGTCAGCAACACGCATGGTCACTGGTAGGGTACCACTTGAGCTTCTTGTGACGAATGCTGTAATCATAGCGTCTTTGGCTTTATTGAGGAACTTAATTAGGTCCAGACCAAAGACCTTCAAGAGAATTCCATATACTAGTCCAATCTGAATTATAAGGCCTAAATAAACTGCTAATGTTACTTTGGCTAAAGGTCCAACGACTTTGGTTCCTTGGGTTCCCATAACGTAAGCTATTAAGGCAAATACACCGATTGGGGCATACTGCATAACTCCCCAAACTATTTTATACATTGCTTCAGCAAGTCCATCGAAAGCATTAAAGAGGGTCGTGGCGGAGTTTCTTATTCTTTCATTTTCGCTATTCATAAGATAACTTAAGGCGATTCCTAGAACAATGGCGAAGAATATTGTTGGTAGGACTTGACCGTCTGACAATGCTGCAAATGGGTTCTTAGGTACGATATTTAGAAGAGTGTCCACTAGTGATGGTTTAGTTGCTTCAATAACTTTCCCTTCTCCAACTCCAAGTTCTAACCCTAGACCTGGCTTGAAAATATTGGCCATCAAAAGACCAAGGAACACTGCAAAAGCTGAGGTTACTAAGTAATAAACTACTATTTTTACACCAACTCTTCCAAGTCTTGCAGGGCTTATGCTAGCTGCACCAACAACTAGAGAAGCTAGGATTATTGGCATTACTAACATTTTTAAAAGTCTGATGAATAGGTCTCCAAGCGGCTTTATGGTCGCTGCTTTGTCTCCTATTACTAATCCAACTATTGCACCAAGAATCAAACCTATCAAGATTTTTCTCAAAACGGGGTATTCAAGATAGCTCTTAAGGAGCCCCATTGGCTCCCACCTCCGGGCATTGGTGTTATATATGGGATATGGCGGGAGAAAATTGGTCATCAAGGTATATAAATATTTTCTAATTAAGGAAAGAATAGAGAATCACTTAAACCTTAATGACACATCTCCATAGAGAATTTTTTCCCTTTTTCCATCCTCAAGTTCAAGGATCAAAGCACCAAATTCGTCAATATCTAAGGCCTTTCCAGTTAAGGTTTTGTCTTCCGTTATTATTTTTACCTCTCTTCTTAAAATGGCCTTTTCTCTCCATTTCTGGAGGATAAGAGCATCTTTCTCTGCCAAAAATTCTCTATACCAATGTTCTAGGCGTTCTACAAGAATCTTAAAAACTTCTATAATGGGTATTTCCACTCCCAATACCTCTCTTAACGAGGTGGAAGTACTCACAAGCTCTTGGGGTAAGGAATTGTTAACATTCATACCTATGCCTAGAACGATGTAGTAAACCTCTTTCTCGGAGAAGCTTCCTTCTACTAGGATTCCACATATTTTCTTTTCATTAACAAGTACATCATTAGGCCATTTTATTTTTCCTTCAATTCCAAGCTGTTCAAGGGTTTCAACTACTGCTAGGGCTCCAAGAAAAACGAGTTTTATCATATGTTCTGGGGTTGTATTTGGCTTTAGAATAACACTCATCCAAAGTCCCCCTTGAGGGGAGGCCCATGTTCTAAATTTTCTTCCATATCCTGTCTCTTGGACATCTGCCACTATTATTGTGCCCTCTTCCTCATGAGCAGCAATTCTCTTTGCGTATTCGTTAGTTGAGTCTATTTTCTTAAAGTAAATAATCTTTTTGCCGATCAGCTGTGTGTTAAGTTCCAACATGGTTTTCACCAGAAATATTTGGTGTTAAAGAGTTATTTAAGTTAACGATAAGGTTTAAATTCTAAAAAGGCAATGTATCACTAGAGGTGATTAGCATGGAATCTTACAACAATATTGGCATAAAGAGGAGACTAAGGAGATTCTTTAGAAGAGATGGAAAGGCCTTGATTTTTGCAATGGATCATGGATTTGAACATGGTCCAACAGATTTTGAAGAAACTTGGGAGCACATTAATCCAAGGGTTATTATTAGAAAGGTCGTAAGGGCAGGGATCGATGGCGTTATGATGCTTCCAGGAATAACTAGGATTGCTGGAAACGAGCTCATTGGGAAAGAGGTAGGTCTGATGGTAAAGCTTACTAGCAAGACCGAACTTAGGCCAAAAGAGGAGTGGCTCATGCAAGATCAACTTGGTTTTGTAGAGGACGCAATTAAGCTTGGTGCTGATGCTGTGGCGGCAACAGTTTATTGGGGAAGTCCATACGAGGGAGCTATGATGAGGCAGTTTGCAGAGATAGCTAGTTATGCTCATGATTTAGGGTATCCTGTTGTTCAATTTGCATATCCAAGAGGCCCCTACATTAATGAAAAGTACGGAAAAAAGGAAGATTATCGAGTGGTAATGTATGGAGCAAGGGCGGCTGCAGAGATGGGAGCAGACATGATTAAAACTTACTGGACAGGTTCAAAAGAAACATTTGCTAAGGTTGTGGAAGCAGCTTCAGGAGTTCCAGTTCTTCTAAGTGGAGGCGCGAAGGCAAGTAATCCACTTGATTTCTTAAACCTTGTGTGGGAAGTAATTGAAGCTGGGGGAAGTGGAGCTGTTGTAGGTAGGAATATTTTCCAAAGAGAGAACCCAGAACCTCTTATAAGGGCCCTTTTGAGGGTGATACATAGGAATGAAGATCCTGAAGAGGCAGCTAAAGCTGAAGGTCTGGTCTGATACACATATTTCCTTTTTCTGGTTGCAATGTATAATCACGTTCATAATTTTTCTTTTTTGGGCCTTGATGGCCAATAAAATCTTAATTTGCTAAAGACAAGGGTTATAAAGGCCAATTTTAAATGAAGCTTGAGGTGAGGAGGATGGTTAGGATAATAGATACTACTCTTAGAGACGCTCATCAGTCACTTATTGCAACAAGGCTCTCAACAAGTGATATGCTCCCAATAGCCGAGAAGATGGATAAGATAGGGTTTTATTCAATGGAAGTCTGGGGAGGGGCAACTTTTGACGCTGCTCTACGCTTTTTGAGAGAAGATCCTTGGGAAAGACTAAGAGTCTTAAGGGAGTATATAAGGAAAACGAAGCTCCAGATGTTGCTTAGAGGGCAGAATGTTGTGGGATATAAGCACTATCCTGATGATGTTGTGGAAAAGTTTGTTGAGCTTGCGCACAAAAATGGAATTGATATTTTTAGAGTCTTTGATGCCCTCAATGATGTTAGAAACATGAAAACTGCAATTAAAAAAGCCAAAGAAGTTGGAGCCGAAGTTCAGGGGGCAATAAGCTATACTACCGGAAAAGTTTTTACTCTAGAGTACTACATGAAGAAAGTTGATGAGTTAATAGAGCTAGATGTAGATTATATCACAATCAAAGACATGGCTGCTCTTTTAGATCCTCAAACAGCTTATGATCTTGTGAAGGAGATTAAAGAACGTTATGGGATAAAAGTTAATGTTCATACTCACGCAACCAGTGGCCTAGCTTCGGCTACCTATTTAAAAGCAGTGGAAGCTGGAGCTGACTTCATAGACACTGCTATTTATCCATTGGCAAATGGAACTGCTCAACCAGCAATTCAAAGTATCTATTACTCATTAAGAAATGGGGACAAACCCAAACTTGATATGAAGCTTATCTTCCAAATCTCTCGCTATTTAAGGAAAATGCTTGATGAGAAGTATGAACATCTAATGAACAAAAGAGCACTTCACGGCGATCCAAATGTTTTGATTCATCAAATCCCAGGAGGAATGTATTCAAACTTAATTTCACAGCTTAGAGAAATGAAGGCTCTTGATAAGTTAGAAACAGTTCTTGAAGAAGTTCCAAAGGTTAGAGAAGAACTTGGCTATCCTCCTTTGGTAACTCCAACTTCCCAGATAGTAGGGACTCAAGCTGTTTTTAATGTCCTCTTTGGAAGGTATAAAATGATCACAGAAGAAACTAAAAACTATGTTAAGGGACTCTATGGTATGCCACCGGCTCAGATAAAAGAAGAAATTAAGCAGCTTATTCTTGGAGATGAGGAACCTATAGCCGTTAGACCTGCAGACCTGCTTGAGCCTGTGCTCGAGAAAGCAAGAAGAGAGCTTGAAGAAAAGGGTTATTTAGAAAAAGAAGAGGACATACTAACATATGCATTATTCCCACAAGTAGCATTAGAATTCTTTGAATTAAGAAAACAAGGAAAGCTCAAACCCGTTGAGGAAAAACCCAAGGGCAAGATAATAAAGGTCTACGTGGCTGGTAGGGAATATGAGGTTGGAATAGAAGGAGTTAGTCTTGAAGCTTTAGTCATGCCAGCCTATACTCCCTCAGAAATTCCTATGCAAACAATACCACAAGTCCCCATGACACAAGCTCCTACTCCCGCAGCTTCAGTTGAAGTGCCTAGTGCTCCTGCACCTCCTGTTAGCGGGGAAGGCGTAGTCACCGCTCCGATGCCTGGTAAGATTCTTCGGGTTCTTGTTAAAGAGGGCGATGAGGTTAAGATTGGTGAGGGGCTTCTTGTGTTAGAGGCAATGAAAATGGAGAATGAGATTCCTTCACCTAAGGATGGTGTTGTTAAGAGAATCCTTGTTAAGGAGGGTGACACAGTCGATACAGGCCAACCACTAATAGAACTAGGGTGATTTTCACGTGTCTTTGCGTTAGGTCTTTTTCTTTATTTTTGACTCAACTTGTGGATTAAATACTTTATTTTTACTTCTATATGGTACACTTCTCGAAATTTATTCGTGAGAACGCCCGGATTTCCGAAAGGCATATATATTCTACCATAGAATAAATTTATGATGGATTTTCCTTTGGGGGTGTTTTAGATGAACTCTGCAGTGATTATATTGGCTGCTGCAATAATATATGTAGCTATGTATTTTACTTATGGAAAGAGTCTTCAAAACAAAGTAGTCAAAGCAGATGCAAACAGGCCAACACCAGCCCACAAGCTTTATGATGGTGTGGACTACGTCCCTGCACACCCAGTTGTTCTCTATGGACACCATTTCGCTAGTATTGCAGGAGCTGGCCCAATAGTGGGTCCAGCAGTGGCAATGGCATGGGGATGGATACCCTCCTTGCTGTGGGTATGGTTTGGTAACGTCTTTATTGGGGCAGTACATGACTATCTGGCATTAATGGCTTCAGTTAGATATGATGGAAAATCTGTACAGTGGATTGCTGGAAAGATAATGAGCAGAAGAACAGGTATTTCATTTGAGGTGTACATATGGTTTACTCTGCTATTGGTTGTTGCAGCATTCGTAGCTGTTACCGCAAGACTGCTCGTTTTAACTCCACAAGCAGCAACAGCAACATTACTGTTCCTTTTAGTGGCAATACTCCTAGGATGGATGATGTACAAGATGAACGTTAACTTCTACGTTGCAACAGCAATAGGATTGATACTCCTTGTGATAGCAGTGTGGATTGGGTTTAAGAACCCCTTGATATTTGTTCCAGGGCAAACAGATGCTACAAGCGCTGCTTATACTCAAGCATACCACTACTGGAATATTATATTGATGATTTATATCATCATTGCATCATCATTACCAGTGTGGGTGCTTCTCCAACCCAGAGATTACTTAAACGCTTACATTCTGTGGTTTGGTCTCCTCATTGGAGGTATCGCATTTATAGCCCTTGCAAAGCCATTTGAAGTTCCAGGATTTACAATGTGGTCAGCAAATGTTGTTGGAGGACAACCCTCACCCTTCTGGCCAACAGTACCGTTGGTAATTGCATGTGGTGCCTTAAGCGGTTTCCACTCCATAGTTGGTTCTGGAACATCATCAAAGCAACTTGACAAAGAAATTCACGGATTACTTGTTGGTTACGGTGGAATGTTTACTGAGGGATTCCTTTCTACAATCGTTATCACTGCTATAGCAGTTTATGGTGTCAAATTGACTGGACTTAACATTGCTGAATGGGGAACTCAGTATATTACCAAGGGTGGACTTGGAACATTTATCGGTGGTTATGCCCAAGGATTGGCTGATTTCTATGGAATAGACATTACACTAGGTAAGACATTTGCAACTCTTTGGATTGCAGCATTCACATTGACTTCACTTGACACCGCTACAAGGCTTGGAAGATTTGCATGGCAGGAGTTATTTGGAATGGTAACTGATACCAGCCAGGGAATCTGGAATACTCTCACAAACAAGTGGGTTGCTTCTATAATAATTGCAGGTCTCGGAACTTGGATGGCATGGGGTGCTGGATATAAGGTATTATGGCCAGCATTTGCAGGTATGAACCAGTTGTTGGCTTCAATTGCTATGATGACAGCAGCTTTGTGGGCATACAAGATACAGAATGCTGGAAAGTGGAGTTACGCAGTCTTAATTCCTGCACTATTCTTATGGATTACAGTTACGGTAGCTATTGTCTGGTATCTCATAGTAATCCCATTGCCCAACATGAGTACAACTATAGCAGTAAAAGGTGCTCTCTCAGTAGGTCTATTACTCAACTTCCTACTTGGATACGACTTCTACCTTGCATGGAAGAGACCGACAGAAGAGTATGAGGCTGCTCCGGCGTAAACCTTCTTTCTTTATTTTTAAATTTTCCGTATTTTAAATAATTTTTGAGGTGATGGTATGGTGAAAAAACTTTTAAGAAAGATTTTATATTGGGTTTTAATGCCTGTTCGTGTTCTTTGGGAGTTTAATAAAGGGTTCAAGCTTTATTATCTTAGGGGGATCCAGTGGGAACTTGAAGAGTTAGAGAATGTTTTTGCTCTTCTTTTGTTGGGTAGTTATGTGGGAATCCCAAATCCTCCCATAGATATTAGCTACCGGCTTCTTCCCCATATGGTTAGGGAAATCTATATTATGCAGGAGAAATCTGTTAATTCATTAACTATAAAGACGGGGTGGTTAAATGTTTGAGAATATAAAAGCATTTTTTAAAGGTTTTTTCAGGTCATTCAAAGCACGCTCAACGGAGTATATTGAATTTGAGGAGAGAGAACTTGAAAATGTCTTTGCCTTGGTACTTATGGGGTCATTCGTAGGGATCCCATCACCCCCGACGACACTTGTTATGAGGTTAATGCCTCATATGATTAGGGAAATTTATGTTATGCAAAGGAGAGCCGGTGAGATGGATGATATATTTGGAGAAATTGCCGCAATGTTTGAGATTACATGAGGTGATAAAATGAAGGAGTATTTATTTCCACGAGAAGGGTTTAGAGTTTTATTTTTCATAGGGAAAGGCGGGGTTGGTAAAACAACTACTTCAGCAGCAGTGTCGGTTGCTTTAGCTAGGAAGGGTTATAAAACTCTGATAGTGTCAATAGATCCTGCTCACAACCTCGGTGATGTATTTGAAGTTAAACTGGAGGATAAGCCTAAACAGATAACTGAAAACCTTTATGCGATGGAACTTGATATGGAGAAGCTAATCAAGAATTATTTGAGACATTTAGAGGAGAATCTAAAGCACATGTACCGTTACCTTACAGTGATAAATCTAGAGAAATACTTTGAAGTTCTCAGCTTTTCCCCGGGTATAGAGGAGTATGCTACACTTGAAGCGATTAGAGAAATATTGCAAGAGGGGGATAAATGGGATATTATAATCTTTGATACTCCACCTACAGGATTAACCCTTAGAGTGTTAGCTCTTCCAGAAATTGCGCTTATATGGACAAAAAAGCTCATAGAAATTAGGAAAAAGATTTTAGAAAAGAGAAGGGCTATAGAAAATATACAAGGGGAACGAAAGTTTGTAATTGAGGGTGAAGAGTATAAACTTCCGAGTAGGGAGGAAGAAGATCCTGTTATGAGGGAACTAAGGGGTTATGAGGGAGAAATAAAATTCGTTCGTGAAACTATCACTAATTCTAAAAGAACCAGTGTAATTGCAGTGATGAATCCAGAAATGCTTCCTCTATATGAGACGGAAAGGGCCTATGAAGCATTAAGAAAGTTTAGGATTCCTTTTAATTTGGTAGTCATAAACAAGATTATTGAACTTGAGGAGGATATCCCAAGGATAAGAGTAAAAATAGAGGCCCAGAAAAAAGTGTTAAGAGAAATAGAGGGAAGATTCAGGGGAATTGACATTGCAATGATACCCATGTTTGAGGAGGAGCCCAGAGGTATAGAATGGTTGGAAAAAATTGGAGGGTTAATAGTTGGAGATTAAGGAAATCTATGAAGAACTCAAAAAAGTTAGAGAGCCAATAAGTGGGGAGGATATAGTAAGCCTTGGCATTGTGAGTTTGATAAGAAAGGAGGATGATAAAGTAGTTATCTTTTTGGGTCTTGCTCGTAGGACTCCTAGACATCCTTTTGAAATGGCCCTTAACTGGGCAGTGCATGCACGGATTGTTAAGGATATAGTAAAGGTTTTAGAGGGCAAAGTTAACTTTGAGATAATTGATGATATGACATTTCAAAGATATTATCCAATAAAGGAGGTCTAATAATGAAGGTTACTCCTGAGATGTTGCTTTTGATAATGGTTTTGGGTGCAGTAGCAGCTTTACAGTTCTATAAAGGTAGAAGACTGAACTTAAGCATAATGGAATACTACTTACGGACAATAGAAGGTATAGTAAAACCGAAAGACAAAGAATATGTATGGATAGGAGGATATGTGGGATTTAGAGCATTTTATAAGGTCAATGAGGCCAATTTGGATAAGTTTGAATATACCTTGACACTTCTACCAAGACAAAGCATCCTCTATTTCCCAATTTCAAAGATAGTTAATAGGCATGACAAGATATATTTTGTTATAAAGCCCTACACCACAATTAGACGTGAAGTACACTTGATTCAGAGAGGTTATTATAGGTTTAAACCGAAGATCGAGGATGAAGAACTTCTTCAAAGGGAAGTAATTGAAGTGAATGGAAAACAGTACGAGGTGCTCTTTGAGAAAAGACGCGATGTGGAACTACTTAGAGACTTCATTCAAGGATTTTCTAAAGCTGAAAATGTTAAGCATATATCACTTACTCCAAAAACCAACGTACTATATATCTTCATGAAGCCAGAGATTGAAACCATAGAGCAGGATGTGAGACATATAATCCGTTTTGTTAATGAAAGGTTAAAAGAGAGTCCCTTTGAGAGATGAAGACAAAAACCTAATAAATTTCTTTTTAAATTTTTACTCATGATAGGAAGACTTTTTGCCCTTGGCTATTCAAAAGAGTTTGCAGAGCGTTATTATCAGCTTTGGGGCGAGAGAGCTTTAAGGATAGCTGAAGCAATGGAAAAATCTCTTCCAAGATGTTTTCGAGTCAATACTCTTCGTGTTGATGTATCAAAACTTACTAAGATGTTAAACAAAAAAGGATTTCAATTTAAGCGCGTCCCTTGGGCGAGAGAAGGCTTTTGTTTGACTAGAGAACCTTTTTCGATCACATCAACTCCAGAATATCTGGGAGGATTAATTTATATCCAAGAAGCCTCTTCAATGTATCCACCAGTAGCTCTTGAGCCAAAGCCTGGGGAAATTGTAGCGGATATGGCTGCGGCTCCAGGAGGGAAGACATCTTATATGGCCCAACTGATGGAAAACAAGGGAGTAATATATGCCTTTGATGTGGGAGGAGATCGACTAAAAGAGACTAGACTTAATCTTTCAAGACTTGGAGTGACAAATACCATCCTCGTTCATAAAAGTTCTCTGTACATGGGAGAACTTGGCATAGAGTTTGATAAAATTCTTTTGGACGCCCCCTGTACTGGTAGTGGCACAATCCATAAAAATCCAGAGAGAAAAGCAAATAGAACAATTAAAGATGTTAAATTCTGTCAAAACCTGCAAATGCAAATGATCAAGGTTGCATTAGAGAATCTAAAGGTTGGGGGAGTATTAGTATATTCTACATGTTCATTGGAACCAGAGGAGAATGAATTTGTGATCCAATGGGTGCTTGATAACTTTGATGTTACACTTTTACCTCTTCGATTTGGCGAACCGGCCTTGACCTCTCCATTTGACATAGAGCTTAGTTCTGAGCTCTCTAAAGCAAGACGATTCTATCCAGATGAACATAATACTAGTGGTTTTTTTGTGGCGAAGGTACAGAAAAAATTCTAAAATAGAAAGAAAAACATTTAATAACATGCTAATAACAATAATTTTAGGTGAATTCCAATGAGGTTGCAATTGGGGGACTTTTTAAATGACATCTGTGAGGGAGAGAGAATATTCATTGAGTATGAATCCACGTCTCACCCAGAACTTTTTCTTGATGGATTGGTGAAATGGAGCAATGAAGAGGGGATACCACTATTAATCGTTGACATGCTGGATACATTTCATCTCTTTGTCCAGCAGCTTAGATTTTTGGGATATAGCACTCATCATTTGGAAAATCTCTGTGTTATTAAAGGAGGGGGCAAGGTTGAACTTGGGAAGGTAATTGGAAGGGTTAGGATAATGGAAGAGTTTTACGTGCAACTTAAAGAGTATAATGATGCAGTAAGGTTATTCTTTGAAAAAGTCAAATCTGATAAGGCCGTTATTGTGTTTTTGGGCACGGAAAAGTTCATGTACTCCTTCCAAGAATCTTCCTATAGGGTCGAGGAATATTTTGATAAAGTTGTAAGAAGGCCATTGTTTAAAGGAAACATGATCTTTGTTTTTGCTCTAAAGGGCCTCATGAGTGCTCAGGTCAAGGCCCTATGGTATGAGAGCTCCACAAGAGTTCTTGAGATTAATGGTAGAGGAGACAGATTTTTTATTAAAAAAGCACCTAAACTTGATCATTTGGATGGGGTGATAGAATTATGACTTCCACAGTGGAGGAAATCTTGGAATATACAAAATCGGTGATGTGGAGAGAAGGAATTGTCATAGAATATTCTTCTAGTGAGCCCATTCATTTAATTTTTAAATGGCTGGTAGAAATCTCTGAGAAAATTACTGATAATATACTTGTCTTAGATGTTTTAGATATTTTATCAATGTTAAAATTAAATCTTGATATTGCTGGCAAGGATACATCTTTCATACATAACCTTGATGTAATAAAAATAGGGGGGAACATAAAGCTTGGTAAGATAATAGGTTATGTGGATCCCCACCAAGATATTACAGTATATGCATCTAAGTATTCCAAAATTCTTCGAGAATACTATGAAACCCACAAAAATATAGTGTACTTCATTTTCGGAATGGAAAAGCTTGTGCATCTGCAGGAAAGGAAAGAGGCATTTGAATTATACGCTACAAATTACACACGGTATGTTTTTGGTGATGAAGAGAGGGTAGGAATTTATTTCATAAACAGGGATATAGCGACAAGGGCATTGCTTTTACAAGTAGAAGAGGCAGCTTCTAGAGTGATGGAGGTTATTCATGAAGAAGGAACATTAAAAATTAAAATTAGAAAGTCTCCACGTTTGGATGATTATGGAAAGGAATTCAAGATCCCCCTTGAAGATCTTCGTCATTTAAAATTTTAGTTTCAATTTCGTGAAGCACTTTTCTAGTTTCTTCACTTAACAAACTTTCAAGCTCATCTCGTGCTGCCTTAGCAACATCGAATTTTGAAGAATATTCTCTGGAAACTTCTATCCAAGGAATTTTCTTCTTTTCCACAAACACATCGATATCTGCAAATCGTTGATATCCTTTATATTCTAGTCCCTTGAGAAGGAATTTTATCCTGAGGGGGTCTTCCCAAGTTATGAGTTTTATCTTGTAAACTCTAATTCTCATAAAAGGCCTTGGATAGTCCCAGTCCCATCCTTCGCTTACAACGTATCCTAGATCGAGGTCTTCAAGAACTAAAAGTACACGTTCAATATTTTCTTCGTATCTCTTTTTTGTGTCATATATTCTTATGGTTATCTCTCGCCATCCCTCTGGGAGTAACTTAAAAAGCAAGATTGGTAAGTCTATTCTGAGGGCTCTATATACATCTATGAAGTTTTTCTTGATTAAAAAGGCTCCTTTTAAATCCCCTACACTGAGATGTTCGACAAGTTTTTTGTCCGTTACTAAAAGAAGAGTATCTTTCTCCTCTCCTTCGTTTACTCCTCGGGCAAAGCTAGTCTCAATTGCATTATATCTTTGGGGGATTATTTCCGAGATCTTTTCTGCTTCTTTGGGAACTCTCAACAATATTATTTGTGGTCCAAGATTTGCCCTGTCAAAGGGGGCTTTTGCATTCAAAAGTTCCTTTAACACGCTATCGCTTCTCATTTTTATCAAAAAGGCTCCTCTTGTTAGGTCAAGTATAGTTTTCCATTCTTCGGCTGGTGTCACAAAAACAATAGTATCAAGTTCGCCGCTTTGGTTCCATGCTTCCTCAACAGATGTCTTTGGAACTCCAAAAAGGTTGGTAATGAAATTCTCTCCAACTCCAACGTTGGAGGTTCTTAAAAATAACATTGAAGGTCCAAAACGCATTAATCTCATTATAATCCCCTCATCACTTTATAACCTCTTTCAAAATTTGTTCCATCTGGGTATTTGACCTTAATAACACGTTTGCTTTGTGGGAGAATGAAATTAATGTTTAGGATTCCATTTAGGCCTTTCTCGATAACTTTAAAGTTATGGCCATATAATGCAAAATCAATGGGTTCGTTGTTTTTTAACTCATGAGGTTCGTGAGCCAAAGCCAGTCTAATTCCCTCTATTTCTATGATATCACCAGGCTTTACTATTTTTGCCCTTCTAGAAAATTTTTTGAGTATTTCTGGATCATCTTCATTTCCAGGCACTATATATACCGTGGCATTAGAGTTTTCTAGAATATCTAAAAGTTCTTGAACTCTCTTTTTATATCTATCTTTAAGTTCGGGTCGTCTCTCGAGTTTTATATTGTCTACGAGATCTCCAGTATGAATTATGTATTTTGGCCTACTCTTTTCTATTAAGTTGAGAATGAATGAGTATATGTTATCCGGTGTATCACTTATGTGCATGATCTTTGGTTCTGAAGTCTCAAGTAATACCTCTGGGAGTCCTCTTCTCCTTAGAAAACTTGGAAGGTTAAATCTCATCTTAAATATTTTTTCGATAGCATTTTATATAACTTTGGTCCAAGAAAGGAGAGGTGGTTTATAGTGCAGGTGTTGTTATTAGGTGCGGGTAACGTTGGAAAGGCTATAGCTTGGGATTTAAAAGATGAGTTTGATGTTTCTGTTGGCGATGTAAGTGAAAAGAGATTAAAAGAACTCTCAAAATTTGTAGAAACCATAAAAATAGATGCTTCGGACTTTAATGAACTAGTCAAAATCATGCGACAATTTGAATTAGTTATTGGAGCACTGCCAGGTAGGTTCGGTTATTCTACTGTTAAAGCCGCAATTAAAGCAGGTGTTGATATAGTTGATGTTTCTTTTATGCCTGAAAATCCTCTTGAGCTCCAAAAAGAGGCAGAAAAAAGCCAGGTGACGGTGGTATTTGACGCTGGCTTTGCTCCGGGTCTCAGTCATATATTTTTAGGACGAATTTATCAGGAAATGGATGAACTCAAAGAGGCCTATATTTATGTCGGAGGCCTTCCAAAAGAGCCTAAGCCTCCATTATATTATAGAATAACATGGTCTCCTTACGATTTAATTGAAGAATACACTAGGCCTGCGAGAATTGTAAAAGATGGAGAGATATTATCAGTTGATCCGTTGGGGGATATTAAAATCATTGAAATTGATGGGAAAAAATTTGAGGGATTTATAAGTGATGGTCTGCGTTCGCTTCTTGAGAATATTAATGCTAAGAGACTGGAGGAATGGACACTTCGCTGGCCAGGGCATTTAGCCAAGATGAAAATCTTAAGGGAACTTGGGTTCTTCAGTTCGGAAAACTTGGAAAATACTCTTAATGTGATATCCCCATTAATGACGTATGAAAGCCCGGATTTTTCAATAATGGAAGTTATTGGAAACGGCAGAATTAATGGTAAACCTATGGAAATCAGATATTTTCTGTATGATGAAGAAAAAGATGGTTTTACATCAATGGCCCGTGTTACCGGTTTTACGACGGCTATAATAGCTCGCGTTGTAGGTAGAGGTGCTTGTGCATATGGTGTCATCCCTCCGGAAATCTTGGGAATGAGAGAAGATACATATTTAGAAATAATGAATGGACTTAAGAAGAGAGGTATTCGAATAGAGGTGAGCAAAAGTGCTTCATCTGATAATAGCTGACAGTGAGCTTGAGCTTGTTCCAAAAAAGCTTCGAAACCATCCTATAATTATCAACTATGCAAAAAAGAGGAATAAACGACCAGAGGATATTCTTCTTGACTCTACCTATCATCATTCTGTATTGAAATCTTTAAAGGATGGAGAAAGAAGAGGTAGGCCTGATATAGTTCACCTATGCCTCATAAATGCCTTGGAGAGTATCTTGAATAAAGAAGGCAAGCTTAGGGTTTATGTGCACACAAGGAATAATGAAGTAATCTACATAAAACCCGAAACAAGGTTACCCAGGAACTACAACCGCTTTGTGGGGCTAATGGAGAGTTTATTCAAGAATAAGGTTGTTCCTAAGGATTTAGCACTATTGAGAATTGAGGAGAAGACTCTTTCTAAACTTATCCAGGAGATAACCCCAGATGCAGTTTTTATCATGCATGAGGAAGGAAAATTCATGGTACCTAAGGAGTTTGGAAAGAAACTGACTAAGTACACTTCACCCGTAGTCATTGTGGGCGGCTTTCCTCATGGAGACTTTCTAAGTGATATAAAGGGAGAAAAAGTCAGCATTTACAGAGAACCACTTATGGCATGGACTGTTGTGAATGAAGTTATAGTTAGTTATGAAACCAGTTTACTCTGCTGATCTCCTTCCCGCCCTGAAGGGCAAGGCTTGAAAAAGAAAAAGTAAATCTTCTTCAAAAATTTTTTAAATGAGTAGAATAAACCACATCAAGAACATTTGTGGGAGGTAAAGAAAATGGGAGACAAAACCAGAGTTCAGGTTAGTAAGCTCAAACCCGGGAGATATATCCTTATTGATAATGAACCGTGCAGAATAGGCAACATCACAGTTTCATCCCCTGGAAAACACGGTTCAGCAAAGGCAAGAATCGAGGCAGTTGGAATCTTCGATGGTAAAGTTAGGAGCATTGTAAAGCCAACAAGCGCAGAGGTTGATGTTCCAATTATCGACAAGAGAACCGGGCAAATCATAGCCATCACACCTGATACAATCCAACTTATGGACATGGAAACTTACGATCTCTTTGATGTTCCAATAGCTACAGGGGTTAATGAGGATATCAAAGATAAACTTAAAGAGGGAATCAACGTTGAGTACTGGGAAACTCTTGGAAGAATAAAGATCATGAAGCTTAAGGGAGAGAGTTAGTGAACTTTTTTTATTTTTGTTTAAATTCTCATTGTGTTATTCTTACGAGGTTGCCTGGGTTTTTTATAACTTGAGTGGCTACATTGATTCCTTCTTGTATGGCTTCATTGAGAGAATATCCCTTTGCTATATTTGCTATCACTGTTCCAAAAAGCGAATCTCCAGCTCCTGTGAGGTCCACAATGTTAGCTTTCTTTGCAGGTACTTTAATAATCTCGTTGTCTTCAGTAAGTGCAATAACTCCTCTTTCTCCCATACTTAATATAATATTCTTTGCTCCTGCGTTTTTAAAAGCCTTTAATGCTTCTTCTGGAGTTTCTATTCCAAAGAGTTCCTTAGCATCTTCAAATGAGGGTTTAACATAATCTGCCATTGCGAGGGCCTGTAGTAGATTTTCTTTTTTAGCATTCCATTTCTTCCATATTTCTTTACGATAATTGGGGTCTATTGAGATCAATACTCCTTCATCCTTTGCTTTTTTCAATGCTCTAAGAATGGCCGCACTGGCAGGCTTCAGAGAGAGTGCGAATGCAGAGGTATGTACAATCTCTGCTTTTTTCCAGTTTCTCTCGATTATATTATAGGTTAAGAACCTGTCAGCTCCTCTATAGATGATAAAATCTTTTCCAGCTTCTTTTATTAAAACTAGAGTCGTGTTTTGACCTATACGAAATGGCTTTATGTTTGAATTTAAGTATTTGAGTTCACTTTCTATATGGTCTGCTAAGAAGTCATTTCCTATAGTGCCAACAAATTTCACTTTTGCCCCAGTTTGTTCAGCATAATAAGAAAAGTTAAGGACAGAGCCACCAGCGTGCATACTTATTTGACTATTTATGAGTTTTAAGTCAACTAATGCTTCCCCTAATGTCAAAATATCAATCATGTTGTCACCTCATAATTCTTTAAAGAGTTGGAGTACTTGTTTAGCCACGCTATGCCAGGAGTATCTTTCGAGAACTCTCTGATATGCTCTCTCCGCAAAGGTATCTCTCTTCTCCTTATTCTTTAACAGCTCTGCAATCTTGGCTCCCATTTCTTCAGAATTTTTTGGGTCTACTAAGAATCCATCATAACCATCTGTTAGGACTTCTGCTGGACCCCCAAACTTTGTTCCCACCATAGCAGTTTTGCATGCCATTGCTTCAAGCATGACTATTCCAAATGGCTCGTATGGAGAGGGAAGAACAAAGACATCCGCAGCTGAATAGTATTTTGGAACTAGTTCTCTCGGCTCTATTGCAGGAATTATCTTTACACGATCTTCAACTTTCAATTCTTTAATTAAACGTAAAAGCTTCTGTTTTTCTGGTTCTTCTTCCTTTGCTCCGGTGCCGGTACTTATTAGAACTAGAAAATCTCCATCATAATGCTTCTTGATATAGGGAACACTCTTTATGAGCAAGTCTAAGCCCTTTCTTGGGTCTAGTCTTGCTAGAGTAAAGACTAATGGCACTTTTGGAAGTTTAAGCTCCTTTTTTAGCTTTTCTTTCTTTTCTATTGGTTTATAAAAGCTTGTGTCAACCCCTATAGGGATCACGTGGATTTTATTCTCGTCAATTTCATAAAGGGTAGCTATATCTTTCTTTTCAATGTTTGTAGTTGCTATTATAGCATCACCCTTATCGTAAATCTCTTTTTCAAGGGCAATTCTATCTTTGTATGGTTCAAAGTCCCCTAGAGCTTTTGCTTTCAGAATTCCAAGAGAATGGGAGGTATGTACCATTTTAACTTCAAACATTTCCTTGAGTTTTAATCCTACAAAACCACCATCCCAGTAATGGGTATGGAGAATTTCATAATTTCTTTCCTTCATGTATCTGGCAATTTTTTCAGTGAATTCTGGCAAATATGGTATTAGCTTCTCCTTTGGAATGAAGCCTTCAGGACCACATTCTATCCTAATTACCCTGACATTTTCGTTAATGTGCTCTATAGGAGGTTTTCCACCTCTCTGTCTGGTGAACATATCTACTTCTGCCCCTAACTCTCCTAGATGCTTGCTTAGTTCTTTAATGTAGACACACTGACCTCCAGTGTCTGGTTCACCCAATTTCCCCAATGGATCTCCATGAGGAGTTATCATTGCTATTCTCATTTTATCACCCCTCTAACACTCTTGTGGCAATATTTTCAGGGTTGAGTAACAAAGATTTAGATTTTGTCTTGATTTATGGGTAATTTTCTCCATATAATCTCCAGAAGACCTTGTTAAGCCACTCATTAAACCATGCATTTTTGATCTCTTTTCCATAAAAGCTAAATCTGCACGCTGGTGCTATGATGGCTCCGGTATACTTATCCGTTGCTCCATAGTACATGATCCACTTTCCCTTGTACCTTACTAGGCCTTCAGCAAAAACCACATTTGGAACATTTCCCACTTTTTCCCAAAGTAATTGTGGTTCAAATATAGGCTCATCAGACCTTGCGATAACCCTGTAGGGATTAGAGGGATCGAGTAGAACCCACCCAACACTATATCCTTTTTCCCAGCTTGCTCCATTATAAAATAGCAAAATGCCTCTGTCTGTGAGTATTGGAGGTGGACCTGGTTCTACGAGACGTTCATCAAACATTTTTAACCTGGCCTCTAGTATTGGATTTTTCCAGTCTGCTTTCCAATGAATTAAATCTTTGCTGTATGCAATCCAGATTTTCCAATCTCCAAAAAACATTATATAGCTTCCGTTTATTTTAACTGGGAGTATTGCACCACTTTTTGTCCATGGCCATTCAGGGAACACTATTCCATGTTTTTCCCAGTGTATTAGATCTTTACTTGAAGCTATTGCAAGTCTTGCAGTGGAACCATCAAAAGCTGTATATGTCATATAGTAAGTATCGTTGATTTTTACAATTCTTGGATCTTCACATCCCATTCTTTCTTCTGGGAGAGTGGGATATATCACGGGTTGAGGATACTTTTTGAAGTTTATCCCATCTTTACTAGTTGCTAGGGCTATATAAGATCTAAATTTATTATCTTGGGCTCTGTAGAATAGATAAATCGTATCGTTAACAACAATTGCTGCGGGATTAAACGCTGCTTTGCTTTCGAAAGGATACTCCCCTGGGGATAAAATTGGTTTGTCTGAAACTCGTGTGTATCCACTTATTGGAGGAGTACAATCGTATCTGAATCCATAAGTTAGAAACAGAATTGTAAATATTAATAAAAAAATAATAGCCGCATATTTCTTTTTCAAAAAGTTCCCTCCTTATCCATAAATGAGTTCTCTTGTTTTAGCATCGAATATGTATATTCTGTCTGCCCTTGGTTTCCAGTAAACCTCTTTTACACTGGTTCCCATACTTTCTGGAAGTTGAACAACTATCTCTAGGTTGCCATAGGGAATATGGCCATAACTTTCTACCCCTAGTTTTTCGATACCTAGGAGCTTTCCTTTAACAAACCCTTCCTTTGCGTCTTTGCTTACTTCTACATGCTGGGGCCTGAAGCCTAGAATCACTTTTTCCCTGGCTTCCATTTCTATTGGAAGCTCTAACAAAAATTCACCAGCATTAAAGAGTGTTTTGTTGTCTTTTACAATTATTTCTCCTTCAATTAGATTCATAGGGGGGCTTCCTACAAATGTACCGACGAAAGTGTTTGCGGGTTTGTAAAAGATTTCATTTGGAGTTCCAACTTGTTGGAGAACTCCTTTATTCATAACAGCTATTCTATCGGCCATTGTCATAGCCTCGACCTGATCGTGAGTTACATAAATTGTTGTTATTCCTAAATCGTAACTCAAGAGTTTTTTAAGCTCAAAACGCATTTGAGTTCTTATTTTTGCATCCAAGTTACTTAAAGGTTCATCTAGTAGAAATACCTCAGGTTCTCTTACGAGTGCTCTTGCAAGTGCTACTCTTTGCTGTTGCCCACCACTTAACTCGCTTGGTTTTCTGTTTAACAACTCACTTATTCCCAGGAACTCTGCAACTTCTTTTACCTTTTTGGCTCGTTCCTGTTTTGGAACACCAGCCATTCTTAGAGGAAATTCGATATTCCCAAAGACAGTCATATGGGGGTATAAAGCATAGCTCTGGAATACCATTGCTGTATTTCTCTTAGTGGGGTCTATTTCATTAACTAATTGATCGCCAATCCATATTTCACCCTCTGTAGGTGTTTCCAATCCAGCAATCATTCTAAGAGTTGTTGATTTCCCACATCCACTTGGACCAAGTAGCACCATGAATTCTCCATCTTTAATTTCAAGGTTTAGCCTACTAACAGCTATCACATCTCCAAATTTCTTTGTGACATTCTTCAGCAAAACCCTCGCCATCAGCCTTTCCCTCCTGTAACTACTATACCTCTAATCAGATACTTATTCAGCACAAGGAAGAGGATTATCGTGGGTGCAGATGCCACGAGTGAACCTGCGATTATTGGAGTGTATTCAGTCCACATGCTTCTTTGGAAAGCAAAACTAAGTCCTACTGGGAGTGTGAAGTTCTCGGGAGATCTTAAGAAGATCAGTGGACCTATAAATGCATTCCAAGAGCCTAAGAATTGATATACGGCCACTGCTCCAAGGGCAGGTCTTGCTAGAGGTAAGGCAATGTAGAAAAATGATTTTATCGGTCCGCATCCATCCAAACGAGCAGCTTCAAATATTTCGGTGGAAAGAGACATGAAGTACTGTCTCATTAGGAATATGCTCGAGACATTAGTGAGGCCCAGAAGGGCAAGTCCAAAGATGTTGTCTATTAGCCCAAGCTTATATATTATAATGTAATTTGGCACTAAGGTTACGAACATGGGGATCATCAAGAGAGAAAGTAGAGCTGAAAAAAGAACATCTCTCCCTGGGAATTTCAATCTAGCAAATGCATAACCGGCCATGCTGGTAAACATTATATTGCCCGCAACTATTAAACCCGCATAAAGAGCAGTGTTTCTAATCCATCTTGGGAATAATTCCAACCTAAAGAGTTTCTGATAATTCTCTAGGGTGAATGGACTAGGCATCCACTCTGGGGGGTATCTTGAAGCTTGAGCCCACGTCATAAAAGAAGCTACAAGAGAGCGGATGAATGGCATTAGATAAACGAGTGCAAAGGTTAATAGGACTACATAAGTTATTACAACCCAGATACGTCGTATTAGTAGTTCTTTTTCTTTGGGTGTCATCTCATAGCCCTCCCATACTTTTTCTGGAAGATATATGTAGTTGTAAAGATTATAGCAAAGAGGAACCAACTTTTAGCTGCTGCAACCCCGGGGTTAATTCTTGTAAATGCCTCATTATAGATGTCCAGTGCCACGGTGTATCCTGCCCCTCCTGGCCCGCCATTGGCCCCAGCCATTACCCAAGCTAGGTCAAACATCTGGAGGGCCCCAATAAGACCCATAACCACTACATACACTATCATGGGCCTTAACATTGGAATTGTTATGAAGAAGAATCTTCTTATGGGGCCTGCACCATCTAGCATAGCCGCCTCGTATATTTCTTTGGGAATCGCTTGCATTGCTGCTAGGAAGGACACCATAAAGTGTCCACTGGTTCCCCATATAGCAACAGTAGCTATCGCTAAGAGGAGATAATTTCTATCGTTTATCCAGTCTATTGGTTGGAATCCTGGAATTACATGGGAAAGTGCAAAATTAATAAAACCGTTTTTCATGAAGAGCCAAATAAAAATCAAGGCGACTATAACGGAAGAGGTGGTTGCAGGAAGAAAGTAGGATACTTTAAAGAATTGTTGGCCCTTAATCTTTTGATTTGCAAAAGAGGCTAAAACTATAGCAAGAAACGTTTGTACGGGGACAACTATTGCAGTATAAATAAGAATGTTTTTTAATCCTGTATAAAACGGAGAAAGTAAATATGAGGCTCCGTTGAGACCTCTCATTAGGTCTCTTAACACTATCTCAAAATTTTTTAACCCCACAAATTGCATTGTCCCTATATAATCCCACTTGAAAAAGCTCAAATAGAAGGCAAATCCCATTGCAAAATATCCAAAAACGAGGTTTAGAATGACAGCGATTGAGATGAGAGATAAACCGGCAACAATTTCCTTATTTCTAGCCTTCTCATAAAAAGAAGAAAAAGAAAACATATCAGTCACCTCAGCCACTTAATTCTTCTTGAACAACCTGCTTCATAACATCTATTGCTTCGTCAATTGTCATTTCTCCTCTCATTGCAGCAGCCATTGCGTCACTGAACTTACCTTCAAGTGGTCCTGATTTTGGACCCCAAAGGAACACTATCATTTCGTCGTACTCAAAGGAGAGTGTCTTCTTGTGTTGTGGCCACATGTCGGGGTCGTTCTCAAAGCCCTTTATGCTTGGTAGTGTGTGTCCTCCTTTGACAACAAGTTCTTTTTGTCCATCTGGACCTAATAAGAATTCTACAAATTTCCAAGCCTCTTGTGGATGTTCGCTCTTTGCGTTTATTCCTAAGATGACTGTATATGCCATTGTAACTCTGCCTTCTTTTCCAGCTGGAACTGGAGCAATGTCCCAGTCTTCTCCATACTTGAAGTCAGGGAACTGATCAGCTAAGAATGGTATCATCCAGTTTCCACTTATTACCATAGCAACTTCTTGTTGACCAAAGGCATCTCCAAGCCATCCTGCACCTACATCTCCGGGTTGCACAACATAAGGAGTTAATCCTTGTTCTTCTCTCTCAATCTTTCCTTTCTTGTAGAGGTTTATGTACCAAGTAAGGGTTTCTTTAACCACTGGATTGTCAAACCAAGCTGCATCTTCAGGTTTTTCAAACCAAGGCTTTGGAGCACCGTTACTCACAGCAACGGGTACGTATCTGTTGAATCCACCAAGGTAAATTGCCAAGCCAGGTTTTCCAGTTTTATCAGCTATTATCTTTGCGTATTGTTCAAGCTCTTCCCAAGTTTCGGGTGGTTTTGTCAATCCTGCTTGCTCAAAGAGTTTCTTGTTATAGAAGAGAGCTAACATACTCCAATCTTTTGGAAGACCATAAAGCTTTCCATCTTTCTTGAAGGGTTCTAAGAGGAATGGATAGAATTGATCGATAAAGCTTTGGTCTGCAAGTTCGGATATTGGGTATAGAGCTCCCTTGTCAATGAATATTGGTGACCATGCGCTATCGACGTAGAATATGTCTGGAGCAACACCAGCTCCAAATGAAGCTAGGATGTTTTCGTGGAACATTTGAGTAATGACCTCATATTTAACACCAATGTTCGGGTTTGCTTGCTCAAATTCAGCAATCATTTTTTGGTAGTTTTTCATCTCAGTTTCTCCAGCGCTCCAACCTGCAAATCTTATGAAGACTTTTTCTTGAATCTGTGTCTCGGTTTCAGTCTTTGTTTCTGTTGTTGGGGTTGGAGTTTGGCCTCCAATACATCCTGAGGCTACTACTGCAAAAAGCAAGGCAAAAATCAAAAGACCTCCAAAGAGAACTTTCTTCATTTTTCTCCCTCCCACCTAGGGTTAAGTAATATGGTCTTTCAATTTTTATACTACAATGATATTATATAAACCTTACTGATATAGTATGCAATATATTTAAATAGTATTAATGCAGAAAAAGTATAGTAGCAGGGGGCAGTGGGGGTGTACCAATGGAAAACTATGCGTTTTTGATTGAGAAGCTACAGGAACTAGGACTCACGAAAAGAGAAGCTGAAGTGTATCTTGCTATTCTTGTGAGGAATGGGGCCACCGTGAAGGATCTTCTTGAGTCATTGGATATACATCAACCTCAATTGTATAACATAATCCAAAGCCTTATCAGGAAGGGGTTTATTAGAGCTTCTGCAGGGAGGCCTAGAATATATACTGCAAGTGATATAAGCGCCCTCATAGATATTCAAAAAATGAAATTTGACCTTTTAAAAAGCACTCTTCAAGAAGAACTTATGAAAATAAAAAGCAGGTCGGAAGAAGAGGGACCGTATATCTCTATGGTTAGGAGTTTAGAGGGTGTATTGGCTAGTATTATAGAGATAGTTAACTCTGCAGAAGTAGAGATTAGAGCAGAACTGCCATTCCCTATTTTTAAAGAGCTCAAACATTATCTTTTAGGGGCTGCTCAGAGAGGAGTAAACTTATATCTTTTGGTATACCCTGGAACTGGCGGATTTGAGGAATTTGAGAGATTCAAAGATCAAGTGAAAATAAAAACCTCTGAACTTGGGAACTTTTTGCTTGTTATTGCAGATCTTTCAAGTGCAGTTTATGCAAAAAGAAGGTTCTTTAGTGTTCATAAGCTTCCCGTTTCAAATACGGAGATTTATGGGTATGTCATTCAAGAAAAGGATTTATTGCTTAGATTACTAAACATTCACAATAATCTATGGATAAAGGCTAAAGAGGCCCTTTGTTGGGTTTCAAGGCCCGAACTGTATCCAAAGACCTTTATAGAATTTTCTATGGCGCTTAACGAGCTGGAAACTCTCTTAAAGCTTGGTTACACTCCCATAGTTACAGTAGAAGGAAGGGATATTAAAAGTAGTTACCCCATAAAAACCAAAGGAAGAGTTCGTTCTGTAAACCGTTTTGGAATTGTAAGTAATTTTGTTCTTGAAAGTGAAGAAGGGACATTAACTATAGGAGGATTTGATGCAGAGGTGGAAGATATCGAGGCTCAGCGCATTATAATAGAGAAAATAGAAAGATGAACTGGAGGGCATCAAATGAAGGAGATAGCACTAATATGGGACTTTGATGGTGTATTAGTCTTTACTCCTCATGAAGAAGCTTGGAAAAGAGCTGCAAGGCACTACGGAGCGGACATTGATCACGAATTTTATGTGACCTATGTTTCAGGGAAACCAAGATATGAGGGAGCTCATAAGATATTAGAACTCAAGGGGATTTATGAAAAATATAATGCAAGAAGTGAAGAAGAGAGAAAGGAACTTCTACATGAATTTGCAGAGTTTAAGAACAGGATAGTCAACGAGATGTTTGAAAGGGAGGAATACGAGGTTAATTGGAATGCAATAGCCTTTTTACAGAACGCAAAAAAAGCTGGAATAAAGAATGCTCTTGCATCTGCATCTAAAAATGCGACAAAACTAGCGAAAAAAGTCAAGATTGGGGAGAAAACACTTGCTGATTTGTTTGATGTGAATGTTAGTGGAATGGCCCCAACTAAAAAAGAGGTTTTCAAACTGGCGATGGAAGAGTTGAGAAGAAATTTTTCAGATATCAAATTTTTCTTCGTAATTGAAGATGCTCCAGCAGGTATTCGGGCTGGAAAAGAACTTGGAGCCTTTACTTTGGGCTATGAAAGGGAAGCGAAGTTGGATAGTGCTGACTTGACTTTTGATGATTTTGCCAAATTGACTACTAAGAACCTTCAGCAGCTTATAGAAAGAAAGGAGGGTAGGGTATGAAGTTCAATTTCGAGTTTAACCGATACTCACCAAGAGAAGAGGAACTTTATGGTACGATATTAACATTAGGAAATGGTCATATTGGGTTAAGGGGAGAAATTGAACTTGAACCCACAATATATGGTACAACTGTTGCGGGGATTTATGACTATGCTCCCTACTTTTATAGAGAAATCGTGAATGCTCCTCGAGTAATTGGGCTGCAGATGATGTTTAGTGGAGAGCCTCTTAATTTGAGCACACACAAGCTTTCAAGATATGAAAGAGAACTTAATATTAAGGAAGGAACATTAAAGACTTGGGTTCACATGGAGACCCACAAAGGAGTGAAAATTCAATATGAGAGTTTAAGAATTGTTCATGGAAAACGAAAGAACCTTATTATATTAAAGTTTAAATTTCAAGCGAGTAAAGGTGGTTTATTAACTTTGGTAAATCCAATTGAAACAGATGTTGCAAACCCTTCTTACCGTCCAGAAATTATGGTGAAACATTGCTCACTTAAGGAACTTTATTTTGATGAGGAATCAATATATGCGGAGGTTAGAACACTGGATGATAGATACAGCATTGGGATTGGAAGTTCCCTTATCACAGAGGAAAAGGTGGAGAGAAGCGTTATAAAGAGTAGTAGGGGTATAGCAGAGGTCTTAAGTCTACAAGTTCGGCCTAACGAGGTCTATGAATTTATTAAATATGTGGTTATATCCTCTAAAAACGATGAGAATTTAAAGGAACAAGTTTTAGGAGAACTCAAAGAAGCTGTGGAATTGGGTTTTGGGAAGCTTTATGAAGAGCACAGAGAGTACTGGAATAACATTTGGAAGAAGGCCAAGATTGAGATTGAAGGTGATGATGAGGCAGAAAAAGGGCTTAACTTTAGTCTCTTCCATTTGATTCAGTCACTACCAAGAGATAGCAATATTTCTCTAACAGCCAGAGGAATACACGGCTTTGGTTATAGGGGACATGTTTTCTGGGACACTGAGATCTATGCACTTCCATTCTTTATAGCAGTTTTTCCAGATGATGCCAGGAGGATGCTGATGTATAGGTATAGGAATCTAAAACCTGCTAAAGAAAATGCTAAACTCAATGGTTATGATGGTGCTCAATTCCCTTGGGAGTCTGCTGACGATGGGTATGAGGCTACTCCCTCCCTGGTTCCTCTCGACATGGCTGGTAAGGAAGTTGTGAGAATTTACACAGGAGAGGAAGAGCACCATATAACCGCAGACATAGCTTATACTGTGGACTTGTACTATAAGTTTACTAGAGATGAAGAGTTCATGTCAAAATATGGGCTTGAAATAATCCTTGAAACGGCCCGTTTTTGGGCCAGTAGGGTAGAATTTGATGAGAAAAGAGGGTATGTAATACGAAAAGTCATAGGTCCAGATGAGTATCATGAGCACGTAGATAATAGCTTTTTCACGAATTTAATGGCAAAGCATAACCTTCTCTTAGGAGTTGCGTATTTTAAAAAAGCTCTGGAGCTTGGGGGCGAATGGGTAGAAACTGTAAAAAGAACTGGAGTTGATGAAGAGGAAGTGCATAAATGGCTTCAGATAGCAGAAAGGATTTATATTCCAAGACAAGTGGAGGGAGTATTCGAGGAATTTGATGGATATTTTGACTTGGAAGACTACAAACTTGATCCTTATGGTATTGGAGAAGCAAGACTCCCCGAAGAGATAAGAAAAAGGATAGGAAAAACAAGGCTCATAAAGCAAGCGGATGTTATAGCAGCTCAATATCTGTTAAAGGAACAGTTTGATCTTGAGACAATTAAAAAGAACTTTGATTACTACATTGTCCGGACGACCCACGCTTCTTCTCTTTCAATGCCGGCTTACAGCATAGTGGCCTCTTGGCTAGGTTATGATGATCTGGCCTATGACTATTTCACAAAGTGTGCTTATATAGATCTTAGGAACATTTATGGGAACACTCATGATGGCTTCCATCTTGCAACAGCAGGGGGAGTATGGCAAGCACTCTTCCGAGGTTTTTGTGGAATTGACATCAAGGATGATAGAGTAGAAATCTCGCCAAGCTTACCTCAAAAATGGGAATCAGTAAACCTTAGATTCTTTTTCAGAGGAACATGGATTGATCTTGTTGTCAAAAATAACAAGATAAGGGCAAAAATCATTAATGGGACAAGAAATGTTAAAGTTTGTGCATTTGGAAAAGAAGCTATCTTAAGTCTAGGAGAAGAAGTAACCTTGGAGAAATAGCTCTCTTTTTGCAAACATTTTTAACTTATTTTCTAAATTTTCTCTCGGTGGGGTCAATGGAATTGCTTTATACTTATGAAACCTTAAAACTTGAATTTCCTATGAGTGATATAGAAAAAGCAGATTTTGTAATCTTGGGGATTCCCTTTGATGGAACAACTTCTTATAAGCCTGGAACCAGGTTTGGTCCTACATTAATAAGGCAAGCTACTCTTAACTTAGAGAGTTACATTCTTGATTATGACACTGACTTGGCTGAGGTTAAAATAACAGATGTTGGAGATTTAGCAATAGTGGCAGGTAATCCACTTGAGACAATAAAACGTGGTATTAAAACAATTGAGGAGATAAAAAAACTGAATCCAAAAGCAATTCCAATAGTTCTCGGTGGAGAACATTCAATGACTTATGCACCGGTTAAAGCGTTAATGCCAAAGAGCTACATTGTTTTCGATGCTCATTTGGATTTGAGGGAGCAATATGAAGAAAACCCATGGAATCATGCTTGTGTGGCTAGACGTATATCCGAGTTAGGTATAGAAATAGCGGAATTTGGGATAAGAAGTGGAACTAAGGAGGAAGTAAAATACGCAAAAGAAAGAGGTATTCATTGGGTTCATGCAAGACATTATAGCTTTGAGAGATTCAAGGAGATTGTAAGAGACTTGCCAGATCCAATATACATATCAATAGATATAGATGTCTTTGATCTTTCAATGGTGCCTTCTACGGGGACCCCCGAAGCAGGTGGCTTAGGATTTTGGGAAGTAGTAGAGGCATTAGAGTGGCTTGTACGGAATAAAGAAGTAGTTGGTTTTGATATAATGGAAGTGGCTGGGATGGAGCTTGGGGATGTCACAGCTTTAACAGCAGCAAAGCTTCTTTTTTACCTAATGGGGATGATTTCAAAGAGATAATTCACTCTTCTATATACATTTCTTGTAATGCTCTGTAATATGCTTTGTAGATATCTCTTTTTGTCACAACTCCGATCAGCTTTTTGCATTCAGGAGACTCTACTATAGGAAGTAGATTTTGATCATATTTTATTAATTTTTCAAAGGCATCATGGGCGGTTTCATTAAGGTATCCAACTGCATAGTTCTTTCTAAGAAATCTTTCAATAGGAAGACTTTTCACTCTTTGAGGTTTGTTCAGAAAATCCTTTATTCCTACAATTCCGAGTACCTCTAGTTTCTCGTTAACCACTGGGAAGCAATCATGTCCTGTGTGTGCCACAAGATATTCTATATCTATTAGTCTATCTTGAGGAGTCACAAAGATGGGGTTAGTTGTCATGATGTCTTTTACGGGGATCGTCTCCAAAACTATGGGACGACCAGTCTTTATACGGAAACCTCTGCGTTCGAGTTTTAATGTATATACCGAGGACCCTCTAAGAATGAATCTAGCTGTCAGAAAACTTGTGATAGTGGACGTTATAACGCAAGGGAGAAGTGCATACCCTCTTGTGAGTTCTGCTACCATTAGTATCTGATTTATGGGGGCTTGAGTTAGACCACTGAAAAACGCTGCCATTCCAGCAAGAGCATAAACGGCAGTATTGATCTCAAGCGTTGGGAAGAGGATACTTAACATTTTCCCATAGGCTGCTCCAAGTAGAGCTCCCGTGTAGAGGCTAGGTGCGAAGATACCTCCACTGTGTCCACTAGATATCATAAGGGATGTAGCAAGCATTTTTCCTATTCCTAAGAAGATTAAAACAGTAAGTGGGAGCAATCCAGCAATGGCAAGCTCTATTCCTTCATAACCTACACCCAAGATTCCATATTTTGGGAAGAACATTCCAATAACTCCAACACCTAAGCCACCGATGAACAATTTAAAAGGAAGTGGTGCTCTTGATTTTTCAAATTTATCGGTAAGCCAGAAGATAAACTTTGCCCAATATGCAGCTAAGAGTCCGAATATAAGTCCCATGAGAAATAGAAGAGGAAGTTCTACATGATTATATGTTATTTGAGAAGATAGAGTGACTTCAAAACCCCCCTCCCCTAATAATATTAATGTCACAGCATTCCCAACAACCGCAGAAAGAAAAATAGGGACGAGGTTTATAGAAAATACTCCCATATAGACTACTTCGAGGGCAAACATCGCTCCGGCAAATGGAGTGTTAAAAGTACCAGCTATTCCAGCAGCAAGTCCACATGTGGTTAACAACTTTTTCGTTTCTGAAGGGAGCTTAAAAGCCTGTGCTAACGCTGAGGCTAATGAAGCTCCAATAAATCCGATTGGTCCTTCTCTTCCCACGCTTCCTCCACTTCCTATGGTTATTGAGGTTGCCAAGGCTTTTAGAAATGCCAATTTTCCTTTCATTTCTCCTCTTTTGAATATCACTGCTTCTATAACCTCAGGTATACCATTTCCCTTTAATTCGGGATAGTTTCTAATTATTACTACTATCAGCAGGCTGCCAATTGCGGGAAGAAAAATGTATCCAATATTGTATCCGTGGTAATAAAAAGATATATGTGGAAGGAAGGAACTGAAGAAGAGTATTCTTACGATTGCAACCATCTTCCTAAAAACAACGGCTCCGAGTCCCCCGATTACTCCGGTAATGATGGATAGAAGTAATATTGTGGGCCATTTCTTGAGATACTTCTCACTCCTCATCACGTTGGAGTATGTGCAATGGTATTTAAAGATTGAAGAAACCAAAGGTTCCTATAGAAAAGTTAAAAGTGAGGGAAGAGGAATTTAATCGTTTAATACTTTTTCTAATAGGTCTAGTCCCAAGTTGAGGTATTCTTTTACTTTTTCTTCGCTTTTTGCTTCGGCAAAGATTCTTATTATGGGTTCGGTTCCACTCGCTCTCACAAGAACCCAACCATCTTTGAAGAGTATCTTTGTCCCGTCGGTTGTATCAATAGTTAGCCCTTCTTTCTTTGCGAATTTTGCTACTTTTGCGACAATTGTTTTTCTATCTCCTTCGACATGTTTTTTAGTTTTGAGTTGGTAGAATTTTGGAAGTGTGTCTATTAACTCACTGAATTTCTTGCCGCTCTTTGCAAAGATCTCAACTATCTTTGCTACGGTCATTGCACCATCTCTACCAAGAACATGTTCTGGAAAGATAACTCCACCATTTTCTTCTCCTCCAACTAGTCCATTATGCTCCAGAAGGGTTCTCGATACTATTAGATCCCCCACTTTGGTTTTGATGACCTTTCCATTATACATCTTGGCAAGTTCATCGATTATGTGAGAAGTGGCAATGGTTGTCACCACCAGACCACCCTTATTTTCTTCGAGCATAGCTTTGACCACAAGGGCAAAGGTCTTATCTCCTTGAATAAAGTTTCCGTTTTCATCTATGAATACTGAACGATCTGCATCTCCATCTTGAGCAACTCCAAAGTCAGCGCCAAGCGATTTAACGATTTTCATAAATCCTTGAAGGTTTTCTTCATTCGGTTCTGGATTTCTTGCTGGAAAGTGGCCATCTGGCTGAGCATTTACACTCACAACTTTACACCCGAGTTCCCTTAGGAGGTATGGGAGCACAAGTGACCCAGCACCGTTTGATGTATCGACGACTACAAATGGTCTTCTCTTTTTTATGACTTCAATGTCCACTTTAGACTTTATCGCGTCTATATATGGTCTTATTATATCTCTTTCTACGAGTTGGCCAATTTCATACCATTTTGCCTTATGAAATTCCTCATTAAAGAAAAGTTCCTCAACTATACTTTCTCTCTCTTTTTTGAGTCCCAATCCATTTGGTTCGAGAAGTTTTATTCCATTGTATTCTGGAGGATTGTGAGATGCTGTGATAACAGCTCCTCCGTCCACTTTGAAGTATTTACATGCGAACTGAATTGCCGGTGTTGGAGCTATACCTACATCTATAACATTAATGCCAGTGCTTAGTAGGCCACTTATTAAGGCATTTTTCAACATTTCTCCACTTACTCTAGTGTCTCTTCCCACAACTACCCAAAGCTCTTTGGTTGGTTTTTCTCTTTTTAAAAGTGTTCCAAAAGCTAGGCCCATTTTTAAAGCAAATTCTGGGGTTATTTTCTCATTTGCTATGCCCCTAACGCCGAATGTCCCAAATATCTTGCTCATCTTCATCACCTGTGCCCTATTATAGGCTTTTTATCTCAACCTCTTCCAAA
This sequence comes from Thermococcus sp. EP1, assembly GCF_001317345.1. Lineage (NCBI taxonomy): Archaea > Methanobacteriati > Methanobacteriota > Thermococci > Thermococcales > Thermococcaceae > Thermococcus > Thermococcus sp. EP1. The sequence goes on along the minus strand of NZ_JXCG01000001.1, from coordinate 6,325 downwards.
ATCGTCTTGGAAACGTTCAATGTCATCTTCACCCAGGTATTCTCCTATTTGTGTTTCTATGACTTCAAGTGTGACTTTCCCGGGATTTTCGAGTCTGTGTACTACCCCTGCAGGTATGAAAGTACTCTCTCCAGGCCTTAATAGGAGTTCTTTATCCCCTATCTTCACTTTTGCAGTCCCTCTGACTACAACCCAATGTTCCGAGCGATGATAGTGTCGTTGGAGGGAGAGTCTGTTTCCAGGTAAAACCGTTAGGCGCTTTATTTTGTATCTCTCTCCTTCTTCCAGCACGGTATAAGAGCCCCATGGTCTGTACGCTGTCTTGTGCACTATGGCCCTCTCATCATTGCTCTCTACAAGCTTTCTGTAAACTTCCTTAACTTTCTGAGTTTCTCCTTTTTTCGCAACGAGTAATGCGTCTCCAGTATCGATTATTATCAGATCTTCAACACCAACTGTTGCTGTTAATCTTTCAGTTATTACAAGATTATTTTTGGAGTCTATGTTTATGTACTCTCCTTTAAATCCACTGATTCTAACAGCATTCCCAGTTTTATCTTTCCCAAAGGCTTCATATATGGCATCAAAACTCCCCAAGTCATTCCAGTATGTATTTAGGGGTACCACAGCAGCTTTGTCTGTTTTCTCCATGACACCATAGTCAACTGAGATATCTGGTACTTTTTCATATGCCTCTTCTATATTCTTTGCCTCTTCAAAAGCAGTGTAAACTTTAGGAGCGACTCTTTTTACTTCCTCGATGAAAAGAGTGCTGTCGAATAGGAACATTCCACTGTTCCAGTAATACCCATTTTCTACATATTGTTTCGCAGTATCGTAGTCTGGCTTCTCTTTAAATTCATCTACCTTGTATCCTCCCTCAAGCTTTTCGCCAGGTTTTATGTATCCATAACCTGTGTGAGGCTTTGTAGGTCTAATTCCGAATGTTATGAAATAATTATTAGCAAGCTGTTCAGCTTTTTCAAATGCTGTAATATAGTTTTCATCAACTTTTATCAAGTGATCTGAGGGCAACACGGCAACTTTCGATCTACCATAATTTTCCTCTATAGTCTTCATTCCCCAGTAAATAGCTGGAAGAGTGTTCTTTCCTATAGGCTCTAGAAGGATATTTTCTTCTGGGATTTCAAGACCAAGTTCTTTAAGGTCATCAAGAACCCTGAACTTGTATTCTTTATTTGTCACGACAAAAATTTCCTTTGGTTTTGAGAATTTTAGTGCTCTTTCTATGGTTTTTTGGAATAATGAAGTGTTGTTAAATATTCTTATAAACTGCTTTGGCATAAGTTCTCTACTCAGGGGCCAGAGTCGAGTGCCTTTCCCTCCAGCGAGGATTAGGGTTTTCATTTTATCACCTCCATTAATTTAGTTATTTCCCTTATATTCTTAGCCCCCGAATAGGATAAACCGATTGTGAAGGGATAATCAACGACTTTGAGCATAGGAATGTCGTTTTGGCCATCTCCGACGGCGTAACTCTCAACTTTTTCAATCTGTGAATACAAATTCAAAATAAGTTTAGCAGCTTTTCCTTTGTCGGTGTTCCCAGTTACGTTGTAGAATCTGCTTCCCTTTGATATTTTTAATTCTCTTTTTGTCAGTTCTTTTTCGAAGCCTGGGGTATCCCAAGTGAATATGGTTTCTGAATACTCCCTTTGCATGGCCAATTTTGCTAGATCTCCTGGAAGATTGGTGTATTTAATTACTTCCTCTAGGCTTGAGTTTCCATAGTATTTTAATCCAAATTCGTCTTTTATCTCATCTAGAGCTTTTTTTATTATAGTATAGCTAACTCCAAGCTCAATTACTAGATAATTTCTCTCTTTCCGTGTAAAGGGAAAGTTAAAAGGCAGGTCATCTTTTGGGATATACACTGCACTTCCAGTTTCTACGATAAATGGATCGTTAATATCAAGTGCCTTTCGGTAGTACTCCTGTTCAGCTTTAGTTTTTGATGAGTTAAATATTATCTTAAATCCCCTCTCCTTTAGAAATTCTACTATTTTTTTGGCTGGTTCTGGGGAATAGTCCTCTCCTATGAGGGTTTTGTCAAGATCAAGGAATATTATCTTCATAGATCGAACCTCAATAATGTCTCTTGATTGGCTTCCAACGTGTCCATCCATTTTTTAATGTCTATCTCTTTTATCGGCCTCATGACTCTTGGTTTTGGAGGCTCTTCGTCTTCTTTTATTATATTGTGCATTCTAAGATCATTTAGGATTTGTCGTTTTAGACTCTCTGATGAGAGTTTTGAGTGGTATATAGTGGTTAATGAAAGCAGAACCATCTCTTTTACGTGTTCTTGGCCTTTATCCTCATGAAAATGTGGGTTTAAGGTTTCTATCTGGAAAATTTCTATTCCTTGATCAAATACCTCTTGGAGTTCTTTTGCATTCTCCCAAGTGCCAAAGCGCTCAAGGAGATAAACTATCTCGTAGGGTTCGATTGAATAACCTGTGGAAAATGGTATGATTTCTGCAAGCTTCATTGTCATGGCATGCTCTCCAGCATTTCCAGTCACCATAATAGTGGTCTCAAATGTGGTTTTCTCACTTATGAGTTGATTTAGATAGCGATTTGTTATCTCACTTACCCTTCCCCATTTTTTGAAGTAGAGTGTTCCCTTACTTACTTTTGGTTTGTGTCGCCAGTGGAGTCTTACCATTGCATAGTCACTCTCACTCATCAAGAAACCAGCAGCATAGTCTTTAACATACTCGTTAACGGCTCCTGGGATGTAATTATCAGCATCAACAAAGCCAACGTATTTGGCACCTATAGCTTTTGCAAGTAATATTCCTAGGAGCATTCCCTCGCCCTTTCCGCTTCTTACAAGCCCTTTTTCATCAAGAATATCCTCATATCCAACCTCTTTAAAAGCTTCTCCTAGTCCAGGATCTTTTTGGTGAATCATCAAGACCTTTGAGTGCGTTAGATTGCAAAAGTGCTTAACTAGGTCTACTTCTTGCTTAAATCTGTTGGGCCCTTTCCTTTTACTGTTAGAAACTATGATGATAGTTGATTTATGGGGGATTGCCTTTAACACACCATCAACAAGATGAAGCTTCTCATTTTTCATAGGTACAACTATTGCCATTTCCCCAATAACTTTGTATATATCCCCTCTCGGAATATTTTGCACCGTAAACATTGGAACATCTTCGGTTTCAGTATCCATCTTGATGACTTTTTGTAGTTCGTAAATTTTCACCGCTCCAAAGATTTCCTTATAAACTGGAGCCTCTAAAAGCATGTTCTCACCTCCTAAGTGATTATAGCAAGCAGAATAATCAAAAACACTCTGCCAAATACTCTTTGTTTTCCCCTATATATAAATTTTACCCCAAGTTAGAAAAATAGGAAAAGCTCAGCTCTTCCTCATTCCGAATTCACTAACAAATGCAGAGCTTGAAATTGTATCTCCTATCCCGACAGTGCTCTTTGGAGAGGTCACGATCTTTGTTGGGATAAATGTTAGCTGTCTGTCAGTCATATCTATTATGCCGTTTTCAAATTCGGTAAATTCCTTCTCAAGCTCTTCTTCGAGGATTATTGCTCTTTCATTTGTTGGAACACTTAAGGCATCTCTTATCTGTTCAACTCTTTCTAAGTTACCCCGCATAGCTTTTGCTGCGGCTGCCAATGAAGCGAAGAGCAAGGCATCTCTAACAGGTTCTCCTCGGTACTGGGTTAAAGCCAAGTAATAACCATAGGTGTGGAAATGAATTCTTTCTATTCCAGTTTCATCCATTAAAAGGTTCATTCCGTCTATAACAGAAAAGAGATGTCCCTCAAGAATTTCCTTTGCGAGTTCTTCATCTCCAATTATCTCTATTATTGAGGATAGTTCTACCTCATTTAGCCCAACGCTTGTGAACTTTGGCAGCATTTCTATAAGCTCTTCCCTCACCCTTTTGCTTGGTGTATATGCAAATTCAAAGTGAGTCTTCACGCCATGTTTGTTCAAGATGTTAAGGTGACTTTCAACCCTATCGAGGATGTCTCTATATGTTGTTCCATCGGGATAGTACTCTTTTAGAACTTGAAGTCCGCTTATTAAGGCCAGTTCTACTTTTTTGACTATCTCTCCAAAGCCCTCCCTGAATTCCTTTCTCATATATACTCTAGCGTTGTAATCATCAGCGTTAGCTATAAACCGATTTTCCCTTGGAGCCTGGATGTTGAAGACTTGAAATCCTCTTGGGAACTCATAGATATAGTGGATAAGTTCATTCTCATCATATTGTGCTTCTTTAGGGTGAATAAGTTTGAGCTCATTTCCCTCAAAAATTGGAATATAAATCGGTCCATCAACGAATAATTCTGCTTGAAGTTGGGGATTCTGTGGAACGTGTACTATTGTAGGAATCCTGTACACTCCACCTAAGAGATTTGCCATGATTCCGGCTTGGCCGCCGATTCTCAGTTCATCCCATCCCCAGTCTCGGAGATATTTTCTAACTTCTTCGTTCTCTACAAACCATTCCATTGCTTTTCCGAGTTTTATACTTCTCAATATTCCTCCAAAAAGATGTTCAAGCGATGCTATTTTTTCGGGAGGATTTTCTATAATCTTAAAAACATTCTCTTTTCCTATTTCATTGATTTTTTGTTCTAAATCCTCTTTATCAAGATATTTTATAGCATCGATATTTGTATTATATGCTAAAAGAACTCCACTAATATTTGGAAGTGCATTAGTGGCATCCTCAAAAGCTTGCACATATAGTCTTTTCCATAACCGTATCCTCTCTTTAAGGCTTTCTTTCATAGCTTATCACCTCCAGTGTTATTATGCTCCCAAAATTAATAAACATTCCGAGGGCAAACCTCAAAAGGTTCTTTAATAATTCTTGAATGATGATCATTAGAGGAATTGGTTTAGACTCATCCGCTAGAATAGCATTTCAGAGCCATGCTCATACAGATCATTTTGTTAGTGGAGGAGTTATAGTTTCAACAAAGGCCACGAAATTTCTCAGCCATCTCAAAAAGGGAGGGTTTTACAAAACCTACGGTTTTGGTAAAAGCTTTTACATAGGTGATTACAAGGCCAAGCTTTATCCTGCAGGCCATATGCTTGGCTCTGCTCAAATATACATTAAGTTTGATGAATTTTCACTTCTTTACACTGGTGACGTTAAATGGTTTAAACTTAGGACTGCAGAAAAGGCTAAATTTAGACGAGCAGATGTGCTTGTTATTGAGTCCACATATGGATTACCCATGTATAATTTCCCAACTCCAAGAGAGGCTGAGAAAAAACTTATAGCATTTGTTGAACACTCACTGGATAAAGGAAAGACTCCTATGTTATATGCAAATCAGATGGGAAAGGCCCAAGAGCTTCTTAAAATCTTGGATGTCCATGGGTACTCCGTTAAGGTTTCACGAGAAATACTGAAAGTTGCCAAAGTCTATGAGAAATTTGGAATAAAGTTCCGCAATATCTCAAAGGATGGGGAGGTTTTAATTAGTGGCTTTAAGAATCAAATGTCGTTTAATGGGATCCATTCATCAGGACTTTTTGTTTCTGGATTTGGAGATTTGAAATTAAGCAACCATGCGGACTTTTGGGAGCTTATAAAAATAATTGAGACAGTTAAACCTGAGAAGATCTATACTCGCTATGGATATGCTAGAGAATTCGCTAGAATCCTGAGAGGTTTGGAGTATGATGCTAAACCATTAGAAGATGTTCTTTTTTCGGGAGAATTAATTTAAAGAGAAGAAAATCAGAGAGATTCTAAATATTCAGCATACTTTTCAGCTGACATGAGCTCTTTTAGTTCCTCTTCTAGGTTGCTTGGTTTTATCTTGGCGATCCATGCTTCATATGGCTCTTCATTGATTTTTTCTGGAGCATCTTCGAGCTCTTCATTAACTTCGATAATTTCTCCACTAATTGGTGCATAGACTTCACTTACTGCCTTGACACTCTCTACTTCACAAAGAACATCGCCCTTTGAAACTTCTTTTCCAATTTCGGGGAGCTCTACATAGGCTAAATCGCCAAGTTCTTTTTGTGCATAATCACTTATTCCTATCAAAACAGTTCCATCCTCCATTACCTGAGCCCATTCGTGGTCCTTGGTGTAGTAAAGCCCCTCTTTAACCTTGTATTCTCCGACCTCAATCATAGTAATCACCATAGCGTTTTATAGCTGAAAAACATTTAAATCTTTTCCTAATTGTGATCACTTTTGAGCAAAATGCATTATTGGATTGATCAGATAAATTAGTCTTGGTGGGGGTTAAATGAGGGATAACAGAAACTTCTGGCTCTATGCAATGGGACGTT